>JACZSY010000249.1 GCA_022573975.1 SAR324 cluster bacterium | reverse complement strand
GTGCTGAAATAAATGATTTTACCGGCATTATGAGCGAATATCGCCCTGTGAACCGAAGTGATGGGTGTTCGACAGGGTAATGCAGAGGTCTCGTTATATGAATTAAGGGACCCTTCCGGCATTACCAGGAGGGGTATTTTTTTACCTCTCTTACCACAGGTACAATTCAACTTCCGCCTTGTTATTTCGCGGAGGTGTACATATTCTTCAAACCTCCCCATCAGGGTTTAAGGCAGTGAGATCCGAGGCCGTGCTTTTTCGGGCCGGCCGGTTTTGGGGACATGGAGAAAAAATGGCTACTCAGAAAATTGTAATTGACGGCGTGGGTCACACCTATGTTCCCCCCCGCGGGCAGTCGGTCCGTGCGTTGGACGGCATAACGGCGGAAATCGCGAAGGACGAATTCGTGACCATCGTCGGCCCAAGCGGGTGTGGCAAGAGTACTCTGATTTATCTGGTGGGTGGTTTTCTGCCCTTGGGTGAAGGCCGGATCGAGGTGGACAACCAGCCGGTTTCCAGCCCCTCTCCGAACCGGGGGATCGTATTTCAGCATTTCGCGTTGTTTCCCTGGAAAACGGTTCGCCAGAACGTGCTCTACGGTCTGGAAAGGCAAAAGGTGGACCCCGCCCAACGGGTTGAGCTGGCCCAAAAATTCATCGACCTAGTGAAGCTGACCGGGTTTGAAGATGCGTTTCCGTCACAGCTTTCCGGGGGCATGAAGCAGCGGGTCGCCATTGCCCGCACTCTGGTGACCGATCCCGACATACTATTGATGGACGAACCGTTTGGAGCGTTGGATGCTCAGACCCGGGCCATATTACAGGAAGAATTGCTCGATATCTGGAGCAGCCGCCGCAAGACGGTCATGTTTGTCACCCACGACGTCAATGAAGCCGTACTGCTGTCCGACCGGGTCATTGTGATGACGGCCCGGCCCGGCCGGGTCAAGGCGGTGATCGACATCGACCTCCCCCGGCCCAGGACGCTGCAGGTGACCCGCGGCCAGCAGTTTGCCGGGCACTGCCAGGAAATTTGGGAACTGGTGCGCGAGGAGGCCCAGCAAGCCTCGGGGATAGCCAGCGGATGAACCTCGCCATCCGATATTCCCCCCTCTTGCTGCTGCTGATTTCGTGGGTGATCATCTCGCGGTTTGGTCTGGTGTCGCCGGATATGCTCCCCGCCGTGGAGGAGGTGGCCATCAAGTGGTGGCAAATGCTTTTGCACGACGATCTTGTGGTCCACGCCGCCTTTTCCCTGATGCGCGCCGCCTCCGGGCTTGGCCTGGCCATCCTGGTGGGCATCGGGTTGGGAATCCTGATCGCAAAATCCAAGTGGATGGAGCTGCTGCTGCAACCGATGTTGACCTTTCTTTACCCGCTGCCCAAGTCCGCCCTTATCCCGGTTATCATTATTTGGCTGGGTTTTGGCCATTCGGCGCAAATCACCGTCATTTTTCTGGGCTGCCTGCTGCCGGTGTTGCTGAGTTCCTTCAATGGCGCCCGCGGTGTGGAAACCACCCTGATCTGGTCCGCCCAAAGCCTGGGCACCACCCGGTGGGGCATGCTGCGCCACGTCATTTTTCGCGCGGCCCTGCCGGAAATTTTGAGCGGCATCCGGATTTCGCTGGCCATTAGTTTTGTCCTGCTCATCAGCGCGGAAATGGTGGGCGCCCGGAAGGGTATGGGTTTCCTGATTGCTTTCCTGGGGGATTCCGGGGAGTATCCGGGCATGTTCGCGGTGGCCTTCATGGTCATATTTTTCGGGTTCGCCACCGACCGGTTTTATCTCTGGATGATGCGTTACCTGCTGCGTTACAGGGAGGGGTGATGGGATGAAACAAAATCGGTTGATCCGCTATGGCGTCATGTCGGTGCTCCCCGTCACGATCCTGGTGGCCTGGGAAGTGTCCGCCCGCACGGGCATGGTCTCCTCTTTTCTGCTGCCGCCGTTCAGCAAGGTCATCTTGAGGATTGTCGAAGACATGAGCTCTGGCCTGATGGTGGCCGCCCTGTTTGGTACACTTTACCGCATGGTGATCAGCTATATGATCGCCGTGGTTTTGGGGGTGTCCATTGGCATCTTGATGGCCCGAATCCATATCGTGCGGTGGTTTTTTGATCCGATTGTTTCGGTGGGTTTTCCCGCGCCCAAGATCGCCTTTTTGCCGATCTTTATCTTGTGGTTTGGGTTTTTCGACGCCCCGAAAATTTTGATGGCCTCGTTTTCATGCATTTTCCCAATCATTGGGGGCACCTGGGCGGCGGCCCAGGGGGTGGATAAGTACCTCATCTGGTCGGCGGAAAATTTGGGGACGAACCGCCACACCATGCTCTGGCGGGTGATTTTACCGGCGGCGCTGCCCCAGGTGTTTACGGCCCTGCAGGTGGCGCTGCCGATCGCGTTTATCGTCATTGTGATCTCGGAAATGCTCACCGGAGGCGGGGGGTTGGGTGGAGCCATGATGGCCGGCTCACGGCTGGCCGATCCGGCGCGCACATTCGCCAATCTGATCGTGATTGGAATCTTGGGATTTCTGGCCATGAAAGGTCTTCAATTGCTGCGCAGAAGAGTGTTAGTGTGGCACGTTGAAGTTCAGCAGGAAGAAATGGTTGTCTAATTCCAATTAATGAGGACGTAACGATGAAAAAGCGTTTTATTTTACTGATCACGGCACTCGCTATCGCGCTGACCGCCTTTACGGCGTCTCCACAGGCGGCGCCGGTCAAGATCAGACTTTCCTATTTTATTATTCCGGGTATTATTTACCCGCTTTTTTTTCAACATAAGAGCATTTTAAAGAACTACGGTAAAAGCTACACCATTGAGTTGATTTTTATTCGGGGATCCTCGTTGGCGTTGCAGGCGCTGGCCGCCAAGGAAGTCGATATTTCCTTTACCAGCTTCAGTTCCTTTTCCAATGCCATCATCAACGGCGGCCTGGACATCAAAATCATCTCCGGCCTGGCGCAATGGAGCAGCAAGGGACACCAGGGGCCTGAATATGTCGTGCTGGCTGACTCCCCCATCAGAAAACTGACCGACCTGAAAGGCAAAGTGCTGGCCGTACCCGCCCGCGGTACAGGATTTCACTACGCCATGGTCGCCAACTTGAAAAAGGCCGGGTTGACCGAGGAAAAGGACTATACGGTGGTGGAAGTCCGGGTTCCGGGAATGGGAGCCGCCCTCAAGAGCCGCAGGGCCGATTTGGTCACCGCCGTGCCGCCATTTCTTTATCTCATGGAAAAGAAAATCGGCATCCGGCGGCTTTTCAAGCCCGAAGACGCCATGGGCGTTGTGCAGTCGATTTTCAATATCGGACGCACCGAGTTCCTCAATAAACACAGAGCTGCCGTGACCGATTTCATGGAAGACTATCTCATTGGCTTGAAGTGGTTCCTGGACCCGAAGAATCATGATGAGGCTTCCAAAATCACGGCGAAGTTCACCAAACGTCCGGTCAGGATTTACAAATCCTTCGCGTTCACCAAAAAGGATTTTTACCGCAACCCCACCGCCACGCCCAACATGAAGGCGTTGCAGCGCAATATCGACATGTTGCTCTCGCTGGGGGTGATCAAAAAACGGGTCGTGGCCGCCGACCACACCGACTTCAGGTATCTCAATGAAGCCAAAAGGCGGCTGGGTTTGAAATAATCGCTTTCAGCCATTGAGGGCGCATTGGATCTCGTGTTTCCAATGCGCCCTTTTTTTTCGTGAAAATTTGGCCGCCGCCTATTTGGGGGGAATGACAGGGAGCAGCACGTAGGGCTGCTTGCCAGGCTGGAAATGGAGCGTGTTAACGCCTCCGAAAATTTCCGGGGGCCGGTCCTTGGGGTTGTTGTGCAGGAACGGACCGACGCCGGTGGTCGTGTATTTCAGGCCCGGCAGCACCAACGGGGGCTCGTCGCTCTCGTAGTCCTTGCCCCGCACGTGAATTGCAAAAGTATAGCCCGCCGGCACGACGATGCAGGTGGGCCAGATTTCGATATCCAACTCAACCGGCTCGCCGGGGGTCAAGGGCCATTTCTCGTCGTGGCTGTGGTAGGGCTGGTGGGGTTTCGATTTTCCCTGGTCCAACTTGCGGTGGGAGGCCCTCAGCCACCCATTGGCCACCGGAGTGCGCGGATCGTTGGAGCCGATAAAAGTCACCTCGCGCCCTTCCGGATCGAACACCCGCAGGATCACGAACAGGTCGGCATCTTCAGTGGAAGACGAAACGGTGAGTTTGGCCGCGCTGGGTCCGGTGATTTCCAGCGGCTCGGCGAGGGGCGGGGTCTTGAACAGCAACCCGTCGCCCAGTGCATCGTAGTCGAGCTTTTTTTCCGTGCCGGGTTCGCTGGTTCCAAAGCGCATGTCGCCGGGATGCAGGTAGTATTTGGTCCATTGGGTGCGGGCCAGGGGCCATTCTTCTTCCGCCCGGGGGATGAATTTTTCGCCCGGATGGCGGATTTGCAACAGCACTTTTGGCTGCTGCTCCCATCCGGTGTCCGCGCCTTTGAGGAAGTGACCGAAAAACCGCTTTTGCAGATCCAGGCCATAGTTGGTGTAGAAATGGGACCAGTGCGTATCCCCATGCGCCTCAAGCCATTTCTGAGTGGAAGGCGAGGCTGAAAATCCGTCGAAATTTCCCCGCGGGTGCAGACCCTGTCCGCCCCAGTTGGCGCTGGAAATAAACGGCACCACCACCTGGTCGTACTTCGCGCTGCGATCCCGGTGGTCTTTTGAGTCCAGCACCCTCTCCAGGCCCCATTTTTCCATGTCCACCCGGTTGGCCGCCAGTTCCTCGTCCGAAAGGTTTTCCGGGCCCGAGGCCCATTCGCCAGTGACCCTGCTTTTCATGCCCCGGTTACCCAGGCCGTGCTGGGCGCGGTAAAATGCGCGCGGAAACAGGTTTTCCGAAAATTGCGAATAGATCCCCCCATGGCGCATCTGTTCACGGTAATAATCCCCCGATCCTTCCCAAATGCAGCAGGCTTTCAGATGGGGGGGGCGCAGGGCGGCCGCGTGCCACTGGTTCATGGCGTAGTAGGAAATTCCGTTCATGCCGATATTGCCATTGCTCCAGGGCTGGACGGCGGCCCATGCGATGCAGTCGAAAATGTCCCGGGCCTCCCTGGGCGACCAGGGGTCCAGAAAACCGGGGCTGCGCCCAGCTCCCCGGGCATCGATGCGGAGGCAGACATATCCGTCCGGCACCCATTTTTCGGGATCCACCGTTTCCCAGTTTTGGTAAGCGTTGCTGGTGCCCTGTGCGGTTTCGGGGTAGGCGGCGGTCATCCGCTCCCAGGCGCTGGTGTTGCTTTCCTGAAAGGCCAGCCCTTTTCCAAAAGCGCCGTAGGACAGAATGACCGGGTATTCCCCCTCATCGGCGGGGCGGAACACGTCGGCCCTGAGCACGATGCCGTCATCCATCCGGATGGGGGCATCCCAGTCAATTCGCATGCCGTCGCGAACTTCAGATTTTTCTCCCTCGATCGGGTCCGTCATGAATGCTTTCCTCGAATTTCAGGCGCTGCCGTTGTCCGGTTCACGCCGTGTTGGCCTTTTGGCTCGCCTGGGATTGCCAGCAGGCGCAAATTTCGGCCGTTGTGGTGGTTTCGCCGAAGAACCTGTCTATATTGCTCATGGTGGCCAGATGGTCCGCTTCCACATAGGCGGCGGCGCCATCGGCCGGGGCCACAATATAATAATCGCGGACAAACCCCTCTCTCGCGGTGGTCTCCACGCAAACATTGCTGACCACGCCGGTCAATACCAGGGTTCTGATGGCGTTCGCCCGCAGGATGGTGTCCAAATCCGTGTTGTGGAAGGCGCTGTAGCGGTGCTTGGTCACCACGGGATCCCCCGCTTCCGGGCGCACGTCCCCGCTGAAATCCCCCTCCCACGATCCTTCCCGGCAAACCGGAATCCGCGTGTACCCCCCTTTTCGTTTGCGCGCCGCCTGTTCCAGCCAGACATCGGAAAGGTAAAAATTTTCCGCCGTGGTGTAAAGGCACCGCACGAACACCACCAGCACACCGGCGGCGCGGGCCTCGGCGATAAATGCCGGCAACCTTTTTACCAGGGCTTCCGCCGCGGATATATCACGCCCGTCCTGGGAAACCAGTCCCCCCGGGGCGCAGAAATCGTTTTGCATGTCCACCACCAGCAGGGCCGTATGTCCGGGGCGCACCTTTTCCGCCAGGGATCCCAGCGGCCGCAGGTGGGATATCTGTCCCGCCAGTTGAAGATCATTTTCCTTGTTCATCTGCCTGGCCTCCTGTTTCCTTTGAAATTTGAATCGGTTACGTGGTAACAAAATTTAGCCTGAACCTTAAAAAGCCTGTGACCAACTAAATGCATGGGGGATTTCATCCCCCACACCCCCAGACCATTTTTTGGAAAAAATGGATCCAAACTTTTAATAAGATATTGAAA
>JACZSY010000029.1 GCA_022573975.1 SAR324 cluster bacterium | reverse complement strand
AAAACGATGGTTATGTATCCCCCCCCCCCGCTGTATAGACCGGAGAGAGGGGCCGGCCAGCCTTATTCTATACCATTCGCCGGATGGGAGCGACGATGAAAAAGGCGCCGGGTGATCAGGACGGCTTCACCCGATCGCATATCACGGAGATCAAGCGTTCGATATTTTCCTTCAATTGAGCGAACCCCCCGCTTTTCCCGAATCCCTCCGGCTCCAGGTAAAGATGGCGGTTGATTTCGATTTGCAGGCTGTGGCGGCCTCGTTCGGGGGCGCCGTTGCGGCGGATCAGTTCCATGCCCTTGAATGGCCGGTTGATCCGCACCACATACCCCATCCCTTCCAGGGTTTCGGCGACGAAGGCGGTGAATTCCGGGTCGCAGGTGGCGCCGTCCCGATCTCCCAGGCAAAAATCGAGATGGCGCACGGGATTGCCGTCCCGCCCCTTGTCCGGCGGCGTCCAGGAATGGCAGTTGATATGCCACACCGCCCCGAATTCCTCCCAGCGGCGGGTGAGCAGCGCGGACAAGGTCTCCTGGTAGGGCTTCCAATAGGCTTCCACCCTGCCCTCCACCTCGGCGAGGGAAAGCTTCCGGTCATAAATGGATTTTCCCATCGCCCGGCTGCGGATCAACCCTTTTCCATTGGCGGTTTTACTGCCCGGTTGCAATTCCTCCGGCCAGGGTTCGGCGAGCAGGGATGCGTCCAGATCCAGGTGATGGCGATTGGGATCGATATAACTCCTGGGAAAGATGGCGTGCAGCAGGGTGGCGCCATACAAGGGAGCGGCGGAAAACAACTCATCCACAAACCGGTCCTCGGTGCTCCTGAGCATCTCCATGGGGAGCGCCGCCCGGAAATCGGACGGATAGGATTGGCCACTGTGAGGAGAATCGAATACGACCGGCGCCCGGTTCTGCTCCGGATGGCGGCAAATCAATACCCCGTCGATATTATCGGTGGTTTGCAATGGCTCGGAGTGTGGTAGGGTCATTTTTGGACTTTCCGCGATTTTTCCCGTTTCCGGAGAAAAAAGCGGGGTTCGGCGGCGAAAAAAAAGCCGGAGCATTGCCGCCTCGCCGATTGCGGCGAGGCCGTTCATTTCCCACAGGCCCTCCCGGATTGAAGCCCGGATGAGCGGTAAAATATTTTTTTACCTCGAAAACCCTCACCTCGCATCCCAAGGAAACGACGACCATGCCGGCCGGATCGCCGCCAAATTTCAAAATTGAAATTTTACCCCCGGATATCTCTCCCTACCGAAAAGGAAACACGGGACTGGAGTATGTGACGACCTTCGACAGTGGCCTGCCAGGACCCAACGTGATGGTCAACGCCCTGACCCACGGCAATGAACTTTGCGGCGCCCATGCGCTCGATTTTTTCTTTCGGCGCGATCTGCGCCCAACCCGGGGCAAGCTCACTTTGAGCATGGCCAACGTGGCCGCCTTCGATCGCTTCGATCCCGCCGACCCATTTGCCTCCAGGTATGTGGACGAGGACTTCAACCGGGTGTGGGAACTGAAGGTGCTGGAGTCTACCCGGGATTCCCTGGAATTGTCGAGGGCGCGGGAGTTGGCGCCTCTGGTTCTGGCCGCCGATTTTCTGTTGGACATTCATTCGATGCACCTGGACTCCCCCCCTTTGTTGATGTGTGGAATGCAGGACAAATCGGTGGCCATGGGAAGAGTCATGGCCTACCCGAGAACCCTGGTGCGGGACCGAGGGCACGATGGAGGAAAACGGATGCGCGATTTCCAGGACTTCGACGATCCGTCCAGCCCCAAGGCGGCGATGCTGGTGGAATGCGGGCAACATTGGGAGCGCAACAGCGTGGCGGTGGCGATCGAAACCACCCTGCGCTTCCTGGATTTTTGCGGTGTGGCCGATCCCGCCTTCATGGAGGCCCACCTCAAGGTTAGCCGGCCCTTGCAACAAAAGTTGATCGATGTGAGCGATCCGATCACCATCAAGACGAACAATTTCCGCTTTCTGGAAAATTATCAGGGGTTGGAGGTGATCCGCAAGGGCAATACCCTGATCGGATACGACGGAAAAGAGGAAATCCGCACCCCGTTCGACAATTGCGTCCTGGTCATGCCAGGGCGGAACCTGGCTCCGGGGTTGTCCGCCGTGCGGTTGGGCCGGTATATGGATTAAGGACGAAACAATGCGGAAAATTGTTGACATTTATCAACCCCACCATCATAATGTTCCGGTAATCGGTTGAAATTCTCCCTCCTCTATTTTTGGAGACCCCATGAAAAAACTGTTGATCCTTTCCGTTTTGAGCGTGTTCGCCTTGGGCATGATGGCCCAAGCGGCCTTTGCTTTCGGCGATTGCTCGGGCAAGACCAGGACTACCACCGCGGAAACCTCCACGAATAAAACGGACAGAACCTGAGCGTATTTTATTGATCCGCGGCAATTCTGTCCGTAGGATTTTGGGCAAAAAACGGCGGCATGGGCTCATGCCGCCGTTTTTTTTCGTTCCAGCCCCCCGGAGGCCCGGAAGTCCGGGCGGCCCCCATTCCTTTCACTTTCCGGATTCCGTTTCCCCCGCCAGGAAGAGATAGACGTCCATCACATTGTTGCCGGTGGGCGGAACCTTGATCAGGTTTCCCGATCGTTCCAGCAGACGATAGCTGTCGTTGTCGTCCAGCAGGCTTTGATAGGGCAGGTTCCCGGCCAGCACCCGCGACCAGCTTTCCCGATCCACCACTCCCCCGGCGGCGTCGGTGGGCCCGTCGTTGCCGTCCGAGCCGGCGGCCAGGAAGACCTCCCCATCTTCCAGCAGCGGCATCATCCTCGCGGCCAACTCCTGGCAGCGTCCGCCCATGCCGCCGCCGGTCACCTGGAGGGTGATTTCCCCACCGCTGACCAGGCAAACAGGGGCGTTTCCCTTCGCCTGGCCGGTGTGTTCCCGGCGGAGGTGTTCCCGCCAGCGGGCCAGCAATTCGGCCATGGCCGGTTGTATCGCTCCGGTGAGAGGTTCCGTGCGCACAGCGGTGCGCATCCCCCTTTTTCCGGCGGCGTCCGCGATGGCCCGCAACAAGTGACGGTTGGCGCCGATCAGCCCGTTGATCAGCACCGCCGGGGGCTCGCGGAGCGGCGTCCGGCCCGCCTCGAGCACTTCGCGCACCGATTCGGGAGCGTCCTCCCAGAGACCTTTCTCCCTCAGCAGGGCCACCACGGCCGGGAAATCCACCGCTTCCGGAATCGTCGGCCCGGAGCCGATGCTGGCCAGCCGGTCGCCGGGAACGTCCGACAGATAGAGCCCCACCACGCGGGAGGGCGCGGCCAGCGCGGCCAGACCGCCCCCCTTGAGGCGGGAGACCGCTTTGCGCACCGCATTGATCTGGTGGATGTCCATTTCCTCCCGCAGCATGGCGCCGGCCAAGGCCTGCTTGTCGGCCAGGGTAATGCCTTCCACCGGAGCGGGCAGCAAGGCCGAGGCGCCGCCCGAGACCATCACCAGCACCGTGTCGTCCGGCCCGGTGTCTTGCAGCAACGCGGTCACGGCCCTGGCCGCCTCCACGCCGGCCTCGTCGGGAACGGGGTGGCCGCTTTCCATCACCGGCCAGGGCAAGGAATCCCCGGCCGCTCCGTTCTCCCTGGCGAATCCGTGCTTGGTGACGACAATTCCATCGGCGATGGCCCCGGCAATTCCATCGGCGAAGATGCGCCGTGCTTCCACCGCCATGGACACGGCCGCCTTCCCCACGGACACCAGCAACACCCGCCCTCGCGGGGGCAGGGCCACCCGTTCCTTCCGGTCGAGGAAGTTGAGGACGAGGGTATGGCCATCCAGGGAAAGCGCATCGCGCACCAGCGCGCCGGGCGTGATGCCGGCCAGACCGGATTGGTAGAGGGAGAGGGCTTGCTGACGGAGTTGGGAGGACATGAAAACCCGGAGGGACGCTACCCTGGCAGAATCTCAGGCGTCCCGCATCAGGTAGCGGTGAATGCCGTCCGCGGCCTCGCGGCCTTCGGCGATGGCCCAGACAACCAGTGAGGCGCCGCGGGTCATGTCTCCGGAGACGAATACGCCGGGGACGGAGGTCATGAAATTCTCATCGCGCCGCACGGCGCCGCGCTCGTTGATGGCGACACCCAGTTGTTCCAGCAGGCCGGAACGGACAGGGCCCAGGAAGCCCATCGCCAACAGCACCAGTTCCACCGGCTGGGTGAATTGCGTGCCGGGAATCTCGCGCATGGCGGGCCGTGCCCCGTTGCCCTGGGACGGTTCCGGCGGTATCCATTCCACCTCCACCCCATGGAGTTCCTTGAGCTGGCCGTTCTCACCCCGGAAACCCTTGGTGAGTACGCTCCAGCGGCGCTCTCCGCCTTCCTCGTGGGAGGTGCCCGTGCGCACCACGGCAGGCTTGGGGAGAATCTCATATTGATGCACCCCCGCGGGCCCCTGGCGGTGTGAGGTGCCCAGGCAGTCCGCGCCGGTATCCCCCCCGCCCAGGATCACCACCTGCTTTCCGGTGGCCAGGATGGCCTCGTTGGGCAGGATGATGTCTCCCAACCCGCGCCGGTTTTGCTGGGTCAGAAATTCCATCGCCAGGTGAATTCCCTTGAGCTCCCGCCCTTCAATGTCCTCGGGCAGTTCCCGGGCGAATTCCGCGCCGCCGGCCAACAAGACCGCATCGAAGGAGGCCCGCAACTCTTCGCTGGGAAGATCCAGGCCGACACAGGTATCCGTGTAGAAATCCACCCCCTCTTCCTTCATCTGGCCGATGCGCCGGTCCATGATTTCGGGTTCCAGCTTGAAATGGGGGATGCCATAGGTGAGCAGGCCGCCCAGCCGGTCGCTTTTCTCGAACACGGAAACCTGATGGCCCATGCGGGCCAGTTGCTGCGCCCCGGCCAGCCCCGCCGGCCCGGAGCCAACCACGGCCACCCGCTTCCAGGTCTGTTGGCGGGCCACCTGAGGGCGCACCCATCCTTCGCTGAAGGCCCGGTCGATGATGGATTTTTCGATGGCCTTGATGGTGACCGGATCCTCGTTGATGGCCAGAACGCACGACACCTCGCAGGGCGCCGGGCAGACCCGTCCGGTCACGTCGGGAAAGTTGTTGGTGCGGTGCAATTCCTCGATGGCCCGCTCCCATTCCCCCCGGAAGATCAGGTCGTTCCAGTCCGGAATGAGGTTGCCCAAAGGGCAACCCGAGTCGCCATGACAGGTGGGAACGCCGCAGTCCATGCAGCGGGCGCCCTGCTCGGCCAGGAGGGAATCGGGCCAGGTCAGGTCGAATTCCCGGAAATCGCCAAGACGGTCCGCCACGGGCCGGCGGATGGGCTTGGCCCGCTCAAATTCCATGAATCCAGTCGGTTTTCCCATTCAGGCGATCTCTTTCTGTTCCTCGGCCATTTCCAGCAGCACGCGTTTATAGTCCACCGGCATCACCTTGATGAATTGTGCCAGCTTTTCCTTCCAGGCGTTCAGCACCCGTTTTCCTTTCGGGCTGCCGGTATACTGGACATGCCGGGAAATGAGGGCATGCACAAATTCCACGTCGTCATCCTCGAGGGCTTCCAGCTCGACCATGGCCGGGTTGAGCCTGCTGGCGAAGCGGGCGTCTTCGTCCAGGACATAGGCGATGCCGCCGGACATGCCCGCGGCGAAATTTCGCCCGGTGGGGCCGATCACCACCACGCGTCCCCCGGTCATGTACTCGCAGCCATGATCTCCCACGCCTTCCACCACGGTATTGGCGCCGCTGTTGCGCACGCAGAAGCGCTCGCCGGCCAGGCCGTTGAAGAACGCCTCGCCCAAGGTGGCGCCGTACAGCACCACGTTGCCGACGAGAATGTTTTCCTCGGGGACGAATGTGGAGCCGGGGGGCGGATGCACGATCAGCCGGCCCCCGCTGAGGCCCTTGCCGGTGTAATCGTTGGCGTCCCCAACCAGGGTGAAGGTGATGCCCTTGGGCAAAAACGCCCCGAAGCTCTGTCCCGCCGAGCCGGTCAACTTGAAATGGATGGTGTTGTCCGGCAGCCCTTCCAGGCCATATTTCCTGGAAACCCTGCTGCCCAGCATGGTGCCGGTGGTCAGGTTGGCGTTGGAGATGTCCAACTCGTGATAGACCGGCTTGCGTTCCTCCAGCGCCGGGCGCGCCAGTTCGATCAGCTGGTGGTCCAGTACCTCGGCGATGCCATGGTCCTGGCTTTCCACCTTGTGGGTGGCCACCTCGGGAGGCATCTCGGGCTTGTAGAGCAGGGGGCTCAGGTCCAGTCCATGAGCCTTCCAGTGGCCGATGGCCTTGCGCGCTTCCAGCCGGTCCACCCGCCCCACCATCTCGTCGATGGTGCGGAACCCCAGTTCGGCCATGATGGCGCGGGTTTCCTTGGCCACGAAGTAGAAATAGCGGGTCACATATTCGGGTTTGCCGGTGAATTTCTTGCGCAGCCGGGGATCCTGGGTGGCGATGCCCACCGGGCAGGTGTTGAGATGGCAGACCCGCATCATCATGCACCCCAGCGCGACCAGGGGCACGGTGGAAAAGCCGTACTCCTCGGCCCCCAGCAGGGTGGCGATCACAACGTCGCGGCCGGTCTTGAGCTGGCCGTCGGTCTGCACCCGGATGCGTCCCCGCAGGTTGTTGAGCACCAGGGTTTGCTGGGTTTCGGCCAATCCCAACTCCCAGGGAATGCCCGCATGCTGGATCGAGGACAGGGCCGATGCGCCGGTGCCCCCCTCATATCCGGAGATGAGCACCGCATCGGCCTTGCCCTTGGCCACTCCGGCGGCCACCGTGCCCACGCCGGTTTCGGACACCAGCTTGACCGAAATATCGGCCTCGGGGTTGGCGTTTTTCAGGTCGAAAATCAGTTGTTTGAGATCCTCGATGGAATAGATGTCGTGATGGGGCGGGGGGGAAATCAGGCCCACGCCCGGGGTGGTGAAGCGAATCGAGCCAATGTAGCGGTCCACCTTGTAGCCGGGCAGTTGGCCGCCCTCGCCGGGCTTGGCCCCCTGGGCGATCTTGATCTGGAGTTCGCGGGCGTTGACCAGGTAATGGCTGCTGACCCCGAAGCGGCCCGAAGCCACCTGCTTGATGTAGCTGTTGCGCGAATCCCCGTTGGCGTCCGGCGTAAAGCGGCTGGGGTCCTCCCCGCCCTCGCCGGTGTTGCTTTTGCCGCCCAGCCGGTTCATGGCGATGGCCAGGGTTTCATGGGCTTCCCGGCTGATGGAGCCCAACGACATGGCCCCGGTCACGAAGCGGCGCACGATTTTTTCCGCCGGCTCCACCTCGGAGATGGGAATGGGATTGGGCTTGAACTCGAACAGCCCCCGCAGGGTTCCGATCTGGCGGTCCGCCTTGTTGACCAGCTTGGCGAACCGGTCATAGTGCTCCTGGCTGGATTCCCGCACGGCGGTTTGCAGATTGCTCAGCGTTTCGGGATTGATGGCGTGATATTCACCGTCCCGCCGGAACTGGTACTGGCCGCCCACCTGGAGAAACGGGTTGGCGCGCTCGCTTTCGGGATAGGCGTCCTGGTGGCGTTTGATCGCCTCCTGGCAGATTTCCTTCAATCCGGCCCCGCCGATGCGCGATATGGTGCCCACGAAATAGCGGTCGATCACCTCGCTGTTGAGTCCCAGCGCCTCGAAAATCTGAGCGCCGTGATAGCTTTGCAGGGTGGAGATGCCCATTTTGGAGAAAATCTTGAGCAGGCCCTTGCTGACGGCTTTGAGGTAGTTCTGGATCGGCTGGGGCACCGCCTGGTCCCTGTTCCGTTTGAGGCCGGTGTTCTCGTCCACCAGGGTTTCGAAGGCCAGGTAGGGATTGATCGCCGTGGCCCCGTAGCCCACCAGCAGGGCGAAATGATGCACTTCGCGCGCCTCGCCGGTTTCGACGATCAGGCCCACGTTGTTGCGGGTGCCCTCGCGGATCAGGTGATGGTGCACCGACGCCGTGGCCAGCAGGGAGGGAATTGGCGCATGGATGGGGTCCACCCCGCGGTCGGTCAGGATGATCAGCGAATATCCCTGGCGCACCGCGTTGGCGGCCTGCTTGTTCAACTGTTCCAAATCCTTTTCCAACCCGGCCGCCCCCTCGGAGACCCTGAAGAGCATGGGCAGGGTTTTGGCCTGGAAATCCCCCTGGGAGACATGCCGCAGACGTTCCAGGTTGTAATTGGTGACGATGGGATGGGGCAGGTGCAGCACATGGGTCGTGCGCGGCTCCTCGTCCAACAGCCCCCCCTCACGGCCCAGAAACGTGGTGAGGGACATCACCAGATCTTCCCGGATCGGATCGATGGCCGGATTGGTGACCTGGGCGAAGTTCTGCTTGAAATAGTCGAACAGCAGCTTGGGCTTGTTGGACAGCACGGCGATGGGAGAGTCCATTCCCATCGAGCCGACCGGCTCGGCGCCCGTGAGCGCCATGGGCTCCAGGATCACCTTGAGGTCCTCCTTGGTGTATCCAAAGGCCTGCTGGCGCTGCAACACCGTGGCATGGTCCGGCTGGTGCACATGGGGCGGCTCGGGAAGGTCCGCCGGGCGGATGGTATAGCGCTCCACCCACTCCCTGTAGGGATGCATGGCCACGGCGCGGCGCTTGACCTCCTCGTCCGGGATGATCGCCTGTTCGCGCAAATCCACCACGAACATGCGCCCCGGCTGGAGGCGCGTCTTGTAGGCCACGTTCTCCGGCGCCACCGGAAGCACGCCCACCTCCGAGGCCATGATCACCCGGTCGTCCTTGGTGACCACGATCCGCGCGGGGCGCAGGCCGTTGCGGTCCAGGGTCGCGCCCACCACCTGCCCGTCGGAAAAGGCCATTCCCGCCGGGCCGTCCCAGGGTTCCAGCAAGGTGGCGTGGTACTGGTAGAAAGCGGCGCGGTCCGGGTCCATGTCCGGATTGTTGTCCCAGGCCTCCGGGATCATCATCATCATCCCATGGGCGGGCGAACGGCCGGTGAGCACCAGGAATTCCAGCACCTGGTCGAAGATGGCCGAATCGCTGCCGGCCGGGTCGATCACCGGAAACAACTTGGGCAGGTCTTCCCCGAACAGGGGAGACTTGAGATTTTTCTCCCTGGCGCTCATCCAGTTGATGTTTCCGCGCAGGGTGTTGATCTCGCCATTGTGCGCCAACATGCGGAAAGGCTGGGCCAGTTTCCAGGAGGGAAAGGTGTTGGTGGAATAGCGGGCATGCACCAGGGCGATGGCCGATTCCATGGCGGGGTCGTGCAAATCGGGGTAGAACGTTTCCAGTTGCAGGGCCGTCAGCATGCCTTTGTAGACGATGGTGCGGCTGGACATGCTGGGAATGGAGAAGTCCTCGATGCCGGCCGCCATGACCGCTTTTTCAATTTGGCGGCGGATCACATACAGTTTGCGCTCCAAGCTGTCCTGATCCGGCTCGCCGGAGGCGGGAATCACGAACACCTGACGGATGTAGGGCCGGGTTTCCCGGGAGGCCTCGCCCAGGCCGCCGGCCACCACGGGCACGGTGCGCCAGCCGAGCACTTTCTGCCCCTCCGACCCGATCTTGTCGTTGATGATCGATTCGCAACGGGCCCGCTCCTTTTCGTCCATGGGCAAAAAGATCATGCCCACGCCGTAGGCGCCCGCATCGGGCAGGGAAAATCCCAGCGGTCCGGCCGCCTCCGATAAAAAGCGGTGGGGCAGCTGCATCAGCATGCCCGCCCCATCCCCCACACGGGGGTCGGCCCCGGTGGCCCCCCGGTGGGTCAGGTTTTCCAGCACTTTCAAGCCATCGAGGACGATATCGTGGGATTTGACGCCCTTCAAGTTCACCACGAAACCAACGCCGCAGCTGTCCTTCTCGAAAGCGGGATCGTAAAGGCCCTGCGCCTTGGGCGGCCTCTTGAAAAAATGGGAGGATGTGGTCAAATCTTGCTCCTCGGTCAACGAAACGATGGTTCCAGGCGGCGCTCAAATACGACGATCCTTGTGCTCCATGCGCTTGATGGGATGCCTCCCAATTCCGATGCTGGAAATCGGTCTTTTTTGTACCGATTAATTCGATGGTTTAAGCGCGTTCAATATTTGGCCGGGCACCGCATCCGGCAACCCCTCATTTCCGGGGGCTGCTTCCGTTTTCACGGGGTCTGCAAATGCCGCGATGTCTTGGGTAATGGATTTTGAATGGACGTTGTCTTCGCCGGGGCATTCGGCCTTGGGAAAACACGCGCCATTCTCCGCGCCTGAACAGTGTTGTTTAAACTGCCCAGTAGTTTAAACAGCCGGTAGTTTAAACGACCGGTAGTTTAAACGGCCCAGTGATCAAACCACGCCTGTCTTTCCGGCGGTATGATCAATCAGTGTGCTCAGGCATTAATATGGCCAACAACTCGCATGTTAGCCAGTATATGGATTGAGGGCGGTATGTCAAGTTGACGGAATGCACTCTCAATTGGAGGTACACCGGATAAAGCAGGGGTTCGTTGGCCGCGCGCATCCGTTTCAGTGATGATATTTCATTGTCCGGGGAAGGAAAAGGACTTCGATTCCAAATGGGGGATGCGGGAAAAACCAATGATGGAAAACACCTGGAATCAGCCCGCCCAAAAAGGCGGAAAACAACACCGGTGGCCGCTCATCGCCGGAGGGCGCCCATTCAGGGGAGCAAGATGACGCACTCAATTCATTTTGGCATCAAAGCCAGGTCCGTATGGTTCCCGGCCATAATCCTGCTGGCCGCGGTGCTGGCCGCGCCATCGGGCGCTTTCTCCAAGGAGCCGCCAATGGATCCGCCGGCCGCGGCCCAGGAAGCGCGGAGGCCCTGGAAATTCACGCGGGTGGTGCTGGAAGCGCCCGAGGCAATCGCCGCGGTGACCCATGCCCGCTGCGGGCTGGTGGCCGGGGGGGTGGCCGAGCCGGTTGCGCGGGGGCTGAGCGGACGGGTATACGGGTTCCGGGGGCGTGGAACCCAATGGCGCTTGGCGCCATTGTCCCCATGCGGCGCCGATGCCGGGTTCCGTTTTCCGGATATGCTCCCGGACGGGGAAATCGTCGAGGGCGGCGGAAGCGTCCGGCGGGTCTGGCTCATCGGCCCCACCACCCGCTATGGTCACGGCATCCTGGGGGACGCCATCGAGGCGGCGGGCCTGGCCCTGGAAACGCGCCGGGGACGCCGCCTGGAATTCCGGCTGCCTGACGATTCGGTGTTCGAAGACCGCCGGGTGCGGCTGGTACGGCTGAAACCGGGGGGGCCGGAGCGGTTGCTGGCCATCCGCAGCCGCCTCGGCCAGGGCGCCGCCCTCTCCCTGTTCGCCGTGGGACGCGATAAAATCACCCTGCTCGCCGAATCGGCGCCTTTTGGACGGTCCAACCGCTGGCTCAATGTGGTGGGCGTGGCCGATTTCGATGGCGACGGGCGCCGTGAAATTGCCGCCGTCCTCACTCCGCATATCGGCGGCACCCTGACCCTGTATGAAAAGAAGGGGCGGCGGCTGGTGGTCAAGCTGCGGGCCAGGGGGTTTTCCAATCACGCCATCGGTTCCCGCAACCTGGACCTGTCGGCGCTGCTGGATGCCAATGGCGACGGCGTGACGGATCTCGCCGTACCCGATGACAGCCGGGAAACCCTGCGCATCGTCACCTTTGCCGGGGGACGCTTCCGGGAACTGATGGCCGTGCCCAACCGCGCCGAAATCATCGCCGGAATTGTGAAAACGGCGCTGCCCCCCGGAGGGCGCGCGGTGCTGATTTATGCCCTGGAAAACCGGAAAGTGGTGCTGTTGTTTCAATGAAAATTTTTCGCGCGTGGTGAAACATGCCGAACAGAGCAAAATCGGATGGAAGCTGGGGGATTCCCGCCGGGCGGCGCTTCGCCCAGGGATCATTCCAGCAGCAGTTCGACCAGGCCGAAAGGCTTGAAGCGGGCTTCCACACGGTCGCCCGTCTCGATGGCATAAGGCTTGATCATGGAGCCGGTCATCACGACCTGGCCCTTTTCCAAGGGACGTCCGAACTCCGCCAGCTTGTTCGCCAGCCAGGCCACCGATCCTTCGGGGCCATCGAGAACCGCATCGGCCTTTCCGCTCGCCACGGGTTCGCCATTGACCAGGACTTCCACCGTGGTTTCCAGCAGATTCAGCCGGGCATCCAGAGGGGCGGTCGCGGGGCCGGTGACGAAGGCCGTGTGAACCACATTTTCCGCCAAAAACAAGGGAATATCCTCGGAGGGATTGAACCACATTTCGATCAACTCCAATGCCGGGTAAATCCCCCCCATGGCCGCGCGGGCTTCGGCCAGGGTCACTCCGGGGCCCCGCAGGGTGTCACCCATCACAACGCAGAGTTCAGCTTCAATTTGAGGGCCGATCAGCGAGGCGCCGGCGATGGCGGCGCCCGATTCCATCCTCCCGCTGTTCAACAAGTGGCCAAAAGCCGGCTCATGGAATCCGAACAGATCCTGGACGGCCTTGGCGGTCAGCCCGACCTTCCAGCCGGCCAACGCCTCGCCGCCCGCCTCGTGAAGCGCCAACAGCTCCATTTGCGCGGGATAGCTGTCCTCCAGGGACAATTGACCTCGCAGGGATGCCGGAGCACGGCGCCCCTGCCGCTTTTCATTGCGAATGAGCGCCGCCGCCTCTTTAATGTTCATCATTCCCGTTTTCCTCTCATTCTCTTTTGCCCCCATCGCGATACACCGGCGAACCCTCCCCGGACGCGGGTTTGGGACTTCATTACCACGAAGGGGAGGCTCATGACGATTTATTGGCGGTCTGGTGCGGGAATTGCTTGAACCAACATTGGAAATCCATGAATCGCGCTGGCAAGCGCCAACGCCTTTCAGGAACACGATCGAACCAGGTCGGCACGATTTTGGTTCAACACGTTTCAAGCACAAAACCGTAACGGTGCGGAGGATCGGCCATGCCAACCCACATCAGCAACGCCAGCGCGAACGGCCAGCAGGCCCAACCGAAAGTAAAAAGCCAGCAGCGGGCCGCCGGCGGCATCAACCAGGGATTTTTCGAAAAATTCCAAAAGCTCCCCGATTCCCGGTTCCGCGATTCGTCCAGCGGCCTGAAGGTGGCGGTGGTCAAGGAGGGCAGCGGAACCTCGGCCACCAACGGCCAAAGGATCAAGGTGCGCTACACCGGCTGGCTGCTGGACGGCTCCAAGTTCGACAGCTCGAACGACCGGGGACGCCCCTTCGAGGTCACCCTGGGCACCGGGCGCGTGATCAAGGGCTGGGAAGAAGGCTTGAAGGGCATCAAACCCGGAGAACGGCGCCAACTGATCATCCCTCCCAGCCTGGGATACGGCAAACGCCAGGTGGGCACCATTCCGCCCGGTTCCACGCTGATCTTCAACGTGGAGGCGATTGCCGTCGATTCCCCGCCCGCGAACCCGAAGGGCACCCGCACGGTGGTTGCCTGAGGGCCGATACCGTAGTGGCCAGAAGGCCTCCCCCGTTTCCGCCGCCAGAAGGCTCCCACCTCCCCCCCCGCCAGCCGGCTCCCCAGCGTTCCCGCCGGCACGAGGCTCCCACGGCCAGCCCGATCAGGCATCCCCCGATGCGGCTCAACGCCGAATTGGAGTTCCGGCTCCATTGTTTCCGTTTCCCCTGCGCCCTGTGGTAATTTCGCGCCCGAGGCTGGCCCATGGGGTTTCCATGCGATAGGGTGGTGCCTGGATGCCTGCAGTGCATACCAGCCCCGCACCGGATTGTATCGTCATCCTCTTTAACCTACGTTGGTCCATCGGTAAATCGAGGCACGGGGGGGGAGGTCCTCTTCCGGTAAAACAGCGAGGAATCGGAGCGTGACCCAATTGATCTACAGCGAAGCCGAATTGGCCCGGGACCATGCTTTCGCCAGCGCCCATGAGGTTGGCGGCTACCGGTTGCATGGCGGGTTCGACGCGGCGGGGGAGTATGTCTCTCCCCGGCTGGCTGTGCGCGGGCCCGCCGTGGCCGCCTGGCAGGCGCGGCTGCGCGAGGACGGCTGGGAATTGATCGACGCGGACGCGAAGCTGCTCACCACGCCGCCCTATCCCACCTTCGGGCAGCAAAAGCTGCTGCTGCGCCACGGGTTTCAGCAAACCCTGTGGAACTCGACGTCGCCGGCCGCGATGCCATGATGGCCGCGGCCGACCGGGCCTGGTCCCATTTCGGCGGCGTGCAGGTGGTCTGCAACAACGCAGGGGTTGGCGGGGGCGGCGGTCCGCTGGACCAGGCCCGCACGGAGGATTGGGACTGGGTGCTGGACGTGAACCTGAAGGGCGTGATCAACGGCCTGCTGGCCTTCCTGCCCCGCATGCGCGACGCCGGAAAGGGCGGCCATATCGTCAACACCGCCTCCCTGGCCGGCATCGTCGCCCCGCCGGGCATGGGGGGCTACGTGGCCACCAAGTTCGCCGTGGCGGGCCTGTCCGAGACCCTCAAGCAGGACCTGGAACCCCATGGCATCGGCGTTTCCGTGCTCTGCCCGGGATTTGTCCGCACCAGGATCCACTTGAGCGGACGCAACCGGCACGAGCAAATAATGGAGGCCCCGAACCTGTTCGGGGCCAAGGTGATGCCAGAGTTCAAGGCGCGCGAAGCCGAGCGGCAGCAGGAAAAGATGGAGCGGCTGGCGCCCTTCCTGGAACAGGCCATGGCCCGCAAGCGCTACATGAAACCCCTGGAGGAGCACGAAATTCCGGAGGTGAAGGCGCTGGGACGCCGCATCGTGGAAGAGAGCGCGCCGCCGGACGAGAACAGCCGGGCGAATAGGAAAAAAGGAAGAGTGGAGATGGAGGAACGGAGGAAAAGCCCGCCCCTGCATGAATTCCTTCCCCCAGAGGACAGGAT
Source organism: SAR324 cluster bacterium (assembly GCA_022573975.1). Lineage (GTDB taxonomy): Bacteria > SAR324 > SAR324 > SAR324 > JACQKK01 > JACZSY01. The sequence goes on along the minus strand of JACZSY010000029.1, from coordinate 9,601 downwards.
CAAACCTTCAGGGAATGTCCGGCGGCACCCACCCCTGGCTGATCGTCGGGCCTTTGCGGGGCTTGAAAAGGTAAGTCCGCAAAATTCCCCGCAGGGAACGGCGGAGCATGCGTACCTGCCTTTTGATGCTCCGGTACCAATCGGTCAAAATTGCGTTCATGGCGCAGCCTCCTGGCATGGCCTTGGGCCGGTTCCGGAAAACCGGCATCTCTCCAGCGTGTGAATCCGGTGATCCCACCGGTTTACGCGCCCCCTTCCAATCTTTAATGTGCACCAAACGGGGTTTTATGACAACCTGACAACCTCGACGGTTCGATCAGGAAGGCCCGGCCCGGCCATCCAGGGGTGGGGATGGCGCCGCCTCGCCCGCGATTGGGCTTCCATCCGGACGCTTTCCGCCGTGATGGATGCGATGCCATTCACCGGGCAAGGCCGGCAACCGATCACCGAACGATTGAGATATTGGTCAATCCCTGCTATGCAGGGAAGGGCGTCTTCCGTAGTTATATCATTGATAACACAAAGAATTTTCCTTCTCCGCGGGCTGTTCAAAATCACAGCGGCGAGGGGGAGCAACGTGCGGCTCGTGAGCGTTGCCAAAGGGCTGGGGTGGGGGCCCTCCCCGATTCCGGGCAATTTCAACCGATTTAGAAATACAGATTTAAAGCATTGGTTTCATTGAGCCTATTGTCTAAATTGCGGAGCTAAAGGGCTAGGCATTAATTTATTTTTTTTTGATCCAGGTCAAGGATTTTTTCAGATCGAATTGTCACCATATAATGGGGGAATGTTTCTGTCCTGGCGAAAGCATTTTTCCGTCCTGTTTGGAATTTCAATTCAGCAACCGCCATTTCCGGGCAGATATGAAAGGACACGTGTTTTTCCCCATTCCACAAGATTTACCTGACAAGACGAAAGGAAAATCTAATGTTCTCCGTTGCAACAAACTTCGATGACATGCTTCCGGAGCGTCTTCAAGACCTCGAGGTGGAAGAATTGTTTGGTTCCTGTGACGAAACCCCCGTGGGACACGGGAGGCCCCGGGCCGTAACGCCCCCGGTATCCTGGCGCCAACTGGAGCGGCATGTCGGAGAATGCCGGCGGTTCGGAATAGGCTTCAACCTCCTCCTCAACCCTCTTTGCCTTAGTGGATTGGAGGAGAGTGTCGCATTGGAAAAGCGCATCCGGAAGACATTAACCAAGGCGATGGACATGGGCGTAACCGGCGTGACCATCGCACACCCATGGTTGGCGGAACTTTGCCGGGAAACAACGCTCAAAATCCGTGTCAGCGTATTCGTCGGAATTTCCACCATTGAACAAGCCAAGTACTGGGAAGATCTGGGCTGTCACGTGCTGGCGCTGGATACCCATGTGGTCTGCCGGGACCTGCCGCGCATCCGCGACATTGCCACCGCATGCGGCGCTTTGATCGAATTGCCGGTGAACATTGGCTGTCTCCTGCGCTGTCCGCTCGCCCGCACCCACGCCGCCCGGCTCTCTCATTCATCCGTCCCCGGCGCCCAGCCATTGGACCCGTGCGTGCGATGGTGTCTGGAGGAAAAGCGGAAGCATCCTGTAAATTTGGTGCGGTCCGACTTTATTCGCCCGGAGGACCTGGATAGATATCGCGAGGCGGGGGCACAGCGGTTTAAAATCGTGGACCGCTCCTGTTCGACGGAGGCCTTGGTGGAGCGGGTGGTGGCCTATGCGAATAGACAATGGGATGGGGACCTGCTTCGGCTGCTTGGTCACAATGGCCGGCCACCACGTCACCGCCGCCTTCCGATTTTCGATGCGCTGCGCCACCTCGGGCTGCGGCGTTCGATGCGCGCGCTCAAAGAGGCCCCGGAGTTGATGTCCCCGACCCTTCCCTGGGTGATGGACAACAAAGCTTTGGAAGGATTGGTGCTCCCCAAGGGATGCAACGCGACCGATTGCGATTCATGCGGTCACTGCGCCCGCTTGGCCGCGGTTGCCGTGCGACCCAGCTTTGTTCAACCCGGGTGAATGAGGGGAGGTGTGGCCGGTTTTCCCCGTATTAAAGGCAGGGGGCTGTCCGGTGCATTCCATTGGACACGCCTTGCGGTCCGTGGTTTCCTCCGAATTATGATTCTGGCGCCGGATCCCCGCCGAATCGGTAAAATCATTCGAGGAGACCCCATGCTACCTACCACCATTGCCGGCAGCCTTCCCAAACCCGCCTGGTTGGCCGAGCCGATAGCGCTTTGGGCGCCCTGGCGTTTCGAGGGGGAGGCCCTGGAACAAGCCAAGCGCGATGCGGTGCTGGTGGCCTTGAAGGTACAGGAGGCCGCCGGCATCGATATCGTCAGCGACGGCGAGCAATTCCGGCAGCATTTCGTGCATGGCTTCCTGGAGCACATCGAAGGGCTGGACTTCGTCAACAAGAAGCGCATCGGCATCCGGGCGGACCGTTATCAGGCGGACTGCCCCGTGGTGGTGGGCCCCATCGCCCGGCGCGGGCCGATCCATGCCGAAGAGGCCCGTTTCACCCGGGCCAACACCACCCGCAAGCTGAAATTCACCCTGCCCGGCCCCATGACCATCGTGGACACCATCGCCGACGAGCACTACGGGGAGCGCCCGAAACTGGCCATGGAGTTCGCCCGCCTGCTCAACGAGGAAGCCCACGACCTGCAAGCGGCGGGAGTGGACGTGATCCAACTGGACGAGCCGGCCTTCAATGTCTACATGGATGAGGTCTCCGGCTGGGGCATCGAAGCCCTGGAGCGGGCCTTCGAGGGCATCACCGTCAAGAAGGCGATCCACATCTGTTACGGATACGGGATCAAGGCCAACAACGACTGGAAAGGGACATTGGGGGAGGAGTGGCGCCAGTATGAGCAGACGTTTCCCGTGCTGGCCGGCAGTAGCATCGACCAGGTGTCGCTGGAATGCGCCGGCTCCCGCGTGCCCCTGCCAGTGCTGGAACTGCTGGCGGGCAAGGAGTTGCTGCTGGGCGTGATCGACGTGGCCACCGATAAGATTGAAACCCCCGGAGAGGTCGCCGCCACCATCCGCGCGGCCATGAAATATGCGCCGGTGGAAAAAATCATCCCCTGCACCAATTGCGGCATGGTGCCGCTTTCACGCGAAGTCTCCCTGGGAAAACTGCGGGCCCTGAGCGACGGCGCGGCCATCGTGCGCGGGGAAATGGCGGGGTGAGGGGCTTTCCCATCCTCCGGGAACATGTTTGGTTCCTGTTGCCTTGTGGTACGCTCCCCATGACCTTTTTTGAACAGGTTTCTTTCCGAAAGGGCGCCCATGCCGCGACACCCGTTCCTGCGAATGACCGCTCTGCTGGGCGGCCTGATACTGCTCGCCGGCTGCGCCGGAGTGAAGCCCCCGCAAAAAAAGCTGTCGATCGTAAAGTCAGTAACCGAAAAACCGGCGCCGGTTAAGCCTGCCCCCGAAAAGTCCGTTGTCCGGCCCCCGCCCAGGGAAGAGAGTCCAAAGACGCAATTTGAAAGGGGAGAACGATTCGAGTTTGGCCGGGGGAGGTCCAAGGATCCGGCCCAGGCGGCCATCTGGTACCGCAAGGCGGCCGAACGGGGACACGTCAAGGCGCAGAGTTCCCTGGGGAAATTATACGCCAGGGGCCTGGGTGTGCCCAAGGATTACGGCAAATCCGTCTTTTGGTTGAGCAAAGCCGCCGGGCAGGGAGACGCAAAGGGGCAAAACGGCCTTGGCATCATGTACCGCAGAGGCTGGGGCGTGAATCGGAATTTTCGCACCGCCCTGGACTGGTATCGCAAAGCCGCCGAGCAGGGATATGCCGGAGCGCAGGTCAACCTGGGGAGGATGTACAGGGGAGGCAGGGGGGTGCTCAAGGACCATCGAAAAGCCCTCAAGTGGTTCCTCAAGGCCGCGGAAAAGGGCCATCACAGCGCATTGTATTTCTTGGGCATGTCCTATCTGGGGGGGGATGGCGTGACCAAGGACCCGGCCCGCGCCGCGAAATTCTTCCAAAAATCGGCTGCAAGGAATAACGCCTACGCCATGGGGAACCTGGGTATGATGCACCGCTCGGGCCTGGGATTTCCCAAGGACATCGTGCAAGCCCTCAAATGGTTCATCCTGGCGGGTCAACAAGCCAAAGGGGCGCATAAGCGGCAGGTTTCGTCTCTCAGGATGTCCGCCGAGAAAATAATGCTCTCCAGCCAAATCGCCGAAGCCGGGCGGATGGCCAAGGAATGGCGGGCCGCTCAATGAGTGGATCGGCGCCATGACCGGCGAAGCCCCAGGAGCGAAAGGAAACCCATGCGCCAGCCCCTCCGCCGGACACTGGTGCACCGGGGTCCCTTGGAGAAGACCGGCCCCGCGGCTATGAATCGTCCACGGCGGAGGCATCGCAGGTCCCCATAGCAGGTCCGCATCACAGGCCCGTATCCGGCACCCGGCGGCCAGGGCCGCCGGGTGGGCGATCCCTCAATTGAGAATGTACACCGAGGTGAAGATGGCCACCCACACCCAGTCCACGAAGTGCCAGAACAGGGCAGCGATATCCAGCACGGCATTATCCTTCGCGGTGTACCGTCCCCGGACCGCCGGGAGCACCAGACAGGACAGATAGATCAAGCCAACCAGGACGTGGAGCGCGTGAAAGCCCGTCAATAAAAAGAAGGTCGAGGCGAAGAGATGCCCGCTGAAGGGGCGTCCGTCGAAGGCGGCGGAAAACACGGCGGTGATCTCGACGTATTCGTAGATCTGGATTGCCAGAAACAGCCCGCCCAGCCCTATCGTGATCAGCAGCCAGCGCAAAACGCCCTTGGCATCGTCCTTCCTGGCCGCGCCCACGGCCCAGGCGAGGGTGAAACTGCTCGACAGCAGGAAGACCGTGTTGACGCCGGTCAGGGTGATGTTGAGCAGTTCGGAAGAAACGGGCCATCCCACGGTTTGAATGCGGAGATAGAAAAACGCGGCGATCATCGAGGCGAAGCCCATCACATCCGAGGCCAGAAAAACCCACATCAAGAGCTTGCCCAGGTGCATTTTCCCCAACCGGCCTTGATCGCCTGGGGCCGCCGGTGTGGTTTGGGGCATCGTGTTTTGGGGCATCGTGGTTGGCGGCGTCGTCGTTAGTGTCGTCATGGAATCCTCGCGATAAAATTTCGGTAGCGGGCTGCGCGTTCAATTTTTGGCGGCGGAATTGCCGGGTGGGTATCGATCCTCGGAGCTCTCAATCACCCCTCCGCCTTCAAAGGCTGTGTTTGGGGCAAAAAGTCCGCTTCCACTTCGGGGTGGCTGTATTCGTAGGGGCCGTTCAGCACCACGGGCAGTTGGGGCCCCCAGTTGCCGTGACCCGGTTTGTGGATCGTCCACTCCAGCGTATTGGCCTCCCAGGGATTGGCCACGGCCACTTTTCCGGAGCGCATGCTGGCGATAAAATTATAAAAGAAGATGAGCTGGGAAGCCCCCAATATAAAAGCGCTGACGCTGATCCAGGTGTTGAGAAGCTGTGAGGACACCAGGTGGTCGTAATTCAATGGATAGGCGATGCGCCGCATATGGCCGGCGGCTCCCAGGAAATGCATGGGGAAAAATGTCAGGTTGAAAAACACAAAGGTCAGCCAAAAATGCACCTTCCCCAGGCGTTCGCTCATCATTTTTCCGAAGGCCTTGGGAAACCAATAGATGATCGAGGCGAAGATTCCGAAGAGGCTTCCCCCAAAGAGCACATAGTGCAGGTGGGCCACGATGAAGTAGGTGTCGTGGAGAAAGATATCGGTAAAGGCGGAGGCAAGGAATATACCGCTCAATCCTCCGATCAGGAACATGGAAAGGAAGCCCAGCCCATGGAGCATGGGCGTGGTGAAGCGGATGCTGCCGCCCAGCAGGGTGACCACCATGTTGTACAGAATCACCGATGGGGGAATGGTGATGGCGATGGTCCAGAACATGAACCACTTGGCCGCCGCGGGGCTCATTCCCGATTGATACATGTGGTGGGCCCACACGATGAACGACATGGCGGCGATGGCCAGCAGCATGTAGACGATGGTCTTGAAACCGAACAGCGGCTTGCGGGAAAACACCGCGAGCATCTCCGCCGCCACGCCCAGGGCGGGGAGCACCATGATGTATACCGCTGGATGGGAGTAGAACCAGAAAATGTGCTGAAATAACACCGGCCTCCCTCCACTGGTCTCCATCAATTCTCCGGAAACCACGATTTGCGGCAGGAAATAGCTCGTGCCCAGCGAGTTGTCCATCAGCAGCATCACCATGGCCGTGGTCAGCACCGGGGTGGCCAGCAGGGTCAGGAAAGCGGTGATGAAAACCGACCAAACCGGAATTGGCATGCGCATCATCAACATGCCGGGCGCCCGCAGCTTGATCACCGTGGTGATATAATTCACCGACCCCATGATTGACGACAGGCCCAAGATGGCGACCCCGACGATCCACAGGGTCTGCCCCATTCCGGCCAGCGCGCTCAAGGGCGGATAAGCGGTCCATCCCGTGGCGGCGGCCCCGCCCTCCACCAAAAATCCGGACAGCACCACCAGCGCGGCCACCACGAAAAACCAAAATGAGAGCATGTTCAACAGGGGGGAAGCCATATCCCGCGCGCCGATCTGAAGCGGCAAAATGAAATTGGCGACCCAACCGTTGAGCATGGGAATGACCACGAAGAAAATCATGATCGATCCATGCATGGTGAACAGGACGTTATAAAACTCGGGGAGGATGACTCCCTTATCGTCCACCATGGCCTCCCCCATGATGGAGCCGAGCAGAGGCACGGGCTGGTCGGGAAAGCCCAGATTCCAGCGGATGATCATGGCCAGCAAGCCCCCGACGGCCATGAAAATCATCGAAGCGAACAAAAACTGTTTCCCGATGGTTTTATGATCCCTGGAAAATATGTAGGCGCCCCAGAACCCCGCATGCGAATCATGGGCGTCCACTGGCGTTGCATCGATCGTGGTCATGACGGTTTCCTTCCTCTCGGGTTGCGATAATCATTGCGCGGGGGCTTGCCGCGGCTCCAATTCATGGCGGCTGCGAACCACGGCGGCTTCAATCCACGGCGGCCTCTTGTTCCAGCCAGGCCTGAAAATCCTTCTTCGACTCCACCACCACCGATCCCTTCATGGCGGTATGGCCCAGTCCGCAAAGCTCGGCGCAGACCATCTGAAATTTTCCGGTTTTCAGAGCGCGCATCCAGACATTGATGGTCTCTCCGGGCACCGCGTCCTGCTTGACCCGCAGCACGGGAATAAAAAAGCTGTGCAGCACGTCCTTGGAGCGAAGAAGGATGTGAATGGGGACATCGAGCGGAATATGCAGCCGTCCCACGGTGACCACGTCGTCGCCTGCCGCGGGATCGTCCTCATCGATCCCGAACGGATTCTCCTCATCCATCAGTTCCAGATCGGTTTTCCCGAATTTTCCGTCGGGGCCGGGGTAGCGGATGTTCCAGGCGAATTGTTCGGCCATGACCTCGATCCGCAATGCGTTTTCGGGAACTCCCTGTTTCATGCGGTCCCACACGTCTCCGGTGACTTGTCCCAGCACGAAAATTTCTCCTCCGATCACGAACACGGTAAAAAATGCGACCAGTCCAAGCTGGAATCTCCGGCTGCCGTGGGTGTAAAAACCTTTTTTCCCTTTGCGGCCGCGATTGAAAATAAAGGCATAAGCCATCAGGGCATAGAAAATCAGGGCCAGGATCGAGGTGAGGACGAGAAAGATATTAAACATTAAATCCTGAAGCTGGCCGTATTCCGGGGCGATATTGACCGGCAGCCACCATCCGGAATAATTTTCCTGCGCCTTGACGACCCATGCGCCCGCCACCAAGGCGGCAAAGAGGAAACTCAACCCCGCGCTCCACAAGGCTGTCCGTTGAAATCGTCGGCTCATTGGAAATTTCTCCACAAAATTGATGAATCGAGGGCGTGGAGCCCAGGCGGCGGGGCATCCCTGCCTTGATGCCGCCGCGCTCCATTCTCCCATGGGCCCTTGAACCCGCCCGTTCAGCGGGCCGGCATGACCCCTCCCGGCTATTTCGAGAAGGCGAAATCAACCGATTGCATCGCGCCGCCGGACACGGTCACTTTCTGAGTCATGGTGCCCAATTTTTCGTGCCAGACGGCCAGGGTGTACTCGCCGTCCGGAACGTTCTTGATTTCGAACCGGCCGCCGGGTCCGGTGACGCTGAAGTAGGAATGGGGCATCACCGCCAGATAGGCTTTCATCCAGGGGTGGATGTCGCACTTGACCGATGACATGACCCTGCTCTTGCCTCTCCTCAATTTGAGCTTGGCGGCCTTTCTCACCTTGCGCTCGATTGATTGCCCCGGGCTGGCCGAGCGGTTGTACTTGTTCCTGCCCAGCAAATGGAAGTTATGCTTGGTTTGATCGCCGTTGTTGATCACCAGGCGCTGGCCGGCCACCATGCCGACAACCCGCGTCGCATACTGGCATCCCTTTTGGGTAATGGTGGCCGGGGTTTTGGGGGGCTTGCTTTTCCCCTTGACGCCAGCCTGGAGGTAGACGAATGCCCAGCGCACCTCCCCATTGGGGCTGACGACCAGTTTTTTCGACCGCGGCGCGGCCTTGCCCTTGTAAAAATTCCGGCAATAGTCGTCGTCTCCCATCTTGATTTTCCTGGCTTTGCGCATCTTGCCGGAAAAGCTCACCTTGCCCGTCAGTGTTCCGGCGGCGGCTTGGCCCGCCAGCAATCCGGTGGCGGCCTGGGCCGCCAATACAATCAGGCCGGCCAGGGCGAGGAGCAGTATTTTTTTCATCACGGAACCCCGTTGCATTGAATGAAAAGGATGGTGGCGCAATCAGGAAATTTTTCCATGGGCATCCACCTTGAAATTGAACACCTCCACCTTGTCTCCCTCGGGAAACTTCACGTACAACTCGACCTCGAAAGGCGCCTTCATGCCATGTCCGATGGTGGTGTGAAGCACGTTGCCTTTTTGATTGGGCTGCAAAAACAGGATGCGCTCGACCTCTTCTTCATCGACTTCACCGATCAACTTGATGAAAGCCCTGAAGCGCCCGACGTGGATGGGCTTGGTGAAGGCATTGTAAATAAACAACTGAAATCCGCATTTCCTGGAATAAACCCCTTCCACATGGTGCATTTCATTGGGAGCCATGAACAAAACACCGCCCATCTTGACCTCATGATCGGCGTGGGCCTTGTCGCCGGGCTTGGCGCCCATCTTCATGCCCTTGTCCTTGCCGCCCATCTTCATGCCGCCCTTCTTGGCCATCGGCCCCTTGTAATGGGCGCCCCCCATCTGCATTTCGGCGCTTTTGACCATCATTATATTCCGTCCGCATGAGGCAGCCTTCATGTCCATCTTCATGCCCATCTTCATGCCCATCTTGGATTTATGTCCTCCGGCGTCCTGATTCGCGGACGCGGGAAATGCCGCCAGCAGGGATGCCGCGAAAAACAAAATGATTGCCGCAAAAGCCTTGCGAATCGTGAATTGGACAGGTGTTCCTTCATTTCTTCCGTTCATGACGTTCTCCAATCGTTCTTGTGTGGACAGGATAAAACGCCTTCCAGCCGGAAGCCTGGCAGGTCGCGGCCACGGGGTTCCGCGAACAA
>JACZSY010000028.1 GCA_022573975.1 SAR324 cluster bacterium | reverse complement strand
CATCGACACACATCACCAGGGCATGTTCGGGCGGGTTCAAATAAAGTCCCACAACGTCAACGACTTTTTCGGCGAATTTAGGGTCATTGCTCAGCTTAAAGGTACGCACCAAGTGTGGCTTGAGGCCTGCCGCGACCCAGACACGCCGCACCATCTCTCGGTTAATCCCCAGATGCAAAGCAAGAGTGCGAACGCTCCAATGGGTCGCCCCGGGCGGCTTTTCCTGGGTGGTCGTGCTGATAATCGAGCGCACGACTTTGTTGCGCAGCACCGGTTTGCGGCCAGAACGTGGAAGTTCTTTTTCAATGCCCGCGCACCGTTCCTGTACAAATCGCCGCCGCCAACGACCGACAATGTGTGGATTGAGCCCCATCGTTTCGGCAATGGCTTTGCTGGTGTACCCTTGCGCCGCTTCGAGCACAATCCGAGCACGCTGAACAAGACGCGCCTCAGATACACGGCCACGCACCCAACGCTCCAACTTGGCTTGTTCTTCTTCCGTCAAAACAACACGCAATGCTGCTTTCATGAATTTCCCTCCATGGAATCATTCAGGAAAATGAATGACCCCGCCCCAAGGGGCGGGGTATCAGCTGGGGAATAGGTTTCCTTTTTTCGCCCCAAGGGGCGGGGAATTAAACCCCAATTTTGTAGTAAAGCATATTCCGAAAAGAATGAATATTATTAATGTGTCACTACAGTAGAAGCTGATGGTAGAAGCTGATGGTAAAAGCCCGGCACGATGGTAAAAGCCCGGCATGGCCAAAAAATGCCACGCATGGCCCCCGCGGCGCGAAAAGCGCCGTGGGGGTTTTTTTTGCCACCGGGGAAGTCTCAGGACGCCGTTTCCTGTTGTTCGGGGCTGTCGGGGGGCGGTCTTGCCCTCACGGTCCGCTCCGGGGAGAGGGGGTGGTTGCTGCGGAATGTGTTTTTGATTTTTTTCAAATCGTAGCTGATTTTGCGGTAATGCTGAACCGCCTGTTCCAGTTCTTGGGAGTCTTCCAGGGATTTGAGTTTGAGGAACAGCGATTCCTTCAGAGAGTCTTTGATGCAATAGATCTCATTTTCCAGTTCCCGGCTGCAATCTGAAATGGCGGTGTGGTGCAGTTTTGGTTCCATCAGGATGCCCCGCAGGGCGGGCGCGGTTTCCGGATACCAGTCCATCAGTTGCTCGGGCGTGATCTGGACGAATTCCTCGTCTGAAAAGCCGAGCAGTTTTTCCATCAGCCGCCGCAGTTCCGGCTCGGTCAACTCCTCCGGCGCGAGCAGTTCGCGCACCTGGGCGATCAGGGCGGGTTGTTCCAGCAACAGCCGCAGCACCTTGCGCTGGTGGCGCGCTTCCTTGCGGCTGTAGGTAAAGGCCTGCCCGCCGATGGCCTCCCCGCCTCCCCTGCCCGGCCTGGAGAGGATGGACAGCACCGTCTCGGGCCGCACGCCGATCAAATCGCAGAGAAAGCGCACGGCCAGGTCGCGGGCGGCCGGTTTGCGCACCTGAGCCAGCACGGGCACCAGCGCATCCAGGGTCTGCTCCTTGCCCAGGGGGGTGTTTCCATTGCGTTTGAGCATCTGGAAGACGAGAAACTCCAGCAGGGGGGGCGCCTCCTCCAGCAAGGCGGAAAAGGCATCGGCGCCCTGGCGGAGCAGGTAGTCGTCCGGGTCCATGCCGTCGGGAAGCAGCACCACCCGGGCCTCCATCCCCTGGTTGAGGAACAACGGCGCGGAGCGTAAAGCGGCCTTGATCCCGGCCTCGTCGCCGTCGAAGAGCAGCACGGCCTTGTCCGCGTGACGTTGCAAGGCGGTCAGGTGGCCCTCGGTCAGGGCGGTGCCGCAGGTGGCGACGGCATCGCGGAAGCCGTGCTGGTGGAGGCGCATCACGTCCAGGTAGCCTTCCACCAGCAACGCCCGCCGGGACTGGCGCAGGGCTTCGCGTCCCTGGGCCAAGCCGAACAGGACGTTGCCCTTGCGGTAATGACGGGTTTCGGGGGTGTTGATGTATTTGGGCGAGTCCTCCGCCTCGATCACCCGTCCGCCAAAAGCGATGGGCCGGCCCCTGTCATCCAGGATGGGAAAGACCACCCGCTTGCGCATCATGTCATAAAGCCGCCCGCTGTTCCCGGCGCGCACCACGCCGCTTTCCAGCAGGTCCTCGTCGGAGAACCCCTGGGAACGGCCCTGGGTGAGCAAATCCTGCCACTCGTCCAGGGCGAATCCCAGGCCGAAGGCCTTCCAGTCCGGCTCGTCGAAATTCCGCTCGCGCAGGTAACGCCGGGCGGCCTCCCCTTCCGGGCGGGAAATCAACACGCCGTGGTAATACTCACTGGCGAAACCCAGCGCCTCGATGGAACGCGGCCCGTTCCGCTCCGGAGAACCGCCCGATTGCGGCAAGGGCACGCCGTAACGCTCGGCCAGCAGGGTCACCGTCTCGGGGAAGGAGCGGTTTTCCAGGGCCATGATAAAATCGATCACGCTGCCGCCGGTGCCGCAGCCGAAGCAATGGTAGGTGCGCCAGGAAGGATTGACACGGAAGGAGGGAGTTTTCTCACCATGAAAGGGACACAGCCCCACGAAGTCCGACCCGCTCGGGGTCAAGCGCATGCGCTCCCCCACCACTTCCACGATGTCGGCGCGTTCCTTGACGGCCGCCACGGTTTCCCGTGAAAACGCCATGATCTTCCCTGACCGGCTGGGCTCGCTTCCCTTTCACAGGGAGGAAGCCTTGCACATCCATGTGCGCATTGTTTGATTCGCAGGTGATAACGATCCCTGAAACACAAATGCGCGGTAAGCGGTAAATTGTTTTCAACGCACCCTTTTTCACTGTTGCAAAATCGGAGACGAAAGACAATGGGGAAAATGGCGGGGCGGAGGTGATAATCGGGAAATAATATCGCCAAATCTGGCAGGCCAGCAGACTCCGGGCTTCGATTCATCCGTTTGTTATTATTGGTTAAACCCGGAAGGAAGCGAGAAAACGCCACCCCGTGCCCGGTGTTCCCCGGATCATGGAGCGCGGCCGCATTTGGCGCCATGGGAACCGGCCGGCGAAGGAAGGCGAAGCCGGGCCCTGGAGGGGGGGAAACCAGCGGGAAATCAGGGACTGTCGATGAACACCGCTTCCCCCCCGCGGTGATAACTGATCACTTCGGTGACGGTTTTGCCTACCTTGGCGCCGATGTCGGTGAACACCAGCTGATATGGCACCAGGGCACCCGCGGGAATCTCGAAATTGATATTCTCCCGGCCGTTGTTGAAGCCATGGTAGGCGCGAATGTCCGATAGGGACCATTTGGACAATTGGCCGTCCTTGAGCAGGTTTCCGGCATAGGCAAAGGCCAGGGCCGTGGGTTTTTCTTCATCGCCGCCGCCAAACACCATGCCCCTGAGCCGGATCCAGCGCACTTTGCCGGTACCGTCGAAGCGGTTTTCGATTTTTCCGTTGACCACGAACAACCGCTTGCCACTGGGAATGTTCCTGACGAAATGGCCTTGCTGGTTGTCCGGCAAGGACAATTGATGGACTTTGCCATTTTGTATCCTGAAGGGGTCCCGATTCTGGGTGGACGTGGTCAGCCACCAGCCCCAAATGCCGGCGCCGATCAGAATGCCCAGGGACGCGGCCGCCAGAATGCCCAACGCACGGGGTTCCGTGATGATCTTTGCCGGTTGCCCCGGAACCACCTCGCGTGATTCCGGGACCGATTCTTCGCTTTCCTCTTCCCTCACCACCGGAAGCGGGGGGAGGTCATCGGGCAGCTCCGGGCTTTCGGCATCGATCGCATCCTCGCTGGACGCATCCAAATCCGGCATCTCGGGGAGGGCTTCCTCCCCGGGGTCTTTTTCCTGGTCGTTCGGATTGAGGAAAAATTTGAATTTTTGGTCGTCAGGCACGGTACCTCCGGAAGGAAGGGATTCAATTCCATCGTCGGCAGCAAAAGAGACGGCGTCCATGTAGGCCTGTTCCGAATCGGGAACCGGTGGTTCATCCTCGAAATCGGTTCCTTTCAGACTCCCCAATTCGTGTTCCTTGGGGGCGGCGCCGGCATCGCCGATGGATTCCTGCTGCTGCAAGGCGCCGTGGTCGGGACGCAGGTCGTCGAACATGCTATCCACCCGCTGGTCATCGGGAACAGGCATTTCCGGTTCGGCGGGTTCGGCATCGGTATCCTGCGAGGGGGGCGGGTAAAATTCCGGGGCGTCCAGTCCGGGAGCGTTTTTTTCAGTGCCGTTTTTTTCAGCGCCGTTTTTTTCAGCGCCGTTTTTTTCAGTGCCGTCTTTTCCTGTGGCGTCCTTTGCCGCCGGCTCCCCGGCATGGCTCTGCGGGGGGGCGAAAAGCGCGCCGCACTGGGTGCATTTCAGCTTGATCCCCGGGCGGCGCAAGGATGCGCTTTCCACCCGGTATCTGGATTTGCATTCAGGACATACAACCTGGACTCCCTCCACCATGGGGTTTCCGCCGGTGCCGCCGGCGCCGTCATGTTGGTGTTCCGGCTGAGAATCCTGGTCCGATCGTGGGGGGATCACCCCCCCCTGGGGCGCATCTTCCTCGGTGGGATCGATGAAGATCGGGGTTCCACAATTCTTGCAGCGGACAAAGGTTTTCCGCTTTGGAATGTTTTCCAGATTCAACCGGTATTTGGTATTGCAGGAATGGCATTGAATGAGCATGGGTTTCCAACCCTGGGTTTGATTCCGCCCTCTGGCGGAATTTTGGGGACTTTTCCCTGTTCTCCACTTTTCGTGCTGGTGTTCGTCTAACTGACTGATTTAATAAAGGTGAACAAAAAAAGTCAATCAGATTGTTCCCTGGCCTGTTCTCTGCATTGTGAGGATCGGCAAGGGAAGCGCTTGCGGCCCATGGGTGAATCCGCCGAATTGTCCATCATTTTAGGATGGACGGACCAGCGATGGTGAAAAAGATCAAGGGAACGATCATGAATGGTGCAATGGAGAAGATTATTTTGTTCGTTGCCGGGATTGTCCTGGCCGGCTTGTTTTCCACCGGAATCGTGGCCCAGGAAAAAAAAGCCGTTGCCGGGAAAGTCCGCAAAATTAACGCGGTTCGTTTCCTGGCCTCCCCGTTTCCCAGACCCCTCCCTCCCTCCACCCGCGTTCGGGTCGCCGTTTTGGATATTTCGGGCACGCTGACCCGCGCCAACAACATCGCCTTGTTGCTGACCCGATTCCGGCGCCGGGAACTGGAGGAGAAAATCGGCATGAAAATAGAACTGGCCAATCTGTCCAGGGATCGCAAGCGGCTCAAGCGCGGCAACGTGGTGTATTACCGCGCGGGCTTTCTGCGGGCCGCCCTGCTGGTGGCCAAGGCCGTACCCGGGGAACAGTCCGTGATGCCAATGCCCAAGGCCTTCGCGGCGAAGGCTGGGGTGGACGTCGAGATTCATCTGGACACGGAAGCCCGGTAGGATTTTCAGGAAACACCCAATTTTGCGTGAAGACCCATGATTCGAATAGCGATGACAATCACCTTGATCCTGGCATTGGCCTGGGGCGCTTTATTCTCCGCCCTGGCCCTGGCCGTTCCCCGCCTGACGGACAAGGATACGGCCCTGCAAATAGCCAGGCTCCTGGACAAGGGAGTGTTCCGCGGCAATTTGATCAGTTCCACTTTCGTTCAGAGCCCGGAGGCGGGCAAGTACCTGATCAAGGTGGTGCTGGACAACGGAACCGAACTGAATTGGAACCTGGAGCAAATCCGGCTATGGAGCCAGGACGACTCCCTGACGCTGAGCCGGAACAAGGTGCTGATTTTTCCGGACAAGGAAGCCAGCGAATTTGGCGTGTTGGACAAGAACGATTTTGCCCGGCTGGCCCTGCGATCGGAGGTGTTCGCCAAGCATTTCAAAGGAAACGATCTTCTTGCCGGCCAGGTGATCCAATACGCCATCCACCGCTTCAATCTGGTCAACCTGATGGAATTGGCCACCCGCACCGACAGTCAGGGGTATCAATACCGTTATGTGCTGGACCTGGAAAACGGTCAGCGGGAATTCCTCAGCTATCTGGATGCCTGGCTGGCCCTCCGCAAAAATGCCTTCCAGGAATCGGCCGCTACCGCCGGGCCGGCCCCCGTGATGCGAACACCCTACCGGCTGGAATCCCTCCGGTTCGTGCCCCTGGTGCGGATCGTCGAGGAGGCCATAGGACTGTTTTCACTGGAAATGCGCTTTGACAGGCCGATACGGCTGGAGGCCCGGCATTTTCCCTTCCGCTTTTATGAGCAAAAACCCGGCAAAGGCCGGGCGGCCCTGGACAACAATTTCGTATTCGAGGTGACCATGCCCAATACCATTCTGGGAAAACCCTTGAAGCGCATCGAGGCGGCCGAATACCTCTACCGGATACATGTGGTCAACGATGAGCGGCACCAGAACAGGGTGTTGTTGCGGGCCATGATCACGCCCGAGGTGCTGACCGAACCTCCCCGCATCACCGTGGATGGCAACCGGGTGGTGGTGAGGTTCGTGAAGATGGACGATATTTCCGTCTTCGACCGCCGCGCCTTGCGGGAAGCCGAGCTGCAGCGCCGCCAGGAAAAATTACTGGCGCCCTCCTTGACTGCCGAGGACGTGAAGCGGCGGGGATTGTACCGGCGGCATATGGAAACAGGCCTTGGCCAGTTGGACAAGGCCAGGGCGCTCAAGCAGAAGAACGACAAATTCGAGACCTTGCTGGCCTCCCTGGCCAATTTCCGCGAGGCGGCGATCCATGCCTCCAGCGACCGGGAGTTGGAAGAAGCCCTCAGGCAGCGCAATCAACTGATCGCCAGACTGCCCAAACGGGTGATGGAATACTCGGCCGGGTTTATCGGCGCGCCGCCCAACAGGGAACGCGAACGGGTGTTGGCCCTGGTGCGGGCGATGATCCACCTCATCCAGGACAGGAGAACCCTCACGGCGCTGCGGAAACTCGAATCCCAGCTCCGAAAGTAACCCCCCCCATGTAAAATCCGGGCGCCCCGCAAAATCCGGGCGCACCGCAAAATCCGCTTGCGCACCGCGATGCCGCCCGCTCCCCTCAAAGCAAGGGTGCGGGCGTTTCTTTTTCCTCTCCCCGTTTTCCTGAACTCGAACCCTTCCGCTTTTCCTCCCTCCCCTGGAGGCATGCGCCAGATTTTATTCCAGGCGGAGCGCCTGCTCCGTCTTGACGCCCCACCGTTGGGGGAGGAAGATGGGGCCTGTTTTCCAGGGAGCCGTGATGACGTATTATCGTGTGGATTTTTCCAACGATTGGATCAAGGGGCGGTGGGGTTTCACCGACCGCGTCTTCGACCGGCTGAATGGCCGGGAGGTGGATTCGGCCGGAATGATAAATGCCTGGCTGCTCAATTTCAAAGGCGGGCCAGCCGAGCTGGGCGACCTGCTGACCGACCTGCTGACCATCCAGCCGAGGGACTTTCACCGCTTCGGCGCCATCTTCGAAATCGCGGTGATGGAGGCGGACCGGGATAAATTTCCCCAAAGGCCCCGCACCCGGCCCGCACCGAGCCGTCCACCCTGGGAACGCCAGGAAAAGCGCCGACATCGCTCCTGACCGGCCAATCGAACGCCACCGGCCCCTCCTCCACCGGCCATTCATATTCCATCAGCGAATCCTTTCCCCGATGCGCGTTTTGTTTTTCCCGCCCAGCCGATCCTGTTCCACACTGGATCCGGTTCCCGTTTGGCGCGCCTGGCCAAAATCCTTTGGGGCGGGCTTATTCGCCGCGGGCGCTTTGCTGACCGCCTCCGCTTTTTTAATCGCCACCGCTTTTCTGATTACCACCGCTTTTCTGATTACCACCGCGCCGGAGGGTATCGCGGCGTCCCCCAATCCAATCAGCGGCGCCTATCGCATTGAAGGTTGGCGGGGAATGGAAAAACGCGGGCTGCACCATTTTTTCTATTTGCACCCCGGCGGACGTTTCCTGCTGGGGGCCGCCTGGCCCGGCCATGAGACCTCCCGCTTCGTGGGCGCCTGGAGCGTCGCCGGGGCGCGGGTCACCCTGAAAGGGAAGGGGAGGGTTGAAACCAGTCAGGGAACCTGGACGGTGGAATTTCTGCGCACCTACAGGATTTCGAAGGAAAAAGGAGCCGTCCGGCTGGCGCCCATTCCCGAAAAGAACCGCTACGGCTTGATGGGCTGGCCCAACGCCTTCCGCCATTACCGCGACGGTCCCGCCACCAATCTGCCAGGAGCGGATATCCCCGCCGGGGAGGAGGAAATCCTCCGCTACATCGAGCGCCTGCTGGAAAAATAAGCCGCTTTGGCCAACCCGCCGTGGATCAGGGCGCCCAGGACGGTTTGCGTTTTTCGGCGAAGGCGGCCATTCCCTCGCGCCCTTCCTCCCCATTGAACAACTCCTTGTTCTTCGCCTCGGCCCAATCCAACCCCTGCTCAATGGTCAGTTGGGGCACGGTGCGCAGCAGTTTTTTCACCTCCTGAAGCGCCCGCGGCCCGCATTGGCGCAGCGCGTCGATCTGTTCGGCCACCGCGCCGTCCAGTTCCGCCTCGGGCACCGCGCGATGGATCAGCCCCATGCGGACGCCCTCCTCCGCGCTGAAGCGCTCCCCGGTGAGAAAAGCGCGGCTGGCGTCGGGCAGGGACAGCTTCCGCAGCACGAACACCGAGATGATGGACGGGGCCAGGCCCAGGCGCACCTCGGTGAAGGCGAACTTGAGCCGGTCCGCGCAGATGGCGAAGTCGCAAGCGGCGATCAGCCCCACCCCGCCGCCATAGGCCCCGCCCTGGATGCGCCCGATCACCGGCTTGGGGCTGTTCCACAGGCCGAGGATGGCCTGGCTGAACGGGGGCCGCCCAGCAGCCCGCTCCTCCGGCGCCGCCCCCCCGCCGCGGCTTTTCAGGTCCGCGCCAGAGCAAAAGCTCCGGCCCACGCCCGTCAGCACGATCATGCGCGCCGCGTCGTCCGCGTTGGCGCGGGCCACGGAATCGGCCAAACCCCGGCAGAGCTGCATGGAAAGGGCGTTGTGGTTCTCGGGCGTGTTGAGGGTGATCCAGGCGGCGTCGCCGCGCACCTCGTAGAGCACGGGATCGGAGGGAGATGCGGTCATGGAGGCTCCGGGGCGGGAGGATGGAGGATCGGGCCGGCTGTTCAGTTGGAATATCGGGCCGGCCCGGGTCAGGTGTCCCCCCTTCCTACCGCGCCCGGGCGAACGGGGGCAAGGGGGCTTCGCGGCGGCTCCCCTTCCCTGCGCCGGCGGATCATCCCCGGCCACCCTGATTCCATCAGTGCTTTGAACATGTAACGCCTCACTTGACAATGTCGCACAAAATGTTACACTTTCCCCATGATCCGGAGTTTTCGCCACCGGGGACTGGCCCGGCTGTTCCTTGAAGACGATCCGAGCCGGGTGAGTCACGATCTTGTGGCCCGCATCCGCAGGAGGCTCAGTGTTTTGCATCAGGCGGAACGATTGGACGAGATGAATATTCCCGGGTTCGATTTTCATAAGCTGCGCGGGAAACCGGAGCGTTACACGATCCATATCAATGGCCCCTGGTGCATCACTTTCGAATGGATCGAGGGGGATGCCTGGCGGGTCGATCTGGAGCAGTATCATTAGCTGAAGCCGGGAGGACGGCATGCCCCAACAACGGGAATCCATGACACCTGAAATCACCGTAACCAAACCCCCCCGCATGCCGCCGGTGCATCCCGGCGAGGTGCTGCGCGGAGACGTGCTGCCGGGCCTGGAAATTTCCGTCAGCGAGGCCGCGCGGCAGTTGGGGGTGTCGCGGCAGAGCCTGCACCGCATCATGGCCGGCAGCCAGCCGGTGACGGTGGAAATGGCGCTGCGGCTGGGGAAGTTCTGTGGCAACGGGCCGGCGCTGTGGCTGCGGATGCAGCAGGCCCACGACTTGTGGCATGCGGAACGCCGCATGCGCGGAGAACTCGCGAAAATTCCCGCCCGAGTGTGAAAATCGAGACCTTCCCCCCCCTGAACAACACCCGGACGTTGGGTGACGGCCCGATCAGAGCAACTCCTCCGCCTCCTTGAGGAGCCGGTCCGCATCGCCCGGATGCCCCGCCTTGTCCTCGGCCTCGGCCCGGTCGATCAGCGCCCTGATTTCCTCGTATTTATCGGAGATGATCCTTCCGGCGATGCCGCTTCCGTCCAGGATGGCGTCGGATTCGTAGCCCACTTTTTCGATTTGCGCCTCCACGTGGCTGTCCAACTCGTCATCCTCCTGGGATTCCCGGTGATCGGCCAAGTCGCGCAGGTCGGTGAATTTGCTTTTTGAGGGGGTGGCTTCCGGCTCCGGTTCCTCATCGTCTTCCATCTCTCCGTCTTCCAGGGATTCAGGATCGTCCTCCTCCTCCCCTGCCGTTGCCGTGAAGTCTTCGAGGTCTTCGTCTTCCTCCCAGGCTGTCGCCGTGTAGTCTTCGAGGTCCTCCTCCACCATCCGCGCAAGTTGCTCCGCCCGTTGTGGATTTCCCTCCTCCAGGGCCAACTCGGCGGCGGCGATCAGGTGGAGCATGCTCTCGCCTTTTCGCTCGATGGCTCCCCAGGCCTCCTGCTCCTGCTTCCAAAGCGCGACGCGATTTCTCAGGGAATCGAAATCGTGCGTTTCGAAATATTCGTCTGCCACGGAATCTCCATTTTCAGAGGCGGCCCTACACCACCCCCGCGGCCTTGAAGAGCGCCCAGCCGGTGGGATCGCCGCCGCCGTCCTTGGGCGGCGTGTCCTCCGCGCCGTTGATGGCCTTGAAGTGGTCGATGTATTTGACGCCCAGCACCTTGCCCAGTTGGACCCCTTCCTGGTCGAAGGAGTTGATGTTCCAGATGATTCCCTGGAAGGCCACCTTGTTCTCGTAATAGGCCAGCAGGGCGCCCAGCGCGTAGGGGTCCAGCCGGCCGGCGATCAGCACCGAGTTGGGGCGGTTGCCGGGGAAGACCTTGTTGGGATTGCCGCTGGCCTGTCCGGTGGCCAGCCCGATGGACTGGGCCAGCAGATTGGCCAGCAGCTTTTGCTGGCTGGTGGTGTCCTGCACGGTCATGTCCTGGCCGGACTGGCAGTGGCGGAAGCCGATGAACTCGCAGGGAATGATGGTCGGCCCCTGGTGGATCAACTGGTAGAAGGCGTGCTGGCCGTTGGTGCCCGGCTCGCCCCAGACGATGGGGCCGGTGTCGTAGTCCACCATCTGTCCCAGCCGGGTGATGCGCTTGCCGTTGGATTCCATGTCCAGTTGCTGCAAGTGCGCGGCGAAGCGGATCAGCCCCTGGCTGTAGGGCAGCACGGCCAGGGTCTGATGGCCCATCATGTTGCGGTTCCAGATGCCCAGCAGGGCCGCCAGCAGGGGCAGGTTTTCCTGGGGCGGGGCGGTGAGGGCGTGGAGGTCCATCTCCCGGGCGCCCCGCAGCATGTCCGTGAACGCATCCGCGCCATAGGCGAACGCCAGCAGCACCCCGCCCACCATGGAGGTGCCCGCGTAGCGCCCTCCGATGTAGTCGAACATGTAAAAACTGGCCAGGTAGCGCTCCGGGTTGTCCATCGGGCTGCCTTCTCCGGTGACGCAGAGGAAGTGTTTCAGGGGATCCAGACCGGCTTTCTCGAAGGCGGCGCGGGCCAGGGTCTCGTTGGTGAGGGTCTCCAGGGTGGAGCCGCTCTTGGAGACCACGTTGATCAGGGTGCGGGAAAGCTCCAGCCCGCCCAGCACCTGGGCCATGTCGTCCGGGTCGACGTTGGAAACGAAATGCACCCGCCGCCCCCCTTTGGCGAACGGGAGCAGGGCCAGGTAGAGCGCCCGCGGCCCCAGGTCCGAACCGCCGATGCCCACGTTGACCAGGTGGATGAACGGCTCGCCCTTGGCGTTGGCCAGGGCGCCGGACTCGATGCGGGCGGTGAACTCGCGCAGCTTGTCCAGCTCGCGCCGGGCGTTGGCGATGGCGTCCTCGCCGCGGGCGCAGTCCATGGGGCTGGGCAGTTCCTCGAACACGTCCCGCGAGGCGCCATGCAGCACGCGCCGGTTCTCGCTCTCGTGTCCCTCGATGCGGTTCATCACGGCCCCGGCCATCACTTCGCGCAATTGTTCCTGAGCCTCGGTTTCAACCGCGAGGGCCGCCAGGGCGTCCATGATCGGCCCGTCGATGCGCTGGGTGGCATAGAGCAGGTCGAACCCACAGGCTCCGGCCCTGAAGGTCTCGATGCGCTCCGGGGTGAGGGCGTTGGCGGCGGTCAGATCGAACGGATTGTAGGCCAACTTCCTCAAACGGTTATAAGCCTCGCTACGGGTGAATTGATAAGCGGTATGGGTGCTGCTCATGGCGCGTGCTCCATGAAATCGGCTGGGTCCGGTAAACGGGCGTGGCGCGGCTTTTGCCGCCATTGGCCATTCCACCATTGGCGCCATTCCCCCATGGGTTTAGTCATCGTTCATAGCATAGAGCATCGATGTGCGGTCAATATTTTCCAGGTGCGATGAAACTCCCTTCCCAACCGCCGGCCGGGACCCCTGGAGGCGCCAGGGAAAACCTGTGGGGATGGCCCGATCCGTGATAGTGTGTTTTCGAGGTTGTGCGGCCAGGGAGGGTTCTGCTATCGAATACCTACCTGTGAAACATTCACCCCGCCGCCGTCCGGGAAGCCGCCGGCGAGCGCGAAACCCCCAGGATTTCCGGTAAATCACGGTTGTCATGAAAAGCGGCGCCACTACCAAGATCTCCAACAACAAGACCTCCGCCACCGATACCGCCGCGCCCCCCGCGGGTGGAGCGGAGCTTCCCGGCCAGGTTCCGGAGATGGAACCCCAGCAAGCCGCCCGCCTCAAACGCCTCAAAAAATCCATCTTCCGAAGATTTCCCCGGGACAGGACGCCCAAGCGGGAATTACTGGAAAAAGCCTTCCGGGACGCGGAATTTCATCATCGGCCACAAGCGCGAAAATCCGGCGAGCCTTTTATTTTCCACCCGGCCAGGGTGGCGCTGATGGCCGCGGAGGCCGGCATGGACCTTGAGGCGGTGATCATCGCCCTGCTCCATGACGTGATCGAGGATACGGGGGTCACCAAGGAGGAAATGGGGGCGGAATACGGGGAATGGCTGGCCGAGGTGGTGGACGGGCTGACCAAGGCAAAAACCTCCAAACGCCGGAAATACAGCCGCCCTGTCGCCGTGGAGACCTTCCGCAAGCTGATTTCCTCAACCATCAAGGACCTGCGCACGCTCCAGGTGAAAATCCTGGACCGCCTGGACAACATGCGCGACCTGGGTTACCTGGCCCGGTTGAAACAGCGGCGCATCAGCACCGAAACCATGAACGTCTACGTGCCCCTGGCGCATCGGCTGGGCATGCAGGATATTTCCGATGAGCTGGCCGCCCTTTCCTTCCGCTACCTTTACCCCAAACGCTTCCAGAAGGGGCTGGTGCGCCTGAAACGGCGCATCAAGGAATCCGCCGCCCAGATCGAGAGCGTGCGGGGGTTGCTGGAATCCCGGCTCAAGCAGGCCCGTTCCCTGCGCTTCGAGTTGGCGCCGAAATATCTGCAAATTTCCGATTTCGTCTACAACCAAAAACCTGGCGAACAGGTGCTGGCCGGATTCAAGGTGCGGGTTCCCCAGGCCGCGGATTGTTACCGGGCCATGGGCGCCTTGCACATGGCTTTCCGGGTGGTGCCCAATTCCATCCGCGATTTCATCAGCAACCCCAAGCCCAACCGCTACCAGGCGCTGTGTTCGGAGATTTTCCTGGGCACCGAGCCCACCGTCATCGAGGTGATTTCCGAGGAGATGGAGCGGGTCAACGCCATGGGCATCCTCGCCGGAGGAGCGGAAAATCACGAGGAGCTTTATCGTTATTACCAGAGCTACCTGGAATTGCTCGACATTTACTCGGACACCGAGGACCTGCGCATGGAGGACGTATTGCGCCACGCGCAGATGGACACCCTGCAACTGTTCACCCCCAGGGGAGAACCGCTGACCTTTCCCACCGGCGCCACCGTGCTCGATTTCGCCTTCGCCATCCACTCGGACATCGGGGCGCGCTGCGACGGCGCCCACATGGCCGGGCGGCGCGTCTCACGGATCGAAGAATTGCAGGACGGCGCCATGGTGGAAATTCTCACCAACCCAGGCGTCGCGCCCCGGCTGGCCTGGATCGACCACGTCCGCACCACCCGCGCCAAGCTCGCCATCCGCCGCGACCTGAAAGCACAGGCCAACACGCGCGCCCAGGAGGTGGGACGAAAGCTGTTCAGCGCGGAGCTGAATCTTTTGGCGTTGGACTCCGCCCAGATGGCCGATGCCCCCGAGTTTCAAACAGCGCTGGAAAATCGCAAGCTGACCCTCCCCCAATTTTTCCAGCAGGTGGGCAACGACACCCTGTCCATCCGCGCCTTTCTGGTGGATAGCGGCCTGGTGGAAATCGGGCGCGTGAAACGGCTGGAAAGTCAGCAGGGTTCCTTGCTCGCGCGCTACCTCCGGCCCATGTTCGGCGCTCCGGATCCCGTGTTGAAAATCGGGTTTCCCGAAGACGCCTTTTTTCACATGGCGCCTTGCTGTCATCCCTTGCCCGGCGACTCGATCACCGGGGTGCAGGGAAGCGATGGAATCACCGTCCACAGAGCCGGATGCGCCGAGTTGGAGCGCTTCGCCGCCGACACCCTGCACAGTCTTGGCTGGGAACAGGCGCGGGGAGCGGAGGCCTGGCGGCTGGACGTGCTGCTGATCCAGGACCAACCCGGACTGCTCTACAAGGTCAGCAAGGTAATGCGGGACTGCAAGGTCAACATCGTGGACCTGGGGCTCCGCCGCGACCCCCGCACGGGAGGCGCGGCGATCCGGGTGGAGCTGGAACCGATCTCCCAGAAGGTTTTCCGCACGGTGGTTTCCCGCTTGCGCGCCATCAAGGAAGTGGAAAAAATCGTGCCCGTCTCCCGCTCCCAGGAACAAAATAGCTAGCCCTTCGTCCGGCCCCGCCATTTCCTCCCGCGCATCCCGGCCTTTCCGTCCCCCTTGCAAAACAGGAGCAAGGAGGATGCGCCTCAATGGTCAGGACCCCCCTCGGGAAAGCCCCGATGAGGCGGTCTGGCCTTCCTGCCCGCCACGGCCCTGGTCGCCTTGACCATGCCCCTGGGCGGTTGGCTGGGGGGGCGGCTGGGGCCGCGGTTGTGGACGGTCATCGTGGGCGGCTCCCTGCTGGTGACGGCCTCCGCGTTGCTTCAGGCCACGCTCACGGCCTCCAGTGGATACCTCACCGGCTTGTTGCCCATATTGGTCATGCGCGGCCTGGGAATCGGCATCGTCATCACGGCCTCCTCCCTGGCGGCCATCAACGCCCTGCCGGAACACCAGGCCGGGCTGGCCTCGGGCATCCTCACCATGGCCCGTCAGGTGGGCATGGCCTGGGGCATCTCCCTGCTGGGTTCGGTCTATCTCTCGGGGTTGTCTTCTGCGCTGACCTCCGCCTCGCGGGGCCTGGGTCTGGAAGGCGGCGCATGGGACGCGGGTGTTTTGGACGCCCTGCGCTCCTTCCGGCCCATCGCCGCGGCGGAACCGGCCCAGCGGCAAGCGTTGGAGCTGATCTTCTCGGGGTTCACTTCCCTTTCCCTGGCCACCGCCGGATTATGCCTGGCGGCGACCATCGCGGCGGGATTCATCCGTTTCCGCACCGATGGCCTGCCCCTGGGGAGCAAGCTGGAACCCGGCCAGGAATTGGAACCGGAGGCCCCCCGCGCTTGAGCGATTGGGAGGAGGAAGCCTGGGCCGGATCACCTGGCGTGTTTCATCGATCCCTGTTTCACCGGGCGGGTCTTCACGGGTTTGGGGGGTCGGCACAACCGCCGCCGCAGGCGGCGGAAGGCCGGCAGGAAGGCTGCGGTGAGGGCGGAGAACAGTCCCCGGAACGCCTCAGGGGCCGGCGGGAGGCATTCCTCATTGGTGGTCCTGCAACGCGTCCAACACTTCCTGCTCGTAGGCGCCCCAGTCCTTGACCGCATGAAGGAAGATCTGGCCCCCCACCTTGTCGAGCACCTTGTAGATGAAATCCATCTCGGTCTCGTGGGTCTCGCCATCGGAGTGGGAGACGGCGCAGAGGGTTTTCCAGAGCAGGGTCTTGGCGCTCTGGCCCGACAGGTGGCCCAATCCATCGGCCAAGCTGATTCGCTGGTGAGCCATTTGTTCCTTTTCCGCCTCGGTCAGCCCCATGGCGTCGGCGAAGCGGGCCAGGATTTTCTTTTCCCACACGTCAAAATTGCCGTCGACCTTGGCGATGTGGATGCCGAACAGCAGAATCGTCTTGAGATCGTCGCGGGTCAGTTCGCTCATGGCCTTCTTGTCCCTGGAAAACTGTGGCCGTTCGCCACCGGTTGCCACCGGTTGACGCCGTTGTCCGGCGTCTCGGCCAGTGGTTGTACGGGAGCCTGGGCGCGGGAGCCATCCCGCGCATCGTTACCGCCCCGCGCATCGGTACTGCCTTGCGCATCGGTACTGCCCGCCCCGGCAAGCTGTGTTACGCTGAAACAAAAGACCGGCGCCAGCAAATCCTGGCCTGAAATTCCGCGCCGGCCCGCCATGGCATCGTTGGGGCATTTTTTTTCCTATCACAAGTCCGCGAATGGGGTCAAAAACCAAACCGCGCCGGAAGCCGGGCAGGGCCTTCCGAAAACCGGGCAAAGGCCGGGCCCAACCGCCCTGGCTCCGCGCGAAGCAGGCCACCGCAAAAAAGGCCACCGTAAAAAAGGCCACCGCCAAAGATGCCACCGCCAAAAAGGCCGCGGCAAAAATCATCGGGGAAAATACCGAGGAAAATACCGGGGAAAATGCCGCGCAAAATATCACTGCGGCCTCCTCCCCGGTTCCCCTCGCGGATGACACGGCGGGGGCCGGACGGAAGGATCGGGGCGGGGGTTCCCCGGGAGAAAAACGGCGGCGCTCGTTTTCCCAGGCCAATTTGGAGGCGCGAAGCGAAGGCCCCCAGGGCGCCATGCTGGCGGCGGCCCTTGCCGTGCCCCGGGAATCGGGCTATCGGCTGACCCACGCTTTCCACCCGTATCCCGGGCGGTTTCACCCCGCCTTGCCTCGCACGGTATTGCGCGGGTTGCTCCAGGCGCGCCGGGAACGCGGGGGAGCCAACGACCCCGCCCCGCAGGTGTTTGATCCTTTCGTGGGCGGCGGCACCACCCTGGTCGAGGCCATGCTGCTGGGCCTGCCCGCCACCGGAAACGACCTCAATCCCGTGGCGGTGATGGTCGCCCGCGAGCGTACCCGCACCCGCGACGCGGCCGAGGCCGCCGCCGTGGAAGCCGAGACGCGCCGGATCGCGGAGGCCGTGGAAGCGCTGCGGCGCGAAAAAAATCCCCCCCGCGCCAACCCGAGCCGGATTCACCGTCTCACCCCGCATTACCAACCCCATCTGTTGGCCGAATTGATGCAGTGGCTGCGGCTGATCGGAATGCTCCGCCCCGGCCCAACGCTGGAGACCTTGCGGGCGGTGTTTTCCAGCGCGGTGGTCAAATTTTCCAACCTGACTTCGGACAGCCGCCCGGAGGCCGGCCCCCCGCCCCGTTATCCCAAGGGAGCGGTAACGCGGTTTCTGGTGGGAAAATGCAGGGAACTGACCCGCGCCCAGACCGATCTGGGCCAACGCCTGCCTCCCAAAACGCCCAGGCCCGTTCTGCTGGAGGAAGACGCGCGGCTGCTGCCCTCGGTGGAGGCGGATTCCATCAGCCTGACGCTGACCAGCCCGCCCTATCCCGGAATCTACGACTACCACCATCAGCACCAGCTGCGGATGGACTGGCTGGAACTGGACGGATCGGCCCTGTTGAAGGGTGAAGTCGGTTCGCGGCGGGAGGCGGAAGACGCCGCCTCCGAGGCGGCCGATGCCCAAAAGTGGGGGTGGAGCGCCGGTTTGCGCGATGTGCTGGGAACCCTGGCGCGGGTGACGCGCCCCGGCGGGCGCCTGGTGCTGGCCATGGGGGACTGGATTTCCAATGGACACGCCGTGGACGCGCGGAACGCCATCGGACGGACGGTGCTCCCCGAGCACTGGAGCCTTGATTCCAGCGCCTCGATCCGCCGGGCGGAACATTCACGGCTGGAGAAAAAAGCCTTCGGACGGCGGGGAAAATGGGAACATCTCCTCCTTTTCACCCGCGGTGGAGAACCACCGAAACCACCGAAACCACCGAAACCACCGAAACCACCGAAACCACCGGGGCCGCCTCCCAGCACCGGGAAGCGGATTCGGGGGAAAACCCGTTGAAACCCGGGCCGGTCTCCCTCGCCGGCCGCGCCAAGAGCGCGGGGTTGAAAGGCCTGTGACCAACCAAAAGCGCGGGGGATTTCATCCCCCACACCCCCAGACCATTTTTTGAAAAAAATGGATTAAAACTTTCAATAAGATATTGGAATGATAGGTTTAAATACTTGTTTTTGCTATGAGAAAATTTGTTGAAACTTTTCAAAGTTTCCCCGCGGAGGGCCGCCGGAGGCACCCCTCTCCCGCTTTTATCGAGTTGATCACAGGCCTTCTACAAAAACATCCGGTAGGAAGGATTTTCGGTTTCCTCCACATAGGCGTAATGCAACTCCTCCAGAAAAACCTGGAACTTTTTTTCCTCGCCGGCGGGAATCTCGAAGCCCACCAGCACCCGCCCGAAATCCCCGCCGTGCATGCGGTAATGGAAGAGGGAGATATTCCACGATGCTTCCATGGAGGCGAGGAATTTCATCAGGGCGCCGGGCCGTTCGGGGAACTCGAAGCGGTAGAGCACCTCGTTGCGGGATTCCGTGGAGCGGCCTCCCACCATGTGCCGGATGTGGGTCTTGGCCAACTCGTTGCCCGTGAGGTCCAGGTTTTCGAATCCTTGTTCGCTCAACAGGGTGCAAAATTCCGCCCGCTCCACATCGTTGTCGACGGAGATGCCGACGAAGATATGGGCCTCTTCCCGAGAGCGGATGCGGTAGTTGAACTCGGTGATGTTGCGCGCTCCCAGCAGGTGTTCGCAAAAGAAGCGCAAGGCGCCGGGTTTTTCCGGAATGGTCACCGCCACCAGGGCTTCTTTTTTCCCTCCGGTGAGGGTGCGCTCGGCGACGAATTCGAGGCGGTTGAAATTCATGTTGGCGCCGGAGTTGATGGCCACCAGGTTCTGGCCCTTCAGCGGATGGGTCTCCAGATAGCGCCGCAGCCCGGCCACACCCAGCGCGCCCGCCGGTTCCACGATGGAGCGGGTGTCCTCGTAGATGGCCTTGATGGCCGAGCAGATCTCGTCGGTGGATACCGTGATCACACTGTCCACGTAGCGGCGCGCCAGATCGAAGGTGAGCGCGCCCACCTGCTTGACCGCCACCCCATCGGCGAACAGGCCCACCTCTTTTCGCCGCACCCGCTTCCCTGCCGCCAGGGAGGCCTGCATGGCCTTGCTGTCCTCGGGTTCCACGCCGATGACCCTCACCTCGGGATGGAGTGTTTTGAGATAGGCGGCGATCCCTCCGATCAGGCCCCCGCCGCCCACCGGAACGAATACCAGGTTCAGGCCGGGGCACTGGTCCAACAACTCGTGGGCGATGGTTCCCTGGCCCGCGATCACCATGGGATCGTCGAAGGGATGAATGAAGGTGGCGCCGGTTTCCGCGGTGATCTGGCGGCAGCGTTCGGCGGCCTCGTCGTAATTGTCGCCGAAAAGCACCACCTCGGCGCCCAGTTTTTTCACCGCCCGCACCTTGATTTCAGGCGTGGTGTTGGGCATCACCACCGTGGCGGAGAGGCCCAGCCGCTGGGCGGACAGAGCGACGCCCTGGCCGTGATTGCCCGCCGAGGCGCAGATCACGCCCCGCGCCTTTTCCTCCCCGGCGAGATGGCTGATCTTGTTGTGGGCGCCCCGCACCTTGAAGGAAAAACAGGGCTGCAGATCTTCGCGTTTGAGCAGCACGGTGTTGCCGGTGACCGCGCTGAGGTTCTCCGCGTAGTCCAGCGGCGTGCGCTCGGCCACGTCGTAGATGTGGGCCAGCAGGATGTGTTTCAGCAGATCGTCCATTGCCGGTCACGGAATGGTCCTCCCCCTCCCCCGAAATTGAAGGAACTCCAGCCTTATCAGGAAGGCGGTGACATTTCCATAGCCGAAAGGAGGTGCGGCGCCCCGCTGCCCAGACATGGCCCACCCGGGCGGAAAGGCCGGGCCAAGGGTTCGTTTTTCATTGTCCGGCATGGCTTTGCCGGTAGCCATACCCCCCCAGATGCCGCGATCGTCTTGAATTCTGGAAACCTGCCGCTTGAATTTCCGCCGCGCAGTCACTAAACTTTAAAGTTGAGTGAATACACACCCTCGACATTTCCGACATTCCATCGCGAGGGAATCGCGATGTTTCAAGCCCAGGAGGCCTTTTGAAACCTTTGCAATTCAGCGCCCCCACATCTCTTGACGAGGCCCTCTCCCTGCTTTCGGGCGCGGGAGATGGGGCGGGGGTGCTCAGTGGGGGCACGGACCTGATCATCCAATACCGTGAGGGCCACAGGGCCCTCGGCCAAATGGTGGACATCAAGAAAATTCCCGAGCTCAACGTGCTGGAATTCGATCCGGCCTCCGGATTGCGGTTGGGCGCCGCTGTGTCCTGCGCTGTGCTGGGCGAATTCGCGCCAGCCCGGCGGCATTTCCCCGGACTGGTGGAGAGCGCCGAACTGATCGGTTCCACGCAAATCCAGAGCCGGGCCACCGTGGGCGGAAACCTGTGCAACGGCTCGCCCGCCGCCGACAGCGTCTGCTCGCTGATGGTGCTGAACGCGGTCTGCATCGTGGCCGGCAGCGGCGGAAAGCGGGAGATTCCCGCGGTCGAGTTCATGACCGGCCCGGGCCGGACGGCCCTGCAAGCCGGCGAATTGCTGCTGGAAATCCGGGTGCCGCCCCCCCCGCCGAACAGCTCGGACGCCTACCTGCGCTTCATTCCCCGCAATGAGATGGACATCGCCGTGGCGGGTGCGGCCGTGGCGCTGACCCTGGAAGACGACAAGCGAACCGTCAAAACCGCCTCCACCGCCATCTGCGCGGTGGCGCCCACGCCGTTGATGGTGCCCGAGGCCGGCGCCGCGTTGACGGGCGCCCAAATGGACGATGCGGCGCTGGACGCGGCCGCCCGGGCCAGCGAGGCCGCCGCCAATCCGATCAGCGACATGCGGGGCACCGTCGAATTCCGCATCCACCTGGCCGGCGTGCTGACCCGCCGCGCCGCCGTCATCGCCAAAAACCGCGCCGCCGCGAATTAACGAAAGGGAAGGTTGAATTCAATGAGCATGGATACCAAACGAATTGTCACGGCCTCCATCAACGGGGCTGAAATCAGCGTGATGGCCGACAACCGGATGAGTTTGCTGGAAATGCTGCGCGACGCAGCCGGGCTGACGGGCACCAAGGAAGGGTGCATGACCGGGGATTGCGGGGCCTGTTCGGTGATGATGAACGGGCGGGTGGTGGACTCCTGCCTGGTGATGGCCGCGGAGGCCGAGGGGGCCGAAATCGAGACCGTCGAGGGCATCGCCGACGGCAAGAACCTGCATCCGCTGCAGCGAAAGTTCCTGGAGCATGCCGCCCTGCAATGTGGCATCTGCACGCCGGGCTTCCTGGTGTCGGCCAAGGCCCTGCTGGAGAAAAACCCCGATCCCAGCGATGCGGAAACCCGCTACTGGCTGGCCGGCAATCTCTGCCGCTGCACCGGCTATCAACAAATCATCGACGCGGTGCGCGACGCCGCGGCCGAAATGAGATCATCCGCCAAATAGGAGCCCAAGATGGCTGCGTTCACCCATCCCAACCACGGAAAATACAAGGTCATCGGCACCCGCCCGATCCGCCACGACGGCGAGGACAAGGTCACCGGACGGGCACGGTACGGGGCCGACGTGCATCAACCCGGCATGTTGCACGGCGCCGTATTGCGCAGCCCTCACGCCCATGGGCGGATTCTCTCGGTGGACACTTCCAGGGCCGAGGCGCTGCCGGGCGTGCGCGCCGTGGCCACCGCCAAGGACCTGCCGGAACTCCCCGACAAGGTGATGGCCTCGGGAGAGGGCATCGAGAACCAGCGCTACATGAGCACCCGCATTCTGGCCGGCGAAAAGGTGCTCTTCAAGGGACACCCCATCGCCACGGTGGCCGCCGACGATCCCTGGATCGCCCAGGACGCCGCGGCGCTGATCGAAGTGAAATACGAGGTGCTGGAACCGGTGCTGGACGTGCTCAAGGCCATGGAGGACGGGGCGCCCAGGCTGCATGACAAGATCACCGCCACCCTGATGGGCAAGAAGGAGCAGGTGGACTCCAACGTCTGCCTGCACACCCGCTTCCAGGCCGGAGATCCCGAAGCCGGGTTCGCCGAGGCGGATTTGGTGATCGAGCGGGAGTTCCGCACCAAGACGGTGCACCAGGGCTACATCGAGCCCCACCACGCCACCGCGCTGGCCCTCTCGGACGGGCAGATCACCATTTGGACCAGCACCCAGGGGGCCTTCGCCGTGCGCGAACAGGTCGCCACGGTGCTGAAGAAGGAACTCTCCAAGATCAAGGTGATTCCCATGGAAATCGGCGGCGGGTTCGGCGGCAAGATTCCGGTGTACCTGGAGCCGCTGGCGGTGCTGCTGTCGGAGAAATCGGGCAAGCCGGTCAAGATGACCATGTCCCGGGCGGACATCTTCCAGGCCACCGGCCCGGCTTCGGCCTCGGCCTCCAGGGTCAAGTTCGGCTTCAAGAAAGACGGCACCATCATCGCGGCCACCTTCTGGGCCGCCTACGAGGCCGGGGCCTACCCCAACATCTATGGCATGATGGGCGCCATGTGCGTGCTGGCGCCCTACAAGATTCCCAACGGCCAGGTGGACGTGTACGACGTGATGACCAACACCCCCAAGGTCGCCGCCTACCGCGCGCCTTCTTCGCCCCAGGCCTTGTTCGGTGTGGAGTCTGTGATGGACGAGGCCTCCAAGGCGCTGGGCATCGACCCGATCGAGTTGCGGCTGATGAACGCGGCCGAGGAAGGGGAACAGCGCATCGACGGCCTGAAATGGCCCCGCATCGGGATGATCGAGACCCTGGAGGCGGCCCGCGACAGCGCCCATTACAAGTCCCCCGCGCCCAGCGGCCCCAACCAGGCCCGGGGGCTGGCCATCGGCTTCTGGGTCAACGCCGGAATGCAGTCCAGCGCCACGGTGGGCATCAACATGGACGGCACGGCCAACGTGGTCACCGGCTCGGTGGACATCGGCGGGTCGCGGGCCTCCATGGCCATCATGGCGGCGGAAACCCTGGGCCTCAAAGCCGAGGAAGTGCGCCCATCGGTGGGCGACACCGACTCCATCGGCCATACCGACATCACCGCGGGCAGCCGCACCACCTACGCCACCGGACACGCGGTCTACCTGGCCTCCCTGGACGCCATCGAGCAGATGAAGCCCCGCGTGGCCAAGCTGTGGGACTGCGACCCGGCCGAGGTGGTGTTCGAGGAGGGCGCCTTCCGCTCCACCAAGAATGGGCAGGAGCCGATGACCGTGCGCCAACTGGGGCCCAAGCTGCCCGCCACCGGCGGTCCGGTGCAGGGCCAGGGTTCTCTGATGGCCACCGCCCAGGGCTCGGGCTTCGGCCTTCACATCGCCGACGTGGAGGTGGACCCGGACACCGGCAAGACCACCATCCTGCGCTACACCGCCGTGCAGGACGTGGGCACGGCCATCCACCCGGCCTACGTGGAAGGGCAGATCATCGGCGGCGCCACCCAGGGCATCGGCTGGGCGCTCAACGAGGAATACGTCCACGGCGACAAGGGCGAATTGCTCAACACGGGCTTCCTGGACTACCGCATGCCCACCACGCTGGACGTTCCGGTGATCGAGACGATCCTGGTGGAAGTGCCCAATCCGGGCCATCCCTACGGCGTGCGGGGCGTGGGGGAAACCCCCATCGTGCCGCCACTGGGCACCATGGGCAACGCCATCGCCGGAGCCATCGGCGTGCGCATTCGCGAACTGCCGCTCTCCCCGCCCCGGGTGCAGGCCGCCATCGCCGCAAAAGAAAATGCCGCAGGAAAAACCGAGGCCGCCCGAGAAACCACGGCAAAGCCTGTACCGGCGCAGTCGTAGGGCCTCACCCCGGACTCTCCACGGGTTGTTCAAAAACGCCGTGGAGAGGGTGACGCCTGGGCGGTTTTATCCCACCCGGGAAACTTTCGCCTTTCTCTTCACCCGCCCCCAGGTTTCCCCATGGCGACGGTGTACATTCCCGCCTTGATGCAGGAACTGACCGGCGGCGCCGATCATGTGGAAGTGGCCGTGCCCGCCGGGGAGCGCATCACCGTGCGCCAGTTGCTGGAAGCCGCCGGCCGCCAACATGCTGGGCTGCTGGAGGCCCTGCTCTACGAGGGCGATCTGGCCCCCCACCTCGCCGTCTTCATCGACAACGACCACGCCCTGATGGGCCTCCGCGCCAAACTCAACCACGACTCCGAAGTGCGCCTGTTGCCGCCTATCGTGGGGGGGTCCGGGGGCTAAAGCGCCGGGGGGGGGTGACTTCTCCAAAGGGCTCCGCCCTCTGGACTCCCGGCAGCTTTTTAAAAGGC
>JACZSY010000027.1:1005-24913 GCA_022573975.1 SAR324 cluster bacterium | reverse complement strand
GTCTTGCCCGACCCGGTGATGCCCAGCAGCACCTGATGCTTCCGGCCGGCGCGCCACCCCTCCACCAATGCGTCCACCGCGGGGGGCTGGCCGCCGGCCAGCGGGAATTTCGCCTGCAATTGAAAATTAGGCATCGCGGTGCGGGTGGGTTGGTGATCCTGAGAAATCCGGGGCGGGATGGCGGCCCGGCCCTCATGGTAGCAAAGGATGGGTGAGGTGCACAGATTGATTTTACCGCACCCCTCCCCCGGCCGGCGATGTTGAACAGCCCATGGAGAGGGTCTGGGGTGAGGCCGCGGTTCGCAGTTGAATCCGCGTCCATCGGCGTTCATCGGCGGTTCCAAAGCAGTTCGCTGTTGGCGGTTCTTGGCGCCCTTTGCGCCTTTGCGGGAAGGAGAACCATGGAAAAAATATGCCTTCAGCCGTCGCTGGCCTGTACGATTTTCCTTCGCCTTGATCGGCGGGGCGGGGTTCAGGTATATTGTAAGCCGGACGGGGACACGATTTCTTCCAAATGGGAACCATGAGCAAACCGGACACAGTCGAACAAGTGGGCATCCTGCGCTATTTCGGCGACCCGATGTGCTCCTGGTGCTGGGGCTTCAAGCCGGTGCTGGAGCAGGTGGACCGGGAATATCCCGAGCTGAAGCGGATCACCGTGATGGGCGGACTGCGGGGGGGGAGCGCCGGTCCCATGAGCGACGAGTTGATGGCCCTGGTGCGCAACGCCTGGATGCGGATCGAGGAAGCCACCGGTCAGCCGTTCAACCACGATCTGTGGCGCGAACACCGCCCGCTGTCCACCACCCTGCCCGCCTGCCGGGCCGTGCTGGCCGTCCGCCTGATGGCGCCGGAGAAGGAATGGGCCTTCATGGTGGGCTTGTTCGGAGCCTATTTCACCCGGGCGCTGGACCCCACCCGCAGGGAAACCTACCTGGACGTGGCCGGTTCGATGGATTTGGATCTGGAGGCCTTCGAACGCCGGCTGGATTCCCAGGAGGTGGAGGGCGCCCTGCATGAGGACCTGGCCCTCACCCGCAAGTTCGGGATCACCGGTTTTCCCTCGGTGGTGCTCTCCATCAAGGAAAACAATTACCTGATCTCGCCCGGCTATCAGCCCATCGAGGGAATGCGCCGCGCAATCAACGCCGCCTACGAGGACGCCGGGGTGGAGTTTACCCGGCCCGAAAGCGGGCTCTACGTCTGACTGAACCCTCTCCCCAACGGCACCTCACCCCGCCCCGAAACACTGGGCTGCCCCTCTCCAAAAGAGAGGGGCGTTCTTACAGTATATTGTTGTAAATAAAAGGCTTTTCCCCCTCTCTTTGGGAGAGGGGGAGCAACGTGCGACTCGCAAGCGTTGCCGAAGGGCGGGGGTGAGGTGCCGCCGTGGAAATACCTTGCCCCAATAATTAGCAACCTTTTTAACATAGTTTCCCGGCCCCACCCCGCGGATCAGGTCTTTTCGCGGAAGGACCTGCCGATCAACTGGCGGTGGATCTGGTTGGTGCCCTCCCAGATTTGGGTGATCTTGGCGTCGCGCATCAACCGCTCCACCCGGTATTCGCGGATGTACCCATACCCCCCGTGCAGTTGCACCGCCTCGGTGGTGATGCGCATGGCCAGGTCGGAGGCGCTCATCTTGAGCATGGAAGCCTCGATGCCGATGTCTTCCTCTCCCCGCTCCACCAGCCCGGCCACGTACCACAGCCAAGCCTCGCACTGCGCCAGGCCGGTGGCCAGGTCCGCCAGCAGGAACTGGATGCCCTGGAACTCCACGATGCGGCGTCCCGATTGCTTGCGTTGGTTGATGTAGGCCACCGCGTCCTCGAAGGCCCCGCGGGCGATCCCCAGGGCATGGGCGGCGATGGAAGGGCGGGACTTGTTGAGCGAGGCCAGCAGCATGGCCAGCCCCTCGCCCGGCGCTCCCAGCAGGTTGGCCCGGGGCACCCGGCACCCCTCGAAGGCCAGCGCCACGGTGGAGGAGGCGCGCAGGCCCATTTTTTCCTCCTTGCGCAGCACGGAAAGGCCGGGGGTTCCTTTTTCCACGAACAGCGCCGTGATGGCCTCCTTGCCGTCCGGCAGGTCGGCCCATTTGCCGAACACCAGCAGCAGGTCCGCCACGTCGCCGTTGGTGATGAAAATCTTGCCCCCGTCGATCACGATCTGGTCCCCGTCGGGGGTGAAACGGGTGGTCATGCCGGTGGCGTCCGATCCGGCGGAAGGCTCGGTGATCACCAGCGCCGCCAGCCCGCCGTCCAGCATCACCGGCAGCAGGCGCTTGCGCAGGGCCTCGTCGCCCCGGTCGATCAAGGGCTTCACCGCGTGGAAGTTGGTGGCCCAGATGACCCCGGTGGAGGCGCAGGCCTTGCTGATTTCCCGCACGCAGGCCAGATAGGCCGCATACGACAATCCCGCCCCGCCGTGGGCCGTGGGAATGAACATGCCGTTGAGCCCCAGCGCGTTGATGTCCTTCACGTTGTCCCAGGGGAATTCACTGTTGGCGTCATATTGGGCGGCCCTGGGGGCGATCTTGTCGCGGCCCAGGTCCTGGACGCTCTCCAGCAGCAGCCGTTCCTCGGCGGAGAGTATGGGGATGGCGTCGATGCGCTCAAAAACCTTCATGGTCACTCCGGGTATCGGTGCGGGGTTGGAGGTTGAGATGGCGATGGGGATGGAAGCCGCCGCTGGGCGTTGCCACCCGAAATGGGCGCCGAAATGGGACCCGAAAATGAGCGCCGCTAATGGGCGATGCTCTGGCCCCCGTCCATGTAGATGGTTTCGCCGGTGAAGTAGGGGATGTTTTCGGTGAACAGGGCCGCCACCAGCCGCGCCACCTCCCCGGGCGTGCCCGGCCGGCCCACCGGAATGCGCGGCAACAGGTATTCCCGCACCGATTCGCGGGCCAGGAACTCCCGGTTCAACTCGGTTTCGATATATCCCGGCGCCAC
This sequence comes from SAR324 cluster bacterium, assembly GCA_022573975.1. Lineage (GTDB taxonomy): Bacteria > SAR324 > SAR324 > SAR324 > JACQKK01 > JACZSY01. The sequence continues at coordinate 21,962 of JACZSY010000027.1, read as the reverse complement.
GTTGAGCACGGTGATTCCGTCCGGCGCCCACTCCACGGCCAGACAGCGGGTGATGGCGCCGACGGCCGCCTTGGAGGCCGCATACGCGGTGTTGCGGGGGGCCCCCACCTTGTCGAAGAAGGAGCCCATGTTGACGATGATTCCCCCGCCGTCCGCTTTCAGCAGCGGGTACGCTTCGCGGCAGACCCGGAACAGCGCGGTGGTGTTGACGGCCAGCACCTCGGCGAAATCTTCGCTGGACACCGCGGCGCTGGGGCCGGCCAGATGGATGCCGGCGTTGTTGACCAGGCCCCACAGACCCCCGGCGCCCATGGCTTGCCCCTGCTCCGCCGCCTCGCCCAATGCGCGCTTGACGCCCTCTTCGTCCGTCACGTCGCACACCAGGTGGATCATCCGCCCGGCCATTTCCCCGGGAACCGGCGGGGATCGCACCCCGCGGCCTTCCCGGGTCAGGCAGGCCACGGTGAACCCCCGGCGGGCCAGCTCCAGGGCGGTCGCTGCTCCGATGCCCCGGTTGGCCCCCGTCACGGCGATCAACCTGTTGTTTGCTCCTGCTGTGTTCGTGCCTTCCACCTGGATTTCTCACCGCCCATGGTTTGGTCAAACGGAAAACGCCTTGGCGATTTCCCGCAGCTTGAATTTCTGGATTTTTCCGGAGGGCGTCCGGGGCATTTCGCTCACAATTTCAAGGCGCTCGGGAAAGTATTGCTTGGCCATCTTTTGCTCCGCGAGGAAGACGCACATTTCCTCCATGCTCAGTTCGCAGCCCGGGCGCAGGGTGGCGAAGGCGCAGCCCCGCTCGCCCAGGCGTGGATCGGGCATGCCCACGATGGCCACGTCGGCGATGGCCGGGTGCCCGTACAGTACGCCCTCCACCTCGGCCACCGGCACGTTCTCCCCCCCCCGGATGAGGATGTCCTTGGAACGGCCGGAAATCCGGATGTACCCTTCGGTGTCCATGCGGGCGAGATCGCCTGTCTCGAACCATCCATCCCCGTCCGTGTCGAACAACTCCGGTTTTTTCAGGTATCCCACAAAATTCCCCATGCCCCGGGCCTGGAGGCGTCCCTCGCTTCCTGTCGCGGCCGGTTCGCCGGACGCGTTCACCACGCGCACTTCCATTCCCGCAATGGCCCTTCCGTCCGTCTCGATCACCTTTTCCGGCGGATCGTCGGGCCGGGTCATGGTGGCCGCTCCGTTTTCCGTCATGCCCCAGGCCGAGATCACCCGGATGCGCAAGCGTTCCTCCGCGCGCCGCACCAGCACCCTGGGGATGGGCGCTCCCGCGGTGAGGAACATGCGCAGGGTGCCCGTGTCGTACTGGCCGATGGCCGGCGTGTCGGCCAGGTCCGCCACGAAGGGCGTGGACGCCATGGTGAAGGTGACGCCCTCGTCCTGGATCAGGCGCGCCGCCACCGCAGGGTCCCAGCTGTCCTGCAAGACCACCTTGGTCTTCAACACCACGGGCATCATCAGCCCGTAGAGAAAACCGGTCTGATGGGCCAGGGGCGAGGCCATCAGGATGATATCGTCCCCGGTAAGGCCAAGCGTGGCAACGTATTGGTGGATATTGCCCAACAGGGTATTGGCCGTGTGCATCACCCCCTTGGGCTGGCCGGTGGTGCCCGAGGTGTAGATCAATTCGCTGATATCGTTGGCTCCCGGGCGATCCCGCGCCAGCCGCCCGGCGGCCTGTGGCGCGTCCTCGTGGCGGGTTTCCAGCAGGGCCTGTTCGAACGAGCCTTCCGGGCCGCCCTCCACCACCAGCACATGCTCCAGGGCCGGCAGCTCGGCGCGCACCTCGGCCATCATGCGCGGGTAGTCGAAACCCCGGAAAACACGGGGCACCACCACCACCTTGGATTCGGCGAACCCGAGCATGAAGGACACCTCCCGGTGGCGGAAGATCGGCATCAGTGGATTGGCGATCGCACCGATATGCGCACAGGCCAGGTAGATGGCCGAAAACTGCCACCAGTTGGGCAACTGAAAGCTCACCACGTCGCCCTGGGACACGCCCAGCGCCGCCAGCCCCAGGGCCATGCGCCTGGTGACGCGCTGGAGCTGCCGGTACGATACCGTCTCGGAACGGCCAGTCATGGAATTGGCGCCGATGATCGCCACCCGATCCGGGGCGTCCCCGGCGGCCTGATCCAAATAATCGATGATGGTGCGCTCGCCCCAGAAGCCGGCCCCTGTCATGGCCTCAATTCGCTCCTCGGACAGGATGGGATCGATGTCCACGGGATTTCCTCCAAAAAATGGTGATGCGGTTCGCTCATATCGCCCCTCGCCGGCGGACCGTGCCGGGCCCCGCCACGAACCGTTGCCGAACCCCAGCGCGTTTCCGCGCCTTTTTCCATATCAGATTTCTATCAAGATGGCCTCTTCCGCAAATCCCCCCCTAAAATTTCCAGATTCCACGATGAAAATCCAGCGGCGCCCTCCAGGAGAAGTTACCCCCATGGAAATTAAAAATCCCGTGGGGAATATATTTTCCACCGGACTTGCGAGGCCGTTTTTTCCGGTTTTCAAATAAGTCTTTTTGGGGTAGATATCAGGCCCCCTTGATTACTTTATAGAATAGCCGCGGAAAATCGATGCGCGGCAATTTGATTTTTATTATTATATTAAACTAAAGTGAAATTAATTTTATTTTTAATCTTTGCATTAATTCCTTTAGCCGGAACGCTTCAGGGCAGGGTGCTGTCGATTCCCAACGAGGACATTTTTGGTGGCGAGCTGGGGATTTTGATGGGCGGAGCGCGAGTCGCGGGCGCTGATGGAAGCGATGCCATGTGGTTCAATCCGGCGGGGTTGGCTCGGGAGCGGGGCAGATTGATTACTGCTGGCGGCGTATTCCTGCAATACCGGGTGACCAGTTTGGAGGCGGAATCCCGAAGTCAATTCGATACCGGGCCTGGCAGTTTTTCCTTTGTGGAGGGAATATCGAAAGGTCGCCGCTATCCACGTTTTTCCTACGGTGTTTCCCTGGGCCAGACCTCCGACGATGCATTGGGGACGGTGATTCGGGACGAGCGTTTGGGGTCCGCGAGTTCCTTGCCCTTCGGGGTGGGGGATGCTGCCAGCATCGACACCGATTTTTCCAGCGGCATTCAGGTTTCAGAATTCAGCGATGGCTCTGGGAACCATTCCGTGGTTTCCACGTCGGTGGGGTTGGGCGTGGCTTTTTCCCAAGGGTTGCGCCTGGGTGTTTCCCTTCGGTTGGAGCGGCTGAGGTTGGCCCAGAGCAACAGCACCGCACTGGACCTGTCCGGCAGCGGAAGCACCACAACCCCCAACACGTTGACCGGACAATCGTTTACCGATTGGAAGATCGAGGGCCAACTCGAACGGCTGGTGTTGACGATGGGATTACAACTGGAGATTTCCCCCGGACTCTCTCTCGGAGCGACGCTCACCCGTCCTTCGAAAACCCTGGGCGGCAGCGGGAGCGTTAGGCTTTTTCATCACAGCCGCCTGGTGATCAATCGGGGTGCGCTGGAAACGCAGAGTTCGAATGTGGTCTGGATGGACGAGACGACGCTTCCCTTCCTGTTGATCAGCCCGCAGGTGTGGCGGATCGGGATAACCTTCGCCAGCGATTGGATCGTGATGGCCCTGGACCTGGCTTCGATCCAGGAACAAGGCGCCTACCAGGTGTTTCCGCCGGTGGAAAGCAGGCCGCCATCCACCACCGCCGCCCGCCTGAATGCGCTCACAACCTCGGGTACGAAGGCGTTGAAAATCTCCTTCGGAGTGGCGCTGCTTCTTAGCGAGCGCACTTCCTGGCTGGCCGGAGTGGTGTTGGATCAATCCCCCGTGCCTTTCGACGATCCGGTGTTCCGGAAAGTGGACCTGACCACTTATTCGGTGGGGGTCTATCATCTGCGGGGCCGCCTTTCGGGCTCGATCGGACTCAGTCTTCTTCAAGCCGAGGAACGCACCGTGTTGTTTCCGGCGCTGGAAGGCGGGGACCCCATCCAACGTCGCGCCAGCTTCACCCGAATCAGGATTCGGATCGGCGGCAGCCTGTCTTTTTAGCCGCGAAACAAAATTCCTTGAACCCATGGGGTAATCCAGTGGGAAAGATCCGATTTTCAGAGGGTCCCCAATGGCGGATGCGGCTCCGCAACGGCCTGTGGCGCTGGCAGGCCGCCTGGTTGTGCTGGGCGATGCTGTCCGGCTGCGTCCAGAACGCATCCTCCGCTTCGCAAGGAGGAGAATCGGTAACGGGAGGATGGGTTTACGATTCCAGCGGGAGCTGTGCAAACACCCTCGTTATTCGTGAGGGCGGCCGTGCGGCCTGGCAAGGGGTGTTCAACCTGCTGGGGCGCTACTCGGTGACCCGCGTGGACGGATCGTACACCGGAGACCCCGTCACGGACGGATCGGGGAGCTTCGTCACTCGCTTTACCAATGACCGCATTCTTTCCCCCCATACCCTTGCCTATTGCGGCCAATGGGACAGCGGGGAGAAAACGGCGCTCCCTTTCGAGGAGGTGGCGCTGTCCGGGGGGGCGAACCCCGGAGAATTGTCTTATCGCTTGGTGATCGCCCCCGATGGCGGGGTGGCCTACGTGGGAACCAACGAAAATCTTGCCGACCTGTTCGGAATTTATCTCGATGGGTCGGGGACGCTGCATGGGTTTTCCTATGTGGACCATATCGAGCCTCCCGCCACTTTGTTCCATAGGAACCAGGTGGAATTGATTTCTTTTTTTTCCGCCTATCCAACCCGGCAGGTTATCAATCTTCCGCAACAAACATTCAGGGAAAATTTTTCCGCGGTGCCTGCTGGGGAAATCCTGAAAACCCTGTTGCTGAACGTCAATTCGGCCGTGGAGATTGTGCTGGCGGCCAATCCGGATGGGGGGATGCCCGCCTGCGATTTTGTGCTCTACAATTCTCCCTCCTTCCTGATACCACGGGCTTCTGGACAACCGGCCCCATTGACGCAGAGCCAAAGCATCCGCTTCAATCCAGGCGATCCGGCGCACAAATTCTTTACCACCTCTTTTTCAATCGGAGGCCAATCGGGAACCGCCTACCTGCTGCCCCTGGCGGTGGTCAGCGCGGATGGAGAGGAATGCGGGGCCGCCATTCGCGCATGGCCCCTGGCGGCGGTGCATGTCAAGGAGCGGATCGATCAGGGCGGGGCGGTGGATGCATTTTCCATCTCCATCGGCACCGGGCCGGTGTTCATGCTGGGAAACCACCGCGCGCAGCCGTCTGTGCTGCTCACAATTCCCCTGCACGCACCGGGTCCGGTTTGGGAAGGCCTCGTCTTGACCCCACAGGCGGTGCGTCCGCCGGCGGCGGCATCGGTGGACCTGCTGGGCCTGACCCAACCAGGGGCCGTTCCCGTCAGCGCCAAACTGGGCCAGGATACCTCCGGGCAATTCCTCAATTTGTTCCGGGATGAAACCTCCACGGCGGGACTCGGCCCTTTTCAGAGCCATGCTCCCGATTCCGGAGCCTTCCCCATTTCCCTGCCGGAAACACTGGACGCGCCCTTCTCGGCCAATGAAGGGAAAAAGGTGTTCCGGTTGACCTTGCAACAACCGGCGCGGGTGGCCATCGCATCGGGTGGGGGATTGAACACCATGGGCCGATTGACCGGCGCGGAGGGTTTGACCCTGGCCGTGGACCGCAATGGCGCGTTGGATGGAAAGGGCTTCCGCATCGTCCGCTCCCTGGCCGCGGGGGTCTACCATTTGACCGTCGCGGCGCCCTTGGCCGGGGGAGCCTTCGGGATGACCATCGCCGAGGAACCCGCCTCGGCCCTGGCGGATGAAAACCTGGAAGCCTGCCTGATCACCGCCGGATCGGTGCGGCTGGCGAACACCGATATCCGGGGCCTGGTTTGCGTGGGAATGGGCATCGCCACCCTGACCGGCATCGAAGCCTTTCCAAATTTAACCCGGTTTTCACTGGCGGACAACCGGATCGCCGATGTTTCCCCGCTGCGAAACCTCGACCGCCTGCACACCCTTTACCTGGATGGCAACCCGGTGGAAAGCCTGGCTCCCCTGCTTTCCCTGACCTCGCTCTATCGCCTCTCCCTGGAGCGAATCCCCCTCCCGCCCGCCGCGCTGACCGATTTGTTCGCGTTTAAAAACCGGCTCACCTTCCTCAATCTTTCGGGCGCCACCGGCATTGACGCCCAGGATGTGGCCGATTTGAAGGCGGCCATGCCCAGCACGATCATTGTTTCCATCACGGGTGAGATACTGCCCTGACATGAGCGCCATGGCCTTGTATGCGAAATCGTGGAAAGAGGAAAGAACCACCGGTTCCGGCAATGGTTCTGGATTCGGGCCACCACCCTTTCCGGGAGGAAATGCTTTACCGCAGAAAGTTCGTGGGGATAAATGGGGCAAGGGGGGAAGAACGATGGAAGGGTCTTCCACTCGGATATATCTATTTGACACCAGGGAGGGGAGAGGGCCGCGGCCGGGTTTGTACATTTCCGCCGCGGGGAGCCGGCCCAAACCGCAAAGCACGGGAATCAAGCCGGTCTTGAAATCAGGCCTGTGCCGGAATCGGACGCCTTGGGCTCAGGCGAACATCTTGAGGCGTTGCTTGCGGGGTTTGGCGTTGGCCACGAAGCCATCGTCCGCCGCGGTGAGTTTTTGCACGCGTTTTCCCGAGGCAACGAAATAACGCCGCGCTTTTTCGATTTCCGCCTTTAAATCCCTCTTTGTTTTTTTCATGGAAACCCTGTCCTTGTCTGGTGGCTTCGGGTCTTCCTTGACCCATGGCTGCCGGGTTGTGGTGAAGGGGAAAGGTCCGCTCGTTTTTGCTCCGGGCACCGGGTATGGATGCCGGGGCGGATGGGCCTCCCCCTTCCCCTGAATCTCGTTGTCCCCTCAGGGGTCGCGATGAAATAAGATAGGCAGGGAAATCCCGCGGCCAATCCGCCGGTGTAGTTCAACCCCTTCAGGGGTTGCGGAGGCCAGACTGGCGCTCCTTTCCTGTACGCAGGAATACGTCCGGGCGGCTGCATCGCGGGAAATCCCTTGCTGCCTGGTCTTCTTATCGGAATGGTCTGGAAAAACTTGAGGGAGGGGACCCCGCGCCGCTCAGCCCATGGGGGCTTTTTCCCGCAACACGGTGGTCATCGCCGAGGGATCGGTGAAATCGCCGATGGAGGCGTTGACCAGTGTGCAGTTGTCTTTTAGCGATTGCAGGTTGCGGAAGATGGGGTCGGCTTGGTCTGTCTCGGCCATGTTTCCAAAAGGCGTAATCATCAACTGGTAGGTTTCCGGCATCAACTTGCGGATTTTTTTCACCTTCAACTTCAATTCCCCATAATCGTCCGCCGGTTTGTCCGAAATCAGGGCCACGAAGGGATATTGGCTCCCGTCGCCGTTTTCGGCCATGGAAAGCAATCGGTTGATGCTCACCTCCTGAACCCCCATCTCGGGCAGCTTGAAGTGCCGGATCGCCGCATCGATAAAGGCCCGCTTCATATTGGTGCTGGTGTTCGTGCCATCGTCGGCGACGATCAGCCTTTTGAAGGGGCGTTTCCGGTAGGGGTAGATTTCCCTGGACTCCACCCGGGTCAAAATTTCCTTTTGGGTGTTTTTGCTGATCGAATCCCCCGCATCTTTCACCCCCTTGATGAACATCATCCTGGCCAGTTCCTTGTTGAGCGCCACCAGTTCCTGGCGCATCTGTTCGGCCATTTCCTGTTTTCCCGCCTTCAGCAGGTCCATCGTTTCGTTGCCTTCGCCTCCCACCAGTTGAGCGATGCGGGAACGCAATTCCTCATATTTGGTGTCGATTTCGGCCAGACGGGTTCCCAGCAGTTTCATTTCACCCAGGGTGTGGTGGCGCTTTTCCTTTTGCTTTTTCAAATTTTCCCGCAGCTTTCGTTTTTCCGCTTCCAGGGCGGCCGCGGCCGATTCGGCTTTTCCGCGGCCGGATTGAAGGGTTTTCAAGGCGGCGTTGGCTTTTTCCAGCAGGGGTTTCCTGGTTTTCAACCCTTCTTCCGCCTTGGTCAGCGCCGCCTTGGTGCGGGCTTTGAGTTTTTCGTTGGCCGTCAACCGGTCATGAAAATCCTGGTCGGCGAACGCCACCAGCTGATTTTCCTTCAGGCTGCCGGAAAAATCGTCGACGGAGTAGCCGGGGCCATAGAAGAGGATGTCGATGTCGGTTTTGCTGGGGAGGTTTTCGGCCGTGGCCAACTTGAAGAGGGAATCTTCCAGTTTGTCGATCCGCAGGCAGGTGGCGATGAATTGAGCCAGAATGGTGTCCTTGGAGCAAAAAACGATGTTGTAGCGCAGGATGTTTTCGATTTCCTCATCGGAGAATTTGAAGATGACTCGTTTTTCCAGGCCCTCCTCCGAGGTTTTGCCACCCACGCCCACGGCCCGCATCACCCGCTGGAACACACCCCCCAGGGAGCGCACCTTGTCCAGAATCAAGGGCTGGATCAACTCGAAAAACGACACGGACAATTCCTTTTGGGTCAGCGCCACTTTTTTCCTGTCCTGCAACCCCTGCTGTTGGAGTTGTTGCAGCTTTTTGAATTCCTCGAACAGCGCGTTGGCCTTGGCGTAGGCTTGATCGTACTGGCGGCCGAATTTATCGGCGGCCTGGCGCAGTTGGGCGATTTTCGCATCGTAGGCGGGCAGTTTTTTCTCCGCCTTGACCAGGAATTCATCGATGCGGCGCACATGGGCTTTCATGGCGTCCAGGATGCGGCGGCGGACGGCCCCCCGATCGTCCATCCCGGCCAGGGTTTTCTCATTCAATCCCCCCGACATCACCTGGTTGGAGAGTTGGTTGAGCGTCTGCATGGTTTCCAGCACGTAAACCCCCACGGGATCGTCCACCTCCCGGGCGGCCATTTCGCGGCGCAGCCCCGAGATTTCCTGCTCGACCGACGCGCTGAATTTATCGTATTCCTCCCGGTCCAACTCCCCGGCCTGGAAGAGCTTGTACAAGACGGGGTCCACCAGGTCGTCCACCAGGGTCACCACCGCCCCGGCCAGGGGTTCCTGGTCCTTCAACGCCTCGTAATCGGCCCTGGTGCAGACCAGTGAATCGAACTTGAACTCCAGTTCCTCCACATGTTCCGAGAGTTTTTCGAAGATCAACCCGTTGTCCGGATCGGTCAACAGGGCCGGGACGCCCTTGACCCGGCTTGGGCGCCAAGCCGGATCGGTCAGCACCTTTTTCAATAGCGCCGTTTTCGATTCGGCCTTGTTCAATTTTTTCACCGCCAGGAAAAGGGACGCGGAAAACTCCACGTCCTCCCCCGATTTCAGGTAGCTCATGAAGGCCGGATTGTTGAAAATCAACTCCAGCGAAGTCTCCTTGCTGCCCTTGAGGATTTCGATCTTGTCCAGGGCGTGCAGTTTCTTGCTGATCTGATCCTTGAATTCCCGGCCGACCGTCACCCAGATTTGCTTGCGAATGCCCGGATTGAGCTTGTTGTAGATGGCCGAGGGATTGCGCAGGATGGCCTCGGTGAAGAACCGCTCGATTTCGATCGGCTCGAGCTGCCGGTTTAGCAGGCCCTTGGGCGCGCCGGAGGCTTCGATGCTGCGCACGATGGTGGCCAGGGTGGACTTTTGCTCCTTGGCGTTCATCTTGGCCAGCAGGGCGCTCTTGTAGGAGCGTTCGAAATCGAACCTGAGCGCGGGAAATTTTTTCTTGGAAAGGGTGCTGTCCAGCAAGTAGATCACCCCGTGAATGAGGGGCGCCTGGGTGACCAGGATTTCTTTTTTCTCCTCGGTGCCGATTCCCTGCCAGGCCGCCCGCACCCGTTTGGGGTCGCGAAGAAATTCCAGGATCACGCCTTCTCGCATTTTGGGGGGAATTTGGGAGAGGAACCGCTCGTAATTTTTTTCCTTCAACCCTTCCAGGGTCTGCTCCACCACTTCGGTGGGCAGGTTGTAGAACAGGGACTCCAGGTCGGAATCGTCCAAACTGCCGATCATTGACTTTACGGTTTCAACCTCCTTGACCAGAAATTGGGGCACCTTGTTTCCCAGCACCGCCGTCAGCAATTTGTCCCGTTCATCCTGGTCCAGCACCTCGAAGATGATGTCGTATCCCTCCTTCTCGAAATATTCCAAGATGCCCTCGGATTTTCCTCCTTCCAGGGTCTTGAAGGCTTCTTCCAGCGTGTGGTGCGGATAGACGTTTTCCATCTTGTCGAAGATGAACCGTTCGGAAATAATGTGTTCCAGGTCGGGTTCCAATACGATGAACACCCGCTTGCCCCGCACGAACACCAGCTTTTCCTCGCTGATTTGCTCCTGGGCCAAGGCGGCCTGCAATCCCTTGGAGAGAAAGAGTTTGCGGGCGGTATCCACCAGGGTTTGGTCTTTGAGGACAAAGCGGTTGCCCTCCTCGGGCATGTTGATGACCCCGTCGAAATGGATATCGGCCACGTCCAGGGTGACCAGGGAGCCGACGGGGATGGGCCGGCCCTCCGCGGGCGCCGCCTCGGGGTCCCGGGCGATCCGCTCCAGGGAGGTAATCTGAATGGGCCGGGAGATTTCTTTTCGATCGCTGGTGGTATAGGCGGTCACCGTGACCGGGAGGGCCGAGCGGATGAACTGCCCGATTTTCTCATGCAGGTCGCCCACCAGGATCAACTTGCGATGGCGGAACTCCCCCTGATCCACCAATTTCAGCATCTGGGCGATCAACGGATATCTTAGCTGCGGGTCGATGTTCAACATCTCCTGGGGCGTGTCCACCCGCAGGGAGTCCTTGAAATTGTCCGAGGTGCGGCGGTCGTAGGCGAAGGAGGTGAACAGGGCGTCGGCCCCCCCGTTCATGCGCACGACCTTCTCCAGGGGGGACTCGTCCCCGTTGATCGTATAAACCAGCCGTTTGCGAATTTTGGCGCGCTTGCTGAGGGCGGCGAAATAGCCTTCCAGTTTTACCCGGAGCATATTCTGCCGCTCCACCGCCAGATCGGCGTTGGCGATTTGCACCGGAGGATGGGTGTCGGGCGCCGCCATGGAGTAGGGTTTCCTGGATCGTTAGCCTGGTTTGAGCCGGTATTGAAGCCGGTGACCTTCCGCGTTCCGGCGATGGGTTCAACCCCCAGAGGGTTTCGCCCGCGCGGTCCGCCGCGCCGGCAGCGAGAGAGGCAATGACTCCCGCCTTTCCTTCCGGGAGGGGTGGGTGGTCAAGGGGCTATGATTTTTCACCACCTATGACTTTTCACCACCGATGACTTTTAACCGCCAAGGATTATTGACAACCCATCTACTTTTGGCCACCCGTCATTTTTAACACCCCATGGGCGCCAAATCCTGAGCCATTCCGATCGCCGGATATCGATCCGAGCCGTTTCGGCCTCTTTTCGGGTGATGCCGCACCGCTCCCGCCCCGATTCGTTGGATTCACCATAGGATTCACTATAATGGGGTCTGGGGTAAATCCGAAGAAAAATTCCCCCGGTCTTGTTTTTTGGCTGGAAGCATCCTGAGCGCTTTATTCCGGGGAACTCCGCCTTTCCACCCGTCAGGCGGATCGATGCGGTTTTATCGTTTTGGCTTTATCCGATGACGCGGATTGGGAGGAGGATTCCAACTCCCTCTCCAACAATGAAATCACCTTCCGCAATTGGGATTCCTGAAACGGCTTGCAAAGGAAATAGGACGCCCCCCGTTTTTCCGATTCAATCGCGGTATCGCAGGAGCGCAACCCCGAGGCCATGATGACCCGCACCCGTGGATGGGCGCGGCGAATGATATCCAGGGCTTCCAATCCATTCAAACGAGGCATGATCACATCCATCACGATGACATCGGGATGCAATCGCTCGACCTGTTCCACGGCCTCTTGGCCATTGCGGGCGACTCCCGCCACCTGATGACCCGCCTGGGCAAGGAACCGTGCGAGAAATTTCAGCGGCACATCGGAATCGTCGACGATTAGGAAACGCATGGCTCTTCAGGATTTCCCGGTTGGCCGGGAATCCTCTGGATTCCTCTCCAATCCCGCGATGGGAGGGCCCGTGCGGCTTTCGATGCCCTTCGGGATGCCGCGCCCATTCCGGGCCAAGATGAAACTTATTGTACGGGTCGATTTTCCGCCGTTTGCGGCGAAAAAGAAGCCGCCGATTCGAAACCTCGCTGCATCCGGCGAGGGTGTCCATTTGATGACAGGTGCATACTGTTCCTATAAAAGCATATCATGAATGATATCATGCAATAATGGTACTCGTCCTAAAATATTCCTGCATGGAAGCCTCATTTTTCATCCCAAAATGATTTCCGCCGGTATATTCGGGCAATTTTAAATTATTTCAATGCCGGTGAAAGGGATTTTGCCGAATGAAAAAACCCGATTCTTCTCCAAAATTTTTTTCCAAATGTACTGTATTTTTCTCTCGGGAGCAGGTAAAAAAGGGGTGTTCCTGAAAATTGACCGCGGTTTCGGATTAATCACCTGCTGAGGATTGTCCCCGGAATCGCTTATCCTTTATAATATCGATCCCCTCACGCCTTGCCATTCGGGGCGAATGGAGAATGCTTGCCTGCCGATAGGGCGCTGGCAAGACGGGGCGTTGAAAAAAAATGTTGGCCAAAAGGAGTGTTGGCAAAACGAAATGTTGGAAATACGAAGCGCAGGAAAATTAATCGCTTTTCGGATTTTGCGATCCCGCCGACGGGCCCACGCATTATCTGGCTGGAATAATTTTTTGAAAACGGTTTCCAATGACCAAGAAAGATCACCCGGAATATCACAAGGCGTTGATGGAGCAGTCCACCTATCCATCCGCGACCCGGCGAATCAAATTCGAGGAAACCCGGCGATCTTATTTGTACCGGACGGGGACCCATTTTTACAAAATCCGCAAGAGCGACCATTTTTATTCCAGCCTGGCGATCAAGGAGCGGTACGCACGGGAGGTCAAGCAATTGGGGGCCATATGGGCGGAGGGCCATCAGATTGAAGTGTTCCCGGTGGTGAACACCGGCGCCGGCTATCAATTACACGGTGAAACCGGGGCCGTGGATTACGGTTGCAGCATGGTGCAATTTCAGGATTCCTATTGGCTGGACCGCCTGGTGAAACAGGAGAAGGTGTCTCCGGCCATGGTGGGGCGGCTGGCCCGGTTTCTGGTGGAGATCCATCAGGGCGCCTCCCTCGAGGAAAAAGCGGCCTCGGCCGGCCGGCCGGAAAATTTCCATGCGCTGATGGATGAAATCTTTTACGAGGCCAGAAAATACGTCGGAATCACCATTTCCGACGCCATCCTGGAATTGGTCAGTCATGCCATGTTGCGGTATGTGGAAGAATTCCGGCGGTTGTTCCTGCGCCGCCAAAAGCGCGGGCGGATCGTGGAGGGGCATGGGGCCTTCATCCCTTCCCACATCCACCTCAAGGGCGGGGACGTGCTGGCCATTTCTCCCCTGGAGGGGCAGTCGAAGTTCCGCCTGATGGACGCCGCCAACGATGTGGCCACGTTGCTCAATGAACTCGACCTGGCCGGGGCCTTGGAGTTAGGCGAACAGTTCCAGAAACGCTATGCCTCCACGGCCAAGGACCGGGATCTGGCCCGCATCCTGCCAGCCTACCGCACCCTGCAGGCCATGCGAAGCGGCCTGCTGTATAGCGAGTGGCTGGCCGAGTTGGCCGAGCCGGATAAATCCCATTCCATCATCAAGGCCCAGGCGGAATCCTATTTCAACCTGGCGGTGCGCATGGCCCGCACCATCCCCCGGCCCGATTAAGTCCGCCAGGCGTTGCTTCCGGGCGCTCCCCGGAGTTTCCCCGGGCATCTCCCGGCCAAGGGCGGCGGGGCTGTCATATTCGTGAATTTGCAAAACAAGGAGGGGGTGCGAACCCGCCCCGGCGGGGCGGGCGCGGTCAAGGGGCTGTCAGGACATCCACGCCTTCATCGGTGACCGCCAAGGTATGTTCCCATTGGGCGGAGAGTTCCCTGTCCCTGGTCAGGGCCGTCCATCCGTCCGGGAGGATTTCCACCTCCGCCTTGCCGATATTGATCATCGGTTCGATGGTGAACACCATTCCCGGCAACAATCGATGGCCATGGCCCCGCCTGCCGAAATGAGGGATTTGCGGAGGCTCGTGAAAATAGATGCCGGTGCCATGGCCGACGAATTCCCACACCACCGAATAGCCATGCTTTTCCGCATGCACCTGGATGGCGTGGCCAATATCGCCCACGGTTCCTCCCGGACGCACCTGGGCGATGCCCAACTCCATGCACTCCTTGGTAATCCGGCAAAGTTTTTCCGCCTCGGGGCTCACCTTGCCCACCAGGTACATCCGGCTGGTATCCCCATAAAATCCGTTCAGGATGGGGGTTACGTCCAGGTTGATGATGTCCCCCTCTTTTAGAGCCTGCTCCCCCGGAATGCCATGGCAGACCACCTCGTTGATGGAGGTGCAAAGGCTTTTCGGGAAGCCCTTGTAGTTGAGGGGAGCCGAAACCGCACCGGCCGCGAGCGTGGCCTCGCGCACCCAGTCGTCGATCTGGCCGGTGGTGACTCCCGGCTCGATCCGGGCCGCCAGCATGTCCAGCAACTGGCTGGCCAAACGTCCGGCCTGGCGGATGCCTTCGATCTGCTCGGGGGTTTTAATCAGTATCTCACGTCCCCTCCTGCCTTTCTTGGGCCATGGATCCGCCACCGCCTTGGGCTTGGCTGTGCGGGGCGCCGCGGATTGAGATGCCACGGTTTGAGATGCCGCGGTTTGAGATGCCACGGTTTGAGATGCCGCGGTTTGGGGGATTGTGGGTTGGGGGATTGCGGGTTGGCCAGTCATATGGCACTTTTTCAACTTCCTGCCGCTGCCGCACCAGCAGGGATCGTTCCGTCCGAGATTTTTTTGGGCAGCCTGTTCTTTCATGGGGTCCATTGGTAAATTGTTCCCGGCCGGCCTGGGCCGGAGATGGATGCCGGATTTCCAGAGGCAGGGTGTGGTTCCGCCGCCTCAATGGCCTTTTAGCCTCGTTACAGGTATCGCTCCAGAAATTCTTGCCATGGCACCAGGGAAAATTCTATCAGCCTGGGTAAATCGAGGCAACCAGCCCCGATGCTGGAATATTCGTCAGGCGATTTCGGAAGGGATATTTCCCGCATGACAGCAAAAACCGAGTTTCTCAGGGACGGGCCAATGACCCTTCGCTTCATTACACCATGGGGAAATCCTTGCGTGTTTCATGCCCTGGAGTTCAGGGTTGCCCGCGGAGCCGGCCGGCCGGCCGGAAAATTCGGCCCGGGAGGTACTGGAAAACCGACGTCCCGCCGGCGCCAGGGGGATGGGTTGTCTGAACGTATCATCGGCAACGGGCCTGTTTGAACCCTCCTGAGATCATGAACGAGACTCCAAAGACGCCGATCGTGCGGCTGGCTTTTTGGCTCTACCTGCCAATGATCGCATCGGGCGTCTTCAGCCGCCCACCGGACGTTTTCGGCATATCGCACCCCACCCGGCTGGCGATGGGGATGGCGCTGGCGCTGGTGACCGGCGCCGCCGTGGTCTGGCTGAGCCGCTGGATTTCCCGCCAAACCGAATGGGGGCGGATGTTGCGGGTTGAGTTCCACGCGCTGTTGGGGGGGATGGACTCGCGCCAGGTGCTCTATCTGGCCCTGCTGTCGGGCTTCGGGGAGGAAATATTGTTCCGGGGCGTCCTGCAGCCCCGGCTGGGCTGGTTTTGGGCATCGCTGATGTTCGGCGCGCTTCACTTTCCCTTTCGCTCCATCCTGATTCCCTGGAGCCTGTTCGCACTGGCGATGGGGTTCGTGCTGGCGGCTTTCACCGAGGTGTTGCAAAATCTGTGGCCGGCCATTCTGCTCCATTTCATGATCAACTACCTCAACCTGCACGACTTGGCCGAACTTCGGGAACCCCCACCCAGCGACCCGTGATTCGTTCCTTTGAGGATACCGTTTTCAAATCCGGTGCGGTGCGGGCGGGAACCCGCCCCTGCGATTCGGAACCGCCGATCAACGGCGAGGAACGGCGATGCCCGCCAACCGGTAAAATTTATCGCCAAGGCGCGAAGGACGGCGGATCGCGGACGCAGCCACAACTGCCGGTGAAGGCCGATTCAAGATCTGGGGCTTACGCGTCGCTGCCTCCATCGGCGGCGCCATGGAACCAGCATCTGGGCGGGGATCAGAAGATGAGGTCGTAGCGATGGCGGGAGAGGGTGTGACAGGGAAAAAGCGTCCACTGACGCCGCGCCGCCTCGGGGGCCAAGGTGGCCAGGGCCCCATCGCGCGCCTGGGCGTCGCGGAAGATACCGAACAGCGCCGATCCGCTCCCGCTCAATGAGGCGCCCAGCGCCCCGGCCGCCAGCAGGCGTTCCTTGATGGCTCCCAATTCGGGATGGCGGGGAAAGAGCACCGCTTCAAATCGGTTGAACAGGGTGCCGGCCAATTGCTCCGGGCGCGGGGCGGTGCCGGGCGGCCAGGGCCTTTGCGCCATGGGCCGCCGGGAGGAAGCCGCTCCAGGCCGATCCAGATTTTCGCCGGCGAGGCCATAGGCCTCCGCGGTGGAAATGGAAAACCCCGGCATCGCCACCAGCAATTCCAGCCGGGGCAGGCCATCCAGGGGCAGCAGCTTTTCCCCGATGCCCCGGGCCAACACCGGACGGGGGTTGAGGAAAAAAGGAACATCCGCGCCCAACTCCAGGGCCAGGGCTTTCACCCGCCCGGGAGAAAGGGGATGGCCGTCCCGCCTGTTGAGCAGGGTCAGCATCCCACCGGCATTTCCACTGCCGCCGCCCAATCCCGCCCCGGCCGGAATCCGCTTTCGCAGCCGAAGATGCATATTGATCGGCGCTCCCACCGCCGACCCATAGGCCCGCGCCGCACGGCCCGCCAAATTTTGCTCGGGGTTTTGCGGAACCGCGATTTGCGGCGCCCTGTTTTCCGGCAGCGCGCGGGAGGGCTGGGCTTGCTCTATTTCCAGACTCAGGCCGGATGGGTCCTGCTTTTGGAGCAGGAAAATCGAATCGAAAATGGAGACCGGCGCCAGCACCAATTCCACCTCGTGATATCCATTTTCCAGGCGCCCGAGGATTTCCAGGTGCAGGGTAATCTTCGCCGGAGTGTCCACCCGGAAAAGTCCTTGTGTTTTCAGGTCTGATCGCATTATATTGTTCCGAACCTGCCGATTGAATTTATGCCAATGGACCCCGATGGGGCGCGTTCGTTAGAATTCCGTCCTCCAAATTCAGGGTCGTTCGCAAGGTGTTGCGTTGGGGAGAATCCTTTTCCCCAAACCTGGACCACCTGTAGAGGGGAGTTCGCATGGAAAACATCAACGAAGTATTCGAAGCCGGTGAAAAGGTAATCTATCCTCAATTTGGATTGGGCACCATCTCCGGGGTAACCCAAAAACAGGTGAATGGCACCAGCCTTAGTTTTTACCGGCTGGAATTTCCATTGAAGCAAATGGAAATCCTGGTGCCGGTGAAACGAGCCTCGGAAAATGGATTGAGGCGTGTCATGTCCAGCAAGGAGGTGGAGGAGGTTTTGAAATTTCTCTCCTCGGCGCCACCCCCGCCCAAGCCACAGCAATGGCACCGGTGGAGGAAGAAAACGCTGGAACAGCTAAAATCCGGTCACCCCCTCGAAATCGCCAAAATCTACTGCCATCTCAATTCCCTCGAAGGTAAAAAAGGGCTTTCCTTTACCGAGCGTAAAATTCTCCTCCAGGTCGAGCGGATGCTCATCAGTGAAATCGCCGTGGCCAAGGAAATCACCGAAGAAAAAGCCGAATCCTACCTGGCCAAATGCGCCTCCAACGGGAAATCGAAAAACGACGGCGGCAATGGCGTGGAAAATGGCAAGGCCGCCGCAAACAGCAGTGGCAAAGGCAAGGCCAATGGTGGCGGCAACGGCAGGAGCAATGGCGGTTGATGGTGCGGGGAGTCCGGAGCCGGGCTGGATCGCCACCATCGAACGCCCGCCATCCGCTCCCGCTCCCAGGAAGCCCCCCTCCTGAAAGCACGGCTTCATCCCGCCTTTCCTGTGGAAAAGGCGGGGCCGGCCGGCAATTCGAGCCGGTTTCATTGATACAGGGCCAGTGGCGCCTCGGCCAGATTCCCTCGGCCTTTCACCGTCCGGTCAGCCCAGCAGATCCTCCACCACGGAACGCTCCTCCTGAAGTTCCTTCACGGTGGCCTCTATTTTTTCCCTGGCGAAAGCCCCGATTTCCAGTCCTTCCACCACCTCCCATCCTCCCTTGCCGTCGAAGCGGAGGGGGAATGAGGAGACAATGCCTTCGGGAATGTCGTAATGGGCTCCGCTGGAGAGCACCCCCGAGGAAACCCAATCCCCATCCGGCGTGGGGGAGCGCATGGAGATCACGTGATCGACGGCGGCATTGGCCGCGGAGGCCGCGGAGGACAATCCGCGGGCGTCGATGATCGCTTTGCCTCTTTGCTGCACGGTGGAAATAAAATCGCCTTCCAGCCAGGCGCGATCGGAAATGGCCTCGGCAGCGGGCTTGCCCCCAATCCTGGCGTTGAAAAAGTCCGGGTATTGCGTGGCGCTGTGGTTGCCCCAGATGACGATGTTGCTCACTTGGTCCACGCCGACCCCGGCCTTGGCCGCGAGTTGAGCAGCCGCGCGGTTCTGGTCCAGCCGCATCATGGCGTGGAACCGGCCGGCGGGAATGTCACTCGCATTCTTGAGGGCAATGAGGCAGTTGGTGTTGGCCGGATTGCCCACCACCAGCACCCGCAGGTCTTCGGCCGCCCGTTCCATGGCCTGGCCCTGGCCGACGAATATCTTCCCGTTTTCGGTCAACAGGTCTTTTCGCTCCATGCCGGGACCGCGCGGTTTGCTGCCCACCAGCAAGCCCCAACTGATTCCATCGAAGGCTTCCTCGGCCTTGTCCGTGAGCACCATCCCTTGCAGCAAAGGAAATGCGCAATCGTCCAATTCCATCGCCACGCCGGTGAGGGCCTTCATGGCCGGCGGAATTTCCAGCAGGTTCATCTGGAGGGGCTGATCCATGCCGAACACCCCGCCCGAAGCGATGCGGAAGATCAGGCTATAAGCCAATTGGCCGGCGGCGCCGGTGACGGCAACCCGAATGGGTGATTTCATGTTACTTCTCCTGGTTGTTTATCTTTGGGTACGGGTCCAATCCCCGCCGTCCGCGGCGAAAAAATAGACGGTTCCTCGATGCCCCGCCGCCCGCGGCGAGGCCGTTGATCGCAAAATAATTGCCACTCCGAAATTTTCCGGCGCCCGGGCGGCGTGAAATTCGAGGCACCGACTCTTGGGGCGGTCTCTTGGGGCGGTCATTCAATCGGCCTCGCCGCAAGCGCCATGGAATGGACTGGTGGAAAAAGATTCAAATGACCCCTTTTTCCCGCAGGCTCTCGATGTCTTCCCGGCCATAGCCCAAGGCGCCCAGCACCTCGTCGTTGTGCTGGCCCAGGCGGGGGGCGGTGAAGCGGACGCCCACCGGATTTTCCATGCGGATGGGCGTGCGGATATGCGGCACGTTCCCCAGTTCCTCGTCCTCGGCGAACACCACCATTTCACGATGCCGCACCTGGGGATCGTTGAACAATTGATCGTAGTTGTTGACCGGGCCGCAGGGCACGTTGGCCTCGTCCAGCACCCGGTTCCAATGCGAAGTGGGAGCGGTTTTCAGGGCGGCTTCCATCTCGGTCTCCAGCTCGCCGCGGTTTTGCATCCGCTTGGCGGAGGTTTTGAAGCGGGGGTCGGCGATCCATTCGGGATGTCCGATGGCCTCGGCGCAGCGCTCCCAGATGGACTGGCTGCTGGCCCCGATCATGATGTAGCCGTCCTGGGTGCTCATGCGCTGGTAGGGGGCGTTTTGGCGGTGGCGGGAGCCCTGGCGCGTCGGCTCCTGGTGGTCCACCAGCCAGCCGGCGGAGGTCCAGGAGCTGAAGCCGATGGCGGTTTCCAGCAAGGAGCACTGCACCAACTGGCCGCGTCCGCTGCCGTGGCGTTGATGGAGGGCCGCGAGGATGCCCGAGACCCCCCACATCCCGGTGCCCAGGTCGCAGATGGGCAGCCCCACGGAGGTGGGGGGGCCGTCCGGTTCTCCGGTGACGTGCATGATGCCGCCCATGCCCTGCGCGATCAGGTCGAAGCCACCCCTGGCCCGATATGGGCCGTCGTAACCGAAGCCGGAGAGCTGGGCGTAGATCAGGCGGGGATTGACCTTGCTCAGTTCCTCGTATCCCAGCCCGGCGCGGGGCATCACGGTGGGGCGATAGTTCTCCACCAGGATATCCGCCCCCTCCACCAGCTTGAGGAAGACCTCCCGGCCCTCCGGCTTTTTGTAATTGAGGGTGATGCCCTTCTTGTTGCGGTTGATGTAGCGGAAGTACCGGTTTCGTTCGTGCCCGTCTCCCATGGCCCGCGAGGAGTCCCCCTTGCCGGGGCGTTCGATCTTGATCACCTCGGCCCCCATGTCCGCCAGCACCATGGTGCAAAACGGGCCGGCCATGTGTTCGGTCAGGTCCAGCACCCTCAGGCCGTGCAGGGGAGGGAGGCCCTGCCGGGAAGCATTGTTTTCTTGAGTCACGTTGACAATGGGAATGTGGTGGATGATTGGGGTGAAGAAATTTCCTTCGTTTACGGGTTCAACCCTCCCAGCGTCCCGGCGTTTTTCACTTCGGTCATGGCGGAGGAGTAGGTGGAGACCATGTAGGGAACACAGAAGGTCAACCCCACCTGGAGAAAAAACCGGGGGCCCATGTCCAAGGCGATAATTTCATGGGCGTGATTGAAAATGGTCAAGATGGGCGTGACGATGCAGGCCACTTTCAAGGCCCGCTTGACCGTGCTCCCGGAGAGGGCGAATCCAACGAATAGCCGGAATTTGTCTCGTGTCATGGATAGCCTTTCCAATTGCGGCGGGTTTCCACACCGGAAACTTAACCCCGGCGCCGGAGCATCCATCTCCTGGTGGAGGGTTCTCACCGGTTCCTATCATAAAGGAAGTTGAAT
>JACZSY010000027.1:0-995 GCA_022573975.1 SAR324 cluster bacterium | reverse complement strand
GGATAGCCTTTCCAATTGCGGTGGTATTCCACGCAAGACCCAACCCCGGCGCCGGAGCTTACATTGGCTCGTGGAGGGTTCTCCCCGGTTCCTATCATAAAGGAAGGTGAATTATTTTGTGCGGGCGCCTTCCCCGCCGTTGGCGGCGCGGTCGTTTAATCGCTCCCTCAGTTCTCCATCACATATTCAAAAACCAGGAAAGAGGCAATGAGGAAAACCCCATCGAAGGCGGCCATCAATCGCAGCCAGGGGCCCTGTTCCCAGAGCGAGACCCCATCGAGCACCACGCCGGTGAGGTATACCGCCACCACCATCAAGGGCGTCAACAGCGGAAACAATAACACCGGCAGCAACACCTCCCGGCCCTTGAGGGAGGCCGTGACGCCTCCCAGCAGCGTGCCCAGGGCCGCGAACCCAAGCGTGCCGCCCAGCATCACCACCGCCAGCGGGAGCCACACCCCCCGCAACCCCACGCCGAAGAAGAGGGAGAAAACCGGCAGGAACATAACCTGGATCGCGATCAGGAACAGGGTGTTGGAGAACATTTTGCCCAGATAGATAACGCCCCGTTCCACCGGGGTGAGCAGCAGGGCGTCCATGCATCCCTGCTCGCGTTCCTGGGCGAAGGATTTGGACAGGCCCAGCATCCCCGCCAGCAACACGGTAACCCAGAACAGTCCCGGCGCGGCCTCGCGCATCAGGGTGACCCCGCTGTGTTCGAGCAGCGCGATGCGTAACGCCCCAGCGGCGGCCCCGGCGATTGCCTCTTTTGCGGCGCTCTGTGTTTCGGTGCTTCTTTTTTCAGTGCTCTTTTTTCGGCGCTCCTGTTTTCCGCGGCATCGAGGGCCTCCAGCAAATCGGCACGGCTGGCATAGGTGCGGCCCTCCAGCGGTTTCAGGACGGCCAGGCTTTCCTGGGGCAGACCGTCGTCTTGCAGAATTTTCATCACCCGCGGAGTGATCCGGTAGCGCAGCTCGCCCCCGCCCCCCACGGCG
>JACZSY010000026.1 GCA_022573975.1 SAR324 cluster bacterium | reverse complement strand
GGCTGCCGTGGGGCGGCGCGGGAGGCAGGGTGGGGGCGGTCGGGCGGGGATCGTGGCCCGTCGCCGGCTCCGCGCGTTCCACCTGATCGACGGTGACGCGGGCGCGCAGCGGGCCCAGCAGCAGCTCGAACTCGCCCTGCTCGTTCGGCTCGGTCAGCACGTCGCCCGGGGAGCCGATGCCGTGCAGCCAGACGGAGCCGCCGACCTCGATCGCCTCCGCCTCGACGCGGGGCGCGGCCTCGGGGGCGGCGAGCGGCGTCCAAGGCTGAGAGACCGCGAAGAGGTAGCGGCTGATCGACAACACCTCGGCTTGAGTGCGTCCGACCGGATCGGGGTCCGGGTCGTCAGGATCGTCGCTCTTGCTGTTGGTGTTTTCCTGCATGAAGAAGTGGGGCATGTTGCTGGCGGGGTTGAACGCCTGCGGGAACCACGCCCACTGCTGCACGAATCCGGGAGTGAGTTTCTCTGCGACGTGGGTCAGGTCGGGCCCCACGCGCCGCGAACCGGCTAGGTCGTCGTCGTTGTGGCAGTTGACGCACCCGACGGACTTGAACAGGTAGCGTCCCAGGTTG
The DNA here is from genome assembly GCA_022573975.1 of SAR324 cluster bacterium. Lineage (GTDB taxonomy): Bacteria > SAR324 > SAR324 > SAR324 > JACQKK01 > JACZSY01. The sequence goes on along the minus strand of JACZSY010000026.1, from coordinate 24,400 downwards.
ATCTGCGCGCCCTTCCGCTGCCCCTCAAAGTCGGAGATGTCGGCGACCTGGGTATGGCACTTCGCGCAACCGGCCTCGGTGTATTTGGGCAGCAGCATAGGCCGGTCCCAGTAATGATCGATGGTCTCGAACGTCGTCCCCACCCAGCCCATGCGACTGATGTAATACTTCTCCGCCCAATCATCGCGCAGCTTGTGCGTCTCGGGAGAGTGGGCGGCGAGCACGAAGTCGGTCTCCTGCGGATTGCCCTCGTGACAGACGGTGCAGCCGACGGTCTTGGCGGGGTGGGGCGAGTCCAGGCTGACGTAGAGGTCGAGGTCCGGGTGGGCGAGCAGAGGCTGCTCAAGCTCGATTCTCTTGCGACCGGTGCGATCGAAATAGTCATTCACCACCGCCAGCAGAGCGCTGAAGTAAACCTTCCGCTCCGTGTCCGACAGAGTGGGCCAGTGATCGACCACCTTGCCGGTGAGCGCGGCCACCTTGGTGTCATGGGCCTCGCGGGCACGCTCGGATGCCTCCGCCCCCAGCGGCGCGACCAGACTCGCAGGCACCGATGGATAGGCAAAGGCGGAATCGGTCGCGTTGTCGCGTGCGAGGGCTTCCTCGATCGCGGGCAGTGATGCTTCCAAGCGGCGTGCGAGGTTCTCGCGCGAGAAGGCCGGGTCGTCGATCGCGATGTGACAGGTGGTGCATCGGTCGGTGGTGTAGGTGGCCAGGTAGTTGAGGTTGTACAAGGCCACGTCGAACAGGCTCACGTCCAGGTCGCGGCCCGTGCCGGTGGCCCGCGCCGAGATGATGCCCGCCAGCAGCGCGAAAGCCGCGGTGAGGCCGGTCATGAAATCGACGATGGAAAGCCCCGCCCGCGCCGGGGGCCCGTCCGGCTCGCCGGTCAGCGCCAGATAGCCCGTCTCGGACTGCATCAGGTAGTCGAAGCCCGGCCAGGAGGCCCGCGATCCCTCCCGGCCGTAGGCCGAGAGATGCGCGCAGACGATGGCCCGGTTGGCGTCCTTCAAATCGTGATAGGTCAGGCCCAGCTTGGCCGGCTGGTCGCCGCGCAGGTTGTTGAGCACCCCGTCCGCGGCCGGTCCCCCGCCCGCCCCGCGAACCAGATCGCGCAGCACCTCGCGTCCGCCGGGCTGCTGCAGGTCCAGGGCCAGGCTGCGCTTGTTGCGGTTGCTGCTCTGGTAGAAATGGCTGTCCCCCGGCCCGAAGAAATACGGCCCCACCCGGCGCCCAAGGTCGCCGCCCTCGCGGGGGTTTTCGATCTTGATCACGTCCGCGCCCAGGTCGGCCAGGTAGGTCGTGCCGAACGGGCCCGCCCCGTACTGTTCCACGGAGATCACGCGCAGTCCGCTGAGAGGGAGCATGGGAAACCTTTCATTGGGCCGGTAAGGGGAAATCGTTTTCCACACTTCGCATGGACGCGCCGCGCTTGGCAATTTTTTGGGTATGAAACGGGCGGGAGTGACCGGCAACGGCATCGGCCCCGGGCCGGGATCTTCAGGCCAGAATCTCGAACACGGGGCCGGCCGGGTCGGCCACCGGCCTTCCGCGCCGATCCAGGCCCTCCGGCTTCGTCCTTTACCATTGGGATGCGGAAAGGCCTGTTGGTTTCCGGCCGGTTTCGGGCGGGACGGCCATCGGGGTTGGGAGGGGATGGGTTCCCCGAAAGAAAAACCTCGACAGGTTCCGAAGCATCGAGGGTCAAACCTGTTCGAGGGATTGCCGAATGGCCTGGAAAAGTTCGTTGGGGGAAAATGGTTTGGAAATTTGTATTAATTTATGGTCCTGCAAAAATTTCTCATCGAGTTGGTGGTCGTTATACCCAGTGCTGAAAATCACCGGGGTAGAGGGTTGAAGGTGCTTGATTTTCTCGAAAACTTCGCGCCCGCCCATTTCGGGCATGATCACATCCAGCAGAATCAGGTCGATTTCGTCCTTTTTCTCATCGAGCACCTTGAGGGCCTCGATTCCATTGGTGGAGGTCAGCACGGTGTATCCCTTTTCCCCCAATAATTCGGTCAACAGGAGCAGTACGCCCTCTTCATCTTCCGCGATGAGGATGGTTTCCGTTCCCCCCGGCGCGTCTTCGTTTTTATGTTCCTCGATATTGAGTTCCTGGTCTCCAGCTTCAACCGGCAAGTATATTTCAAAGGTGGTGCCCTTTCCCACGTCACTGGAGGCCATGATTTTTCCTCCATGTTGCTGGATGATCCCATAGGCCATGGAAAGCCCAAGTCCTGTCCCCTTGCCAGCGGCTTTGGTGGTGAAAAAGGGTTCAAATATTTTCTCCAACACCTCCGGAGGCATGCCCTCGCCGGTATCGATCACGGAAATCCGGACATACGCTCTCGATTCCGCCCAGGAATGGGCCTGAAGGAAATCTTCGCCTGCCTCGAAAGCCTCGGTGGAAATGGTCAGCTTTCCACCGTTTGGCATCGCATCGCGTGAGTTGACGCAAAGGTTCAAAAGCACCTGTTCCAGCATACTGGGGTCCGCATAAATTTTGATTGGCTCCCCCGCGAGCTTCAATTGCAGATCGATGTTTTCTCCGAAGACGCGGCTCAGCATTTTCACAAAATGGGTAATCACGTCATTGATGTCGAGGGTTTGCGGCCTGTGCATTTGTTGGCGGCTGAAGGCCAACAATTGCTGGGTCAAATCGGCCGCCCGTTGGGTGGCCTGCACCACCACGTCGAGATGTTCCAGGACTTTGTGATCCTTGTTGATGGAGCGGGCAATCTGGGAATGCCCGCTGATAATTTGCAGGATATTGTTGAAATCGTGAGCAACCCCCCCGGTCAATTGCCCGATGGCTTCCATTTTTTGCGCCTGCCTCAATTCCTCCTCGGCTCGTTTTTGCAGGGTCACATCCTCCGACAACCCTATGATGCCAATGATTTCGCCCAAATCGTTTTTATGCGGCACTTTGATTTGCCGTCGAATGGTTTTGTGTCCGTCCCCGCTTTCAAATTCATATATCTCGTCCAGGCTTTCCCCGGTTTCCAGCACCTTCTGATCGGATTCCAGGAAGAAATCCATTAGCTTCTCATTCCCCGCCGAAAGGTCGCCGGTCTTGAAGCCAGAAATTTTATCGGCATCGACCCCCCAATACTCCAAAAATTCCCGATTCGCCATCTGGTAAACGCCTTTTTTATCCTTCACGTAAATATGGTTGGGAATGGCCTCGAATACCGTCCGCAACAATTTCTCGCTTTCTCTCAACGCTTCGGTTCGCTCAACCACGCGGTTTTCCAGTTCTTTGTTCAAGCGTAAAATTTCTCCTTCAATTTCTTTCCGATCGGTAATATCCCGAATAATGGCCGACAGAAATGTCCCCTCTCCCAAGGTCCATTCCGCCAGGGAGATTTCGATGGGAACCTTGCTGTTGTCTTTTTTCAGCCCCTCCATTTCGGTGATGTTTCCGACCAGGCTTTTTCCTTCTTTCAATTTGGCCTGTTGAAAAGATGTGCCCAATGTCGGATGGGAGGATTCCGCCACGATGAGCGTGAACGGTTTGCCCAGGATTTCCGAAGGGGCATAACCGAAGATGGATTGCGCGGCCGAATTCCAAAAGATGATCCTGCCTTTCTGATCCACCGAAACGATGGCGTCGACCGCCGTCTGGGCCACGGCGCGGAAACGGGTTTCGCTTTCCTTCAATCGCGAAATCAAGGCATTGATAATTCGTGAGCGCTTGGCCCGGGCCAGCACGGAGGCCACCAGATAATCCGGTTTGGCGGATTTTTCCAAAAATTCGTCGGCCCCCGAACGCAGGGCGGAAAACTGCCGCTCCACTCCCCCTTCCGCGGTCAAAAATATAATTGGGATTTGCAGGAATTTTCTGTCCTGGCGGATCACGGTGGCCAGTTCGAACCCATTGCAATCCGGCATGTTGATGTCCATCAGGATGGCGTCGGGTTCGATTTCCCTGATGGTGGCCATCACGCTCATCGGATCGCTCACCACCTTGACTTCCATGCCAGCCTCGCTCAGCAAGAGCGCATTGCGTTCCGCCACATCGGCATCGTCATCCACCACCAACACCCGGTAGGCGAACTCGACGGGCGCCTTGGTGAGGCGGTTCAGGGTGTCCACCAATTCGATGATATCGACCGGTTTCACCAGGAAGCCATCGCAACCGGCCCGCACGGCGCCCAGCCGGGCCTTGAAATCGCCGCGCACGGAAAGAAAAATGACTGGACAGGACAATAATTCTTTTTCCTTCAAGGCCTGAATGGCCAGCACACCGGCGTCCTCTTCCCCCGGGAACATGATATCCATCAGGATCGCGGCGGGAGGATGGGTTTCCACCTCGCGGGGGAGATGCGAGAGGTTGGTGATGCTTTTAACGGTGAATCCAAACAGGGTCAATTGCTCTTCCAGCAGTTCCACCATGGGAAGGTCGTCGTCCACAATGAAAATCGTGTTGTCCAATTCCTTGCGGGTGCCAAGTTCTTCCAGCACGATCTGCCAGGAAGCCCCCTCGACAATGGAGGTTTTGTCGCCGAAATCGTGGATCACCCGGAGCGACTTCACCAGATCGCTGATTTCGAGAAAATTGTCCGGCGACGCCACCGCGATATCCTTCAACCCATCGACGCTCAATTGTTCCAACACCTGGGCAATACCCGCCACGTGGGAAAATCCGAATGTGCTGGCCGCGCCTCTGAGCTTATGGGAGAGCGTGTGCAGTTTTTCCAGGGATTTTTTCATTCCAACGGATGAATTTACCGTGTTCATCTCGCCAATGACCGCTTCCAATTCATTGAGCCGTTCCCCCAGTTTCGCCTCGAACGCGCTGCGCAGGGCCTCCATCCGGTTGATGAATTTTTCCTTGACGTCACTCATGGTGTTTGTTCCAAATGGCGAGAATTTGATCGGACAGGGTTTCGGGGTCAAATGGTTTTGTGATCACATCCAGGGCGCCCATGCCGATAAAATCCTCGATCTCGTTTTTCATGGCTTTCGCGGTCAGGAAAATCACGGGAATCGTTTTAAATTCCACGGTGCCGCGCAGGGACTTGAGGGTGGTGGGGCCATCCATGCCGGGCATCATCACATCCAAAATAATAAAGTCCGGCCGAAACCGGCGCGCGGCTTCCACGACCTCCGTTCCGGAATCGCAGGTTTCAACCGTGAAACCACCGATGGCTTCAAGCGCCAATGCCGCGACTTCCTGAATATCGGGATCGTCTTCGGCCAACAATATTTTGCTCAAGGGGCGGATCATGGAGTCAACCTTTATTCATCCAAAAGGCTCTTCTCTGCCTGGGCGGGAAGCAACGATTTGATGGTCTCAAGAAGCTCTTCGTTGGAGGTGCGGGATTTTTCCAGAGCGGCGTCCACTTTTCTGGAAATTTCCCCATTCACTCCATTTGCCGAAAAGATGATTACGGGCGTGATGGCGCCCCCACTGTTTTTCAACAATGGCAAAAGGTCCAGCCCCGACCCGTCAGGGAGCGCGACATCGAGGATCACCAGGTCGAATCGTTGGTTTGCCAGGATTTCCCTTGCCTCCGTCAGGGTGGGCGCAATGATCAATTCCATGGCGTCCCCGGCCATGGAATTGATCACCTCGGCCAGGTCCAGGTCGTCCTCCACGTATAAAACCCTCGGTTTTTCCGCACCCTCCGGCCTGGCGGCTTTTTGCAGGGCATGGAGCAACCGGTCTTGATCGATCGGTTTTTCCAGCCAGTCCACCACGCCCATCGCGGCGGTCACCACCTCTTGATGGGTTTGCTTGGCCTGCACCGATACCACCACGATCGCCAAATCCTTGAATCTCTCCTGAATGCGCAATTCCCGGATAAATGCGATGCCATCCTGGTCGGGCAGTAAAATGTCCACCGTCAGCGCATGGAACATTTTTTCGGAAAGTAATTTTTTGGCTTGACCCGCGCTATGCGCGATTTCGGTGTTGAACCCGTTTTGTTCCAACATCATGGCGATCAAATGAGCCACGTCGGCGTTGTCCTCCAGGATGAGAACATTCCTCCCCTCTTCAAGTTCCCCCGGGGAAAGGCCGGGCTGGGTTGGCGGCCCTTTGCCGGCTTCCATTTCCATCTCCGCCGCCTCCCGGAGTTCGAAGTAGAATGTGCTGCCTTGGCCATGGGTGGTGTGAAAATCGATGATTCCCTTGTGAACATCCACGATGGCCTTGGATATGTTCAATCCGAGCCCGGTACCCCCTTTGATGCGGGTGTCGGACGAATCGGCCTGGGTGAACCGTTCGAAAATCCGGTCTTGAAAATCCTCGGGAATGCCGAGGCCCTGGTCGGCCACGGAGACGCGGATCATGTTCCCCTCGCGGGTGACCGATATTTCAACTTTATCTCCTGGGGAGGAAAATTTCGCGGCATTCGACAATAAATTGGTCATCACCTGCATCAGGCGGTCGTTGTCACCGGTGATGTAGGCCGCTGGAATGGAACCGCCCATTTCGAAGGTCACGCCATGCTCATCCGCAAAGGGACGGGTGGATTCGATGGATTTTTTCACCAGCTGAGTCAGGTCAAGGCGTTCAAAATGAAATTCCAGTTTCCCCGATTGAATCTTTTCCACATCCAGCAAATCGTTCACCAAATTGATCAGCCGCTCGCTGTTTCGCCGCGCCAGTTTGATCATCCGTTCGGCTTTTTCGGGAATTTCCCCCAGTTTGCCGCTGGATATCATGCCCAGCGATCCGCGGATGGAAGTCAACGGCGTTCTCAGCTCGTGAGAGACGGTAGAGATGAATTCGGATTTCAGCCGATCCATCTCCTTGCGCTCGGTGATGTCGCGCACGATGCCCAGGAACAATCGCTCATTGTTGACCCGAAGTTCGGTCACCGTTAAATCCATGGGAAAAACAATCCCGCTTTTTTTCCTCCCTTCCACCTCCCTTGGTTTTCCTATGATTTTGGCGTTGCCGGTATCCAGAAAATTGGCGAGGTAGGCGTCATGTCCGCTTCTGTAGGGTTCCGCGGCCAATTCACTGATATTTTTCCCAATCAGTTCCTGGGAGGAAAAACCGAAAATGCGTTCGGTTCCCGGATTCGAAGACTGAATGACGCCCTTCTCGTCGATGGTGATGATCGCATCGGCGATATTATCGACCATGGCGCGAATTCTCTCCGCGTTTTCGTCCGCCTGGCGGAAAAGATAAAACATATTGACGGTCAAGCCGGTGAGAACGAACAGGTAGCTTGATTTTTTCAACAAATGCGCGATGTCGAATTCGAAATCGAACAACTGCCCGGAATGGGACATGAACACCGCCTGGCCCAAAAAGCTGACGATGAGGGTCAGCATCATCCAATGCTCGAAGACATGGTTCCGCCATTTCCCCTGGCGGAAATACCCGATCAGGGCAAGGAGAAAAAACAAGGCCGGGACGAATTCCTCGGGACGATGAAAGAAAATTTCGGGATAGTAGGCCCGGGGGAGGGGCACAAAAGCGAAAAACAGGAAGCTGACCAGGGTTAATATCGCGGAGCCCCAGTAGACCCATTTCTCGGGAATCTTTCCCGCCGCCCCCAAGCGACGCTCCCGTTTCCAGGCCAGGAAACTCAAATAAAGGGCAATGGAAAGAAACATCCGCGAAGCGACCCAACTCCAGGGAATCAAGGAACGAAGATCCGATGGAAGGAATTGGGCGAAAAAAGACGAGGTGACGATGGCGTGATAGCCATCCAGAAAGGCGGTTCCGATAAAGCCGGCCCCGACGAACAAAAACGTGTTGTCTTTCCTGCTGTAGAAACGCACCAGGGCCATCACGCCAACAATCAGCGCCAGCAGCGTGGCCACCGCCTCCATCAGGGTGTGAAGCTGACCACTGCCCCGCCATTCCAGCCCAGGGCGGGCAAGGAATCCCAAGGCGAGTAAAATTCCGAATATCCAATAGGTCCATAACCGGACTTTCGACTTGTCAAGGGTCATATTTATTCCTGAATTCCAGATCGATGAAAGGAGGCGGCCAAAATTTTTTTAAATAGGTAGGAATTTAGCACATATAAATTAATTGAACGCCACGAACCGCAAAATGTTCAAAGAAATTGGAGGGGCGAGTGTGGTGTCAGTGGGAATTTTGCGGGTTCGGATTTTTATAAGCGGAGCCGGCATGAAAAATCCGATGCATCCGGGGTTGACGCAAATTGGAACACGCGCCTTGCGCCAGACGCTTGTTTGGAGTCCGCCCCCTCTGCGGCTCCGGGCGGGTGGTTCGGTCCCTGCCCCGCCGGATCCGGCGGGGGCCGTGGGGGTGCCCCATGCCGGGTGAAAACAGGGGGCCGGAACCGCGCGTCCTGGGAATAATTTTCACCAGAAAAACCCCCGGGGGTTCGCACCCTGGTCTTCCCAGTACCGGTGATTTTTATGGCGATGGTGGGGCACGGCCTTGGCGGGTGCGCAGCTTGGCGCCTCTCTGCCGGGTGCCGCCTCTGATTGCCGGAGGATGACAATGGGGAGGGAGTGGCGGGACCCATGAGGGGAACCCCCCGTGACAAACAGGGCCGGATTTCCAATAGCCATGGAGCCGATGACAAACTCTGGATTTCCGTGGAGGCCGCCGCAGGGAGGGAAGATTTTGGACCCTTCCAAGGAAGGTGCATCGCCGCCCTCAAAGCGAAAGGATTCAACCTGACCCTTTACCCAAATCCGCGTTCATTCGCGTTCATCGGTGGTTTCGTTTCGCGGTTTCGTTTCGCGGTTCCGTTTTGCGGTGCCGTTTTGCGGTGGCTTGTTAATACGCGCCGCGCGCCGGGCTCGATGACGTTGCTCCAAGGGCGCCCGTCATTGCCACCAGAACACGTTCCAGAGCAGCGGATCGTAATGGAAGACCCGCCCGTTTTCGGTGAAGGCGGGAGCGAAGGGAATCTCGCCCGGTTCGTGAATCAGCCGCTCGGTGATCAAAACGAGGCCCAGCAGGCTGCCGTAGGCGGCGACGGCCTGCACGGCGTAGAGGGAATGCACCGGCGCCAGGTCGCTGTTGGAACCGTTCACCGGGCTGACCACCACCCGGTAGAACGCCAGCAGGCCCAGCAGCAACGGCCGCTGGCCGCCCTCGGTGGGTTGGGAGAGCACGGCGTGAAAACCGGTGCGCGGCCGGGAACCCAGCGGAATGCGCGGGCCGGAAGTGAGGCCGGGCGCCCGCATCGGGTTGGCCAGGCCCTGATGGGGGGGAAAGGGATGACGCCGCATTTGCGCCGAGGCGGATGGGGAAAGGAACGCCCAGCACGCCACGGAAATCAGCACCGCGACCGGCATCGAGATCCGCAGGCCGAAGAGAATCCTCCGCAAACCGGAGGCCGGGAAAATGGAATGCGACGGCCGCATGGAATTGGCCGCGCTCATGGAAGCAATGGCTTTTCAGGAAGCTGCAAAACCACGTCGCCCGGCTTGACCAGGCCGTGGTATTTACGGGCCAGGTGTTCAATGGTGGCGGGGTCTCCCTGCAGCGCTTCTATTTCCCGCAGCAGGCGATTTTTCCGGGTCTTCATGGCGGCCACGTTTTCCTTCAGGGTTTCCGCTTGCCCCCGCAGTTCGTAATAGGCGATCAGGCCCTGGTCGCCGATGAGGGAAATCAGGATGATTCCCACGCCAAACATGCCGAGGAACAACATGAACCAGCGGGGCAGGCGATGCTGAAGGCCTCCCCCCGGGGCCGGGGAGGTTCCCAGCGGCTGGTTCAGCCAGCCCAGCCAGCCCAGCCAGCCTGGCGCGCCGCCCGCGGTGAAGATTCCGGAACGGGAGTTCCCTCCGGAAGATTCCGTCCGGGCGATGGTGGCCCGCGATTTTTTCTGATGGCGTTTGGCTTTCGATTTCATCTGCAACCCTTCCGATGGGATGCCGTTTGGCCGGGAGGTGGAGGCGGGTGTTCCGGGCCGCGCCTTTTTGGGCGCGGTTCTGTGTCAGCCGAGGGAGGAAAACACCTTCTTTCCCGGGAATACGGCCTGGTCCCCCAGCATTTCCTCGATCCGCAGCAACTGGTTGTACTTGGCCACGCGATCGCTGCGGGAGGCCGAGCCGGTCTTGATCTGGCCCGCGTTGGTGGCCACGGCGATGTCGGCGATCACCGTGTCCTCTGTTTCGCCGGAGCGGTGGGAGATCACGCAGGTGAACCCGGCGCGGGTGGCCATCTCCACGGCGTCCAGCGCTTCGGTGAGGGTTCCGATCTGATTGACCTTGATCAGAATCGAATTGGCCGCGCGGGTGCGGATGCCCTCGGCCAGCCTTTCGGTGTTGGTGACGAATAGATCGTCGCCCACCAGTTGCATGCGCCCGCCCATTTGTGCGTTCATGGCGCGCCAGCCGTCCCAATCGTCCTCGGCCAAGCCGTCCTCGATGGAGACGATGGGGAACTTGGCGGCCATTTCCTCGTAAAAAGCGATCATCTCCCCCGAGTCCTTGCGGGCGCCTCCTTCGGCTTCCAGCACGTAGGCGCCGTCGTGGTAGAACTCGCTGGCGGCGGGGTCCATGGCGATGGCCAGATCCTCGCCGGGCTTGCGGCCGGTGTCCTCGATGGCCCGCACGATCAATTCCAGGGCTTCCATGTTGGATCCCAGGTTGGGGGCGAAACCCCCTTCGTCCCCCACGTTGGTGTTGTAGCCTTTGCCGCTCAACACTTTTTTGAGCGCATGGAAGGTTTCGGCGCCCATGCGCAGGGCTTCGCGGAAGGTGTCCGCCCCCACGGGCACCACCATGAACTCCTGGATGTCCACGTTGTTGTCGGCGTGTTTGCCGCCGTTGAGGATGTTCATCATCGGCATGGGAAGGGTGCGGGCGCGCAGCCCGCCGATATAGCGGTACAGTGGGATGCCGTAATAGACCGCCATGGCCCGCGCCGCCGCCAGGGAGACCCCGAGGATGGCGTTGGCCCCCAGCCGGGCCTTGTTGGGGGTGCCGTCCAGGGCCATCAGCCGGTTGTCCAGCGTGGTCTGCTGCTCCGCGGATTCCCCCTCCAGTTCCGGCGCGATAACCAGGTTCACATTCTCCACCGCCTTGAGCACGCCCTTGCCCCCATAGCGGGCCGGATCCTCGTCGCGCAACTCCACTGCCTCGTGCACGCCCGTCGAGGCTCCGGAAGGCACCGCGGCCCGTCCCAGGCTGCCGTCCTCCAGCGTCACATCCACTTCCACCGTCGGGTTGCCCCGGGAATCCAGGATTTCCCTGGCGTGAATCGATTCGATCAGCATGGCGGGCCGTTGGTAAGGGAATCGGGGGAAAAAATTATCGTCAAGCCGCCGGTGAGCGACACGGAGACTGGGAACGCCCGGGGCGCGGTTTGTTCCTCCGGCCACGACGCGGACGATGACCGCCGTCCGCGGTTTCCGCACCTTACGGAAAAGCACACCCCCATCTCCTACCACGAATGGATGGACTGGAAAAGAAGCCCGCGGCGCCCCCCCCGCCCGCGCTTCTCCGATGGGCCCGCGGCGGCCCCCTGGTTTTTCCGGCCCCGATTCCTCGACACCCGGCGTGTTTTGGATTATATTGTCCGCAGGGACGCCAACCACAAATGGATCGGCCTGCTGAATTTCATGGGAGGCTGCGCCAGAAAGCCACTCCGCCATGAAGTGGGTGCGCCACGAGGTTTTGTCCGGAGCATTATCCGGCGCCTTGTACCGGCGCCGGGGCGCAATGGGTATTTCGAGACGTGGGGGAGTGGGAAATATTATTCCCGGTTTTCGTTCCGAACCGGACCTCCTATCCTATCAAGGCGTTTAAAAGCATATTTGAAACGGTTTAACCGTCTTCCGGATAAGCATGCATCGGGACACAGCACAAGAGGACGCCCTCGTGCGGGAAAACACGATTGAGGAAATTTCGATTTCCCTGCAATCCGATGGGCCGATGCAGACGGAGGGCGGCCAGGAAATCGACAAGGAAACGCTACTTTGGACGCTCACCGAGCTTCGCGCCTTTGTGAAGGAGCTGACGGAGGCCATGAACCTGGCCTGGGGCGCCAACCTGCAATCGGGACGATTGGCCGAAATCGTGACCTCGCACCGCCAAATGGCGCAGGCGGAGGACTCCCTCTTCGACCGGAATGTCCCCGTCGCCTCCCTGCTGGGCTACCTGTTGGGAAAAGTCAACCAGGAAACCCTGGTGTTTCACCTCCCCAACCCGCCGGAGGAACTTCCCGAGTCGGAAAACGAACAGCTGAACCGGATTTCCGGCATGCTCAAGGAGCTCAACGAAACGGTGGAAAGCCAGGTCGGCCGCCTGTTCTCCCTCGGACAGACCGATCATCTTCCCACCGAAGGACGCAGCCACATGGTGCTCCGGCCCATCTCGGGGCTGTTCAAGGGCGTGATCCGCCAGGATTGGGCCGACGTCGAGTTGATGATGGACCATATCAACATGGTCACCACATCGCGGCAAAGCTACGAGTTGACGAACCTGGTGGGACGCCTGATTCGCAACATTTACGTCGGTCTCAATGAAATTTCCAGGGATTTTCCCCTGGAATCCCTGCAAAGCTCGACCGGGGCGCTGCCCGATGCCAACGAAACCCTCAATTCAGTCATCCAGGAACTGGAAGACTGCACCAACCGCAACCTGGATTTGCTGGAGACGTTGAGCGTATATGTGGAAGAGGACAGGAAACGGATTCAATCCGGAACCCGGGTGTTGGCCGAATGCGAGGAGGAATGCGTTAAATTAATGGCGGACCATCCCCAGGTGGCGGAAAAACTGGACGCCATTCGCGGCGCCTTGCACGATGGCGCGGCGGCGCGAATCCACGGCATGGAAAAGTCCCTCCAGGAAAATCATGACCGATTCATGCTTCTCTTCGCCAACCAAAGTGTTCAGGATTTGACCGGACAGACGCTGAAAAAGGTAATCGCCTTCATCGAAATCTTGCAATATCAATTAATTCAAGTGATTGTGAAGGGACGGAAAGGTCCGGGGGAACTTAAGGAAGGATCGCGGAACGAATTTTCCAGCGATCTCATCGGGCCGGATGCCGTGAACCGGCTCTCTCAGGACAGTGTGGATACCCTGCTTGGCGAACTGGGATTTTGAGTTGGCCCCATCAACCAGGGATTCATTTTAGTGCTCTGAACACCCTTACCCGAAAGACGCTTTTCACGAGGAGAAAAAATGGCGGCGGATACCAAGATGCATGTGCTCGTTGTCGATGATTTCGCCACCATGCGGCGGATTATCACCAACATTCTCAAACAGTTGGGCTACGAAACGATACTTGAGGCCGAAGACGGGGCCAAGGCCCTGCAAATCATGGAAACGGAAAAAGTGGATTTCGTGATCACCGACTGGAACATGCCCAATATGTCCGGATTGGACCTGTTGATGGCCATCCGGGCCAGCGAGGACAAGAAGGACATTCCCGTCCTGATGGTGACGGCGGAGGCCATGCAGGAAAACATCGTCAAGGCCGCCCAGGCGGGAGTCAACAATTACATCATCAAGCCGTTCGACGCGAAAACCCTGTCCGAAAAAATCAACAAGATTTTCGAATAATTCCGGCCAGATTTGGTGGACGCGGCGTTTTCGCCCCGGGTCAAACCAGCCGTGTCCATTCCTTCCTGCTTGGATCAACCGGCTGGGCAATCGGAGCGGAAGCGCTCCCCCGAGTGTTCCTTCGGTTCATCCCAGCCTCAAGTTGGTCCCGTTTTTACCACCCCACCTCCCTGCCGGCGGCTAAAAATCTCCCTGCCGGCGCCTCGGGACAGGCAGGAGAGGCCCCCCCCCCCTTCCCGGCCGTTGTCTCTGCCGCGGAATCCCGGTGGCGGGTTCCCGGCCGGACGCGGCTGGATGCCCCTGCGTCAATGCCATCGCGTCAATGCCCCCGCGTCAATGCCACCGGTTGGCCTTCGGCAAGGTGACACCCGGCAGTGTTTTTCGCCCATGGCTGGTTTGTAAGCGAGGAAACATCGGATTTCCCCAACCGGGTTTATTATGAAAAAATGGATTCGACAGGCAGGGAGTGGTGAAATGTCCCTTCCCGCGGAACCCAACGGCCTTGAAATTTTAGGGCACCGGCCAGGGAGAAATTGTATGGTGTGGAGTAATTTCAACAGGATCGGGCGATTGTTCGCAGCGCGCCTTGCCGGGCGCGCCAGGGGTACGATGTGGATGGTGGGAATAGGGTTGCTGGCCGCACCCCTCCTGGCCCAGACGCCGGTTTTTCCTGGGCTGGAGCAGGAAATTCCCGAAGTGCTGGCCACCTTCGAGGCCCGGATGGAGCCCGCCACGGCCCGGCCCGGAGAGCATGTCCGGCTGATCGTGACCGGGCGCATCGCCGAAGGCTGGTACACCTATTCGCTGGTGCCCCAGGATCACGAGTTCGCTCCGCCGCCCACCACCCTGGCCGTGAAATCCGCCGGGTTGGAACTCCAGGGGCCGGTCTACGAGACCAACCCCGTGTTGAAAATGGACAAGGTAGCCGGCATTCCCCTGGCCTTCCATCCCAAATCGGTGCGGTTCTACCAGAACATGCGGGTGCCGGAGACGGTAAGCGCGGGAGCGTTGTCCATCACCGGTCTATTGCGTTATCAGGTGTGCAACAACCGCATCTGCACACCGCCGCGCACCGGCAAAATCTCCGCCGGTTTGACCGTGGAGCCCGGCGAGGTGCGTCCGGCCTTCGATTTCCTCCAACGCACCATCGACTTCAAGGACGCCGATGGCAATTTCACCATCAGCGCGGACACGCTGGAAAGCGCGCTGGCGGGAGGGCTGAGCGGTTTCCTGCTGCTGGCGGTGGGGTTTGGGTTGCTGGCCCTGCTGACGCCCTGCGTGTTCCCCATGATTCCGGTGACGGTGTCGTTTTTCACCAGCGCCAGTGAACGGGGCTCCGGGGGGGTGCTCAAGCTGGCGCTGCTGTTCGCGGCCGGCATCGTCCTCACCTCCACCATCCTCGGTCTGGCCCTGACCTTCGCGCTGGGGGCCACGGGCGTGAGCCAGTTCGCCACCAGTCCCTGGGTCAATCTGGCCGTGGCCGCGTTTTTCGTGGTGTTCGCCTTTAGCCTGATGGGCTTTTGGGACTTTTCCGCGCCGGGCGGCCTGTTGCAGCGCCTCAACAAGGCCTCTTTCGACATCAAGGGCCCGCTGGGCGTGATGCTGATGGGGGTGGCGTTCACGGTCACCTCGTTTACCTGCACCATGCCTTTCGTGGGCACCCTGCTGGTGGCCGCCACCCAGGGCGAGGTGTTCTGGCCGGTGGTGGGGATGGTGGTTTTTTCCTCGGTGTTCGCCTTCCCGTTTTTCCTGCTGGCGTTGTTTCCCGGCTTCGTGCTGAGGCTGCGGGGCCGCTCGGGCAACTGGCTGGTGCAGCTCAAGGTGGTGCTGGGCATCCTGGAATTGGCCGCCGCGCTCAAATTCATCAGCAACGCCGACCTGATCTGGCAATGGGGATTTTTCGACCGCGGATTGGTGCTGGGCCTGTGGGGCGCCATGGCCGGACTGATCGCATTGATCGTGCTGGGACTGATCCCCTGGCCGGGTGTTTCGGTGACGCACCGCGGTGCGATGCGGCTGGCTTCCGGCGCGGTGTTCGTGGGCCTGACCCTCTACATGGTGGCGGGGGTTTCCGGGCGCGATTTGGACAGCTACACCGAATCCTACCTGCCTCCGCCCCTGGATCGCGAGCGGACGGCCTCGCTAACCACCCGCGGCGGGGAATACGTGGACCTCAATTCGGTTCACGCCCTGCCCTGGCACCCCACCCTGCCACCGGCCCTGGCCCGCGCCAAGGCCACTGGCAGGCCGGTTTTCATCGATTTCACCGGGTACACCTGCGTCAACTGCCGCTGGATGGAAAAGAAGATCTTCTCCGAAAAAATCGTCTTCGAGGCCCTGAGGGACCGCTTCGAACTGGCCCAACTCTATACCGACGGGGGGGACTACGGGGAGGTCAATCAAAAGCTTCAGGTCGAACGCTTCCGCACCCTGGCGCTGCCCTACTACGTCATTCTGGGGCCTGACAATTCCGTGGTGGCCAAGCACGCGGGTATCCTGCCAACCCCGGCGGAGTTCATGACCTTCCTCAAACAGGCCGGCCGCCTCAAGATCGCGGCCAATCCCCAACGGAAAACAGGCTCCTGAAAAGGGAGCCGCGCTCCAACGCTTTCCGGGTTGTGCCCCTCGTCGCGCGGAACGCGCCTTGCCGGGCCGGGGGAGGAAACCGGCCCCGGCCCCGGCAACCGCCCCAAATCGGGGCGCCATTGGTGGGTTTCGTTCGTGCCTGGTCAAGTATGACCGCACTTGACAAGGTTCCGGGCACCCCTTATTGAGGGAAGGATGGGCCATCGTTCCCGGCCCGCAACCCCGCGAAAGATGAGTTTCCACCCATGCGAATTCGAACCAAGCTGCTGATAGGCGCGTTGGTGGCGGTGTTGCTGGCAGCCCCCGTGTTCGCCGCGGAGAGCCCCAGTTTCATTCGTGAATGGATGGAAGCGATCCGCCAACAAATCGCCGCCCTGGGCCAATCCATCGAGGACTGGCGGAACGGACCGGACAATGGCTTGCAGTCGCGGGTGGAGGCGCTTCAGGGACAATTGGACCGGGTGCGCGAGGCGGTACGGCGAATGGAAGCCCTGCCCGGCCCGCAAGGAAAACAAGGCACCCAGGGCCAGTCCGGGCCCGCCGGCCCGGCCGGTATTGGAGGCCCCCCCGGTGTGCTGGGGCCCAGGGGCCCCGCCGGTGCGAAAGGCGACCCCGGAGCGCCAGGCGCCCCCGGTGCGGACGGAGCCGGCGGACCGGCCGGAGCGCCCGGACCGATTGGACCGATTGGACCGATTGGACCGATTGGACCGGCCGGCCCCGCGGGCGCCGAAGGACCCGGGGGGGCCACCGGCCCCGCCGGCCTGACAGGACCCGCCGGCCCACCCGGCCCCCAGGGAGCGCGGGGCTTGCCGGGCAACCTGCAGTTGGCCGGGGAATCGTGCCCCGATGGTTCGGTGGTCTCCGGATTCGACGCTTTCGGCAACCTGCTTTGCAACGACGCCCGCGCCGGCGCCCCTGGGAAAGGGCTGGACTGTCCCGACGGGCTGGCTCCCGTGGCCGACCTGCGCCGGTGCGACCTGAGAAATCACAATCTCTCCGGGCTGGACCTGAGTTTCGCCCAACTGACCAAGGCCGACCTGCGGGGCGTCATCCACCGCACGGATTTCAAGGGAGCGGACCTGCGGGGCGCCGATCTGCGGGGGGCGGAGTTGAGCGAAATCAACCTCTCCCACAGCGACCTCAGTTTTGTCCGCCTGGAGGGGGCGATCATCCGCTCCAGCAGCTTTCTGGGCGCCACCATGCGCTATGCGGAAATGGGCTTGAGCCGCACGGTGAACAGCGACCTGAGCTATACGGATCTGAGAGGGGCCAAGCTCGCCATGAGCCAGCACACCGGCAGCAATTTTACCCGGGCCGACCTGACCGGCGCGGACCTGCGCTACGCGGTGTTCACGGACGCCACGCTCTTCCTGGCCAAAACCCCCCCCTCGCTCGAATTCGCCCGCATGAACAACACCATCTGTCCCGACGGCGCCAACAGCAACCAGAACGGCAACAGTTGCGTCGGGCACGAGTTGCGTTGAAAGGCCAACGGCCCTCCCTTCCAGGGCCATGGCAAAGTCAGCCGATGCGGCAAAGAGAAGTGAAGCCGCACCCCTTCCGGCCTTCTGCCCGGCCCTCGAAGCCTCACCCCTCCGGCCTGCGGCCTCCCTCCCTCTCCAATGTGGAGAGGGAAAATACGTCGTGTTTACAATGATATAAGCAGGTAGTCACCCTTCCCCAGAGCAGGGCCGGGGATGGGGATTCCCCCGTCGCCCCAACACAGGGAGGGGAGCTTTCTTTCCATGGGGTGGGTGGGATTGAGGGGATGGGAGTTTCGGCGCTCGAAGCCTCAACTTCCGGTCTTCGGCAAGCTCAGGACAGGCTCGATGGAGAGGCGCCGCATGGGGCGCTCAGGTGGTGTATTCCGCGTTGATCCTCACATACTCGGCGGAAAGGTCGCAGCCCCACACCGTCTCGCTGTGATCCCCCATGCCAAGGCGGATGCGCACCAACACCTCTTCGTTTTTCAGATAGTCCCCGATGCGGGCCAGCACGGAGTCCTCCCGGCGATTGGCGGCGATGGTCAGTGGCGCCTCCTTCGATGGCGCATGTTGGGAGCGGGGCGGGCCGAATTCGATGCTCAGATTTTCCAGCGGCACGGGATAATCGAAGGCCTTGCCCACGGCCATCACGAACCGCCCCCAGTTGGGATCGGCGCCGTGGATGGCGGTCTTGATGAGTGGCGAGTTGATCACCGCCTTGGCGATGGCCAGCGCGGCTTGCGGGGAGGCCGCCTCGCACACGGTCAGTTCGATCAGCTTGGTGGCCCCTTCCCCATCCCGCACGATTTCCCGGGCCAGGTGTCCGCAGGCCTGCTCCAGCGCGCTTTCGAAGGCCTCGGGGTCCACCGCGCCGGCCAGTCCGTTGGCCATCACCAGCACCGTGTCGGAGGTGGAGGTGTCGCCGTCCACCGAGATGCGGTTGAACGAACGCGCCACGGCGCGGGTCAGCATGGCCCGCAGCCGCCCGGGCGCCACCTCCGCATCGGTGAAGAAGTAGGCCAGCATGGTGGCCATGTTGGGTTCGATCATGCCCGCGCCCTTGGCGACGCCGGTGAGCGTGGCCGGCCCCACGGGCAGGGAGATCCACTTGGGCCGCGTATCGGTGGTCATGATGGCGCGGGCGAATCGTTCGATCGCCTCGGGCGCCGGCTCCAGCAACGGGGGCGACTCGGCGCAGGCCGCTTCCAGTTGGCCGATGGGCAACGGAACCCCGATCACGCCCGTCGAACTGGGAAGGATCAGGGACGGATCGATTCCCAGGGCCGCGCCGAGCGCCCGGCAGACCCGCCGCGCGTCCTCGATGCCGCCTGCTCCGGTGGCCACGTTGGCGTTCTTGGAGTTGACCGCCACCGTCTGCAAGCGCCCGTCAAGCAGATGCTCGCGCCCCACGATCAGCGGGGCGCCGGGAAAGTTGTTGCGGGTGAACACCGCGGCCGCCGCGCAGGGCCGGCTGGCATGGGCCACGGCGAAATCGAGCGAGTCGTCCTTGATGCCGATGTTGCGCCCCAAAAACAAAAAACCGGGAACCGCCAGGGGTGGCGCGGGGGCGGTTGCCGGGTTCGCTGCGTTGGGAGGAGGGGGGGGCATGGCGCACTTGCGGAGTGATGGTGATTTTGTTCAAATATTCCCGGGGGCATCGCACCCGGAGTTCCGTCTTGGAGCGAGGCGCACTATACACGCATTGGGCAAACCAGACAATTTCCCTGAATTTTCGGCGGTGGGTCCTTTTGAAAATTGTCGTCCAGAGCATAGCGAAGGACCTTCCTCCCAATCACCCCAAGCATCAATAAAAAGAAGACGGGCCGCGTCGCCCGGCATGACATGGCGCCAGAAAATCGATCACACATTGAAACCGGCCCACTGCCCGCGAAAGTCTTTTCTTGACCCCGGAGCCGATTCATCGTAAAAATTTAGATTACACATTTTTTTGGGAGCGTCCCCTGGCGGCGGCAAAACATGGCCGGAAAAAGCCGTCCGAAAAAAACCTGCGCCTGTCACCTCCCTGCATATTGCGATCGCACGGCCCGCATCGCTGGATCGCCACACCGTCATCGCTGAAGAGAATCGCCCATGACCGAAATGACCCTCACCGCGTCCCCGCGCGGTGTAAAAGGAAAAAACGCGATGCGAAAGCTGCGTCAGGAAGGCCTGGTGCCGGGGGTGCTTTATGGACTGAGTGGAGCCGATCAGTATTCGTTGCCGTTGCAACTCGATGCGCATGAGGCTTCCCGGATGGTGACCGCCCTTCACGGCGGCGAGCGGCTGATCAAGCTGAAGATCGAAAACGGCAAACAGGCCGAGGAGAAATC
Source organism: SAR324 cluster bacterium (assembly GCA_022573975.1). GTDB lineage: Bacteria > SAR324 > SAR324 > SAR324 > JACQKK01 > JACZSY01. Next base: position 4,533 of record JACZSY010000026.1, on the reverse strand, counting down.
CGTATTGTTGAAGGAAGTTCAAACGACGGCCGTGGGCAACGCCTTGGTACACATCGACTTCCATGAGGTCGACGTCAGCCAGATGGTGCAGGTTGCGGTGGAGGTGCGCCCGGATGGCAAGGCCGAGGGTGAAACCATGGGAGGCATCCTGCAACAGGTGACCCGGGAAATCACCATCGAATGCCTGCCCACCCTCATCCCCGAATTCATCCTGGTGGACGTCAGCCAGATGGAAATCGGACACAGCGTGCATCTGAGCGCGGTGACCCTGCCCGATGGCATCAAGGCGATCACCTCGATGGAGGAAACGCTGTTCGTGGTGGCGGCGCCGAGGGTGGAGGTTTTGGAGGCCGAAGACGAGGAAGGTGAATTGGCCGAAGGCGAAGAAGCGGCCGAGGGCGGGGAAGGGGCCGAAAAACCGGAAGGCGAAACGGAGTCCTCCGAGAAATCCTAGGCCGTGCGCGGGTTCATGGACCTTATTTTCAAAAGCGCTTAATCTTCATGGTGCTTATCGTCGGGCTCGGCAATCCGGGGCGAAAATACGAGAACACCCGCCACAACATGGGGTTTTGGGTGTTGGAGCGGCTGGCCGGGCGGTTGGGCGCGCCGGCGTGGAAGCGTCATGGCGAAATGCTGGTCTCCAAGGGCATCCGGGGCCGGCGGAAGTACCTGCTGGCCAAGCCGCAAACCTTCATGAACCACAGCGGCAGGGCCGTGGCGGAATTGTTGGCTTATTTCAAAATACCGCTGGAGGATTGCCTGGCCGTGGTGGACGATCTGGAATTGACGCCCGGGCTGGTGCGGCAGAGAAAAGCGGGCTCGGACGGCGGCCACCGCGGATTGCGCTCCATCATCGAATCGGTGGGCAGCAATGCCTTCAAGCGCATCCGCATCGGAATCGGACGGCCGCCACACCAGGGAAACGTGGTGTCCCATGTGCTGGGCATGAGCAGGGAGGATGCCGGACAACTGGATGCCGCCGTGGAAATCGCGGTGGGCCTGGCCCTCGATTTTGTGGAAACCGGCGCGTTCGAAAATTTCAGCGCCACCTGACAACATGCGCCAATCCACCGATGGAACCGGCGCCCGGCCGGATACAGAACCCAGGGGCGAAAATGGCGCTCCGCCCTCCAACAGGTGAAGAAACACCCATGAATCAACGCACCGTGAAATTGCTGAAAAAATATGCGCTGCACACAGGCCAGGGCAGCAAGGAAGTCAAACGCTGGTGGAATGCCCTGCCCTGGACCCAAAGGGCCGGGGAACGCAAGCGCCTGCTCCGGGAAACCGGACAGCAGGACGGAGAGAAATAACCACGCCGGGACGCTCCGCCGTAGGGCGTGGAACATGGCGCAAACCACCAGCCCGGGCGGATTGCGGCCTATCGCAAGCGGAAAGCCCGCGAACTTGAGGGACGGAGTCGACGGCAACACGGGATTTTAATCGGCACGGGCGCCAAAAATACGGTTTCAAAAGCACCGTTGCAAAAGCACCGTTGCAAAAACATTGTTTCGATAAAAACTTATTTTATAAATTCATAGGGAACACAGCCAGCATGGCAGAGACGACAAATCCAGGGACTGCGAAGCCAGAGACGACGCAGGGATACGAATCCATTTTCATCCTCCACCCGGACACCGGAGAGGAGGATCAGGAAGGACTGATCGAAAAATTCAAATCGTTGATCGGCGCCAATGGAGGCCAGGTGCTCCATCACACCACCTGGGGGCGCCGCAGACTGGCCTACGAGGTGAAGAAGAACCGATACGGCTTCTATCACCTGTTTTACATGGACAGAACCCCGGACGCGCTGCGCGCCCTGGAAAACACCTTCCGCATCGACGATTCGGTCATCAAGTGGATGAGCGTCTCGGTGGAGGACGTGGAAAAAGAATTCGCGAATTTTGAAAAATTAAAAACCGAAGGCTCGGCCGCCAAGTCTCTCAGCGAATGAGTCCCGGCAACGACCTATCCAGACAAGCGTAAAGGAACCACATGGCCAGAGGAAAAAGTTCTGCCCGCCGCAGGGGGCTCGGAAATCGCATCATTTTTCCCCGCCGCAAGACCTCGGAGTTGAACAAGCTCACCGAAATTCCCTTCAAGGACGTGGAGCTGCTGAAAAACTACCTCACCGAGCGGGGCCGCATCCTGCCCCGGCGGATCACAGGCAACACCGCGACCACTCAACGCGCTTTGAAACAGGCCATCAAGCGCGCGCGCAACATTGGATTGCTCTCATTTTCAGAGGGCTATTCCTCCCAGGAATAAGCGCCGCCACCCAACACCGCTCAGGAGTTTCGAGGACACATGAAAATCATTCTGACCCAGAACGTGCCAAACCTGGGCTCCCTGGGCGACGAGGTTCAGGTCAAGGACGGCTACGCCCGCAATTTCCTGCTGCCCAAGGGAATGGCCATGCTGGCCGGCGGGAAAAACGCCAGCGAAATTCAGCACCGCCAGCATTTCCTGGGCAAACAACGCGCCGAAGCCATCGCGGCCGCCCAGGGTGAATCCGAGAAGGTGGCCGCCCTGGAGTTGACCGTACAGGTCCGCGCCGGAACCGGCGGCCGCCTGTTCGGATCGGTCACCAACCGCGACCTGCAAGCCTTGATCGCCGAGCAGGGTTTCGAACTGGACCGCAAGTCCATCCAGTTGCACACGCCGGTGAAGAGCCTGGGCACCTTCGGCGCGACGATCAAGCTGCACACCGACGTCAAGGTGGAACTCCAGTTCAAGGTGGTCGCTTCCGAAACCGTGGAAAAAACCCCCGGAGAAGAGAGCGGAGCGCCCGCCGGAGAACCCCCCCCAGGGGAAGGCGTCGAGGCCGCGGAAGAAAGCACCGGAGATGGCACCGGGGATGTCACAGAAGATGGCGCCGGAGACGGAACCGCCCCGCCAGCCGCCGAAGCCACCGCCGAAACAGCAGAGCAATCGGCCGGGAGCGCCACCGAAAAGACTGCCGAAAAGACTGCCGAAAAGCCCGCCGAATCTCCGCCCGAAACGGCGGGGGAAGCCGCCGCTGGAAGCACGGAGGCCAAGGCCTGAGGCCAGTCCACATCCTGTCCTTGCCGGAAAGGCCCCTCTTGAGCCGCGGTGATTGCACCTCTTTTGGACGCCGGCCGGCCCCGGTCTTTTTTTCCGAAACTGCCGGGGGCCGGCTTTTCCTGGAGTATTCGATAAAAAAGGTTGACCCGCCCCCCCAGGAACGTTACAAGGGGGGAGAATTTTCCAGTTTTCATTAACCGCCATTCCAAGGAGGGATAGGTGGTCGCTAAGGAAGCGATTCCATCAGCAGGGATGCTGCCACACGACAAGGACGCCGAACAGGGTGTCCTCGGCGCAATCATCCACAACAACGAAGCCTTCTACCAGGCGGCTGAACTCCTTCAGCCGGAGCACTTTTTCTCGCCCGCCCATCGCGAACTGTTCAAGGCCATGATCGGCCTCACCGAACAGGGCGATCCCATCGACGAAATCACGCTGGGCAATTATCTCAAATCCCGCAACAAGCTGGAGCAGGTGGGGGGACTGGTCTACATCGCCGAACTGGTGGACCTCACCCCGGTCACCGCCAACGTGCTGGTATACGCGGAGATCGTGGGCCAAAAACATCAAGTACGCCACCTGATCGACACGGCGACCGAAATCGCCAATCGCGGGCGGGAATCCCAGGAAGACATACAGGGATTGATCCAAGAGGCGGGAAGTATTTTTCTGGAACTAGCAACCCATGCCACTCCATCCCGGTTCGCCCACCTCAAGACGCTGTTGGAACATAACTTTGGCGTAATGGAGGCTCTTGATCCGACAGATGATTACATTGGCTTACCTTCGGGATTTATTGAACTGGACAAAATAACCCTTGGATTCCAACCCTCCGACCTGATCATCCTGGCGGCCCGTCCCTCCATGGGCAAGACCTCGTTCGCCCTCAATATCGCCAAATACGCCGTCACCATGCGGAAAGCCAGTGTCTTGTTTTTCAGCCTGGAAATGTCCAAGGAGCAGTTGGCGTTGCGGCTTTTATGTACAGATGCATCCGTTGACAGCCAAAAGGTACGCACAGGGAATATGGATGATTTGGAGTGGGATAAGCTGGGGGCCTCCTCCGGGAAATTGTCGGAAGTAAAGTTGTTTATCGACGATTCACCGGGCCTCACTCCGCTTGAATTGAGATCAATCAGTCACCGGGTAAAAGCGGAACACGGCCTGTCGCTGATTGTGGTCGATTACCTGCAACTGATGCGGGCCAATAAAAAAACCGACAACCGGGAACAAGAGGTAGCGGAAATTTCGCGCGGTCTTAAAGTACTTGCCAAAGATTTGGATGTACCCGTATTGGCCTTGGCCCAACTCAACCGGTCCCTGGAATCCAGACCCAACAAACGTCCCCACCTGTCCGACCTGCGCGAATCCGGAACGATCGAGCAGGACGCGGATCTGGTCATGTTCATCTACCGCGACGAGGTCTATCACCCGGATACGGAAGACCAGGGCATCGCGGAACTCAGCATTGCAAAGCACCGCAACGGT
>JACZSY010000248.1 GCA_022573975.1 SAR324 cluster bacterium | reverse complement strand
CGCCCCCCAAGGAGAAGTTGAAGATCAGCAGGGTCAGCAGGGCGAAGAGGAACATCCCCAACAGGTTTTCCTTGCGGCGCAAATCGATCAGCAGATCCTTCCAGATCAAAACGCCGATCTGGCTGAAAAAGCCCTGTTTTCCCAAAACGCCCCTTGTTTCCATCATCCCGCTTCCTCCCCTCCAGCGCCGCCGGCGCCACCGATACCACCGATACCACCGATACCACCCGCGTCCAGCCCGTCAAAAAACCTGTTCACGCACTTCCCGAGGGATGGGACGTCGTACCCCCCCTCCTGAACGATCAGCAGGGGCCGCCCGAGTTGGGCGATGCGGCGGCCGATGGCCTGAAAGTCCTCCGGCGCCAGGGCGAAATTGCCGATGGGATCGCTGGCCAGCGTATCGAGCCCCAGGCTGACCACCACCGTGGCGGGATCGAACGCGCGCACCGCCTCCAGGGCGGTTTCCAGGGCGGGGGCATAGGCGGCCCAATCGGTTCCGCCGGGCAGGGGCAGGTTGAGGTTGGCTCCCAGGCCCGGTCCCTCTCCCCGTTCTTCGGCGCTCCCGGTGATGTAAGGATAAGCCTCCTCCGGCCGGCAGTGCAGGGAGGCATAGAACACGTCGTCCCGCCCCCAGAAGATTTCCTGGGTGCCATTGCCATGATGAAAGTCCACGTCCAGCACGGCCACCTTCCCTGCCCCCGAGAGCGCCTGGGCGGCCAGGGCGGCATGGTTGATGAGGCAATATCCCGCGTAACTGGCGCGTCCGGCGTGGTGGCCGGGGGGGCGGGTGAGGGCGTAGGCCAGTGGCTCGCCCCCGGCCAGCGCCCCGGCGCCCGCCAGCGCCGAGGCGGCGGCGCCCAGCGCGGCGTTGAGGGACGGAGCGATGAGGGGCGTGCTGCCGTCCAGGGCGAAATATCCCACCCGCAGCCTGGGATAGGGAGAGGTTTTCAACAGGGGCAGCGCGGCCATGTGAAAGGGAAAGAATTCCTCATCCACGGCCAACCCTCCGCAAACCTCCCCCAGCGCCTCCAGGTAATCCAACCCATGGACGCCCGCGGCGTCCTGGAGCATCAGGGGAGGAATCGCGGTCACCTCGAAGCCGTTTCTTCCTTCGATCGCCGCGAGGATGGAGCGCGTTCGGTGCGGAACGTCCGGATAGGGAGTGAAGCGGCCATAAAAAAAGCTATGGCGGGGATGGTAGCCCTGTTCGAGATCGTTGTAGAAGACCTTCAAGCCCATCACCCGATCAAGGCCACGAGCAGTTCCCGGGGACCATGCACCCCGATGGCCAGGGTCAACTCGATATCGGCGGTGCGGGAAGCCCCACTCACCAGCACCAGGTTGGTGGGCGGATCGGCCTGATATTCCCCGCTGTCCATGAAATCCAACAGGGTTGGAAAGATCCGCCCGGCTTCCACCAGCACCAGGTGCACCGGCACGGCCAGCGAGAGCAGACGCGGTTCGGCGGGCGAGGGAATCAGGATCACCGACCCCGTATCCGCGATGGCGGCATGGGAGGTGGTGATGCCGCAATCCACGGAAAACACCTCCTCGCGCTGTTCCTCGATCGGCCGGTCATAGGTATGCAGTTCCAATCCCGCGGCGGCTTCCAGGCGTTCCCGCAGGGGATTCAGCCGGGGTTCGGTTCCGGTGATCACCGAGGACACCTTCAACTCCGCCAGCCAGGGCGGAACCACATCGCCCAGGGCCTCCCAACTGGCCACACGGCGCACCTGGCTGCCCACGGCTTCCTGCTCCTGGACGAAGCGTCCGGCGGGGTCCGTGATGGGCGGTTGGCGCTCCAACCATTTGCGGTCGGCCAGCGGGTCCGGGGGAGGCGGCGCCGGCAGCCCCGCCCGGGCTTTGCGAAGCCGGTTCAAAATATTTTCGCGAGCGTTGCTGGCTGCCATGATCGGGCCGGGGTCGGTGTTGGGTGCCGGTGGGAAAGGCCGTGGCGGGAGCCGTTCAGGCGGCAATGCTGAACGTCAAGGCGGATTTGCCTGCGGATGCTGCTATTGTTTCCACGGCCAACGCGATGATTACAACGCGATGATTGCAATGCGACGATTACAATGCAAGGGCTGCGATGGAAGCCTTCGCGCGCAAGGCTGGTGAAAAGAAGCTTCCGCTTTTGACGGAGAAGGAGAACGGGTGAACCCTCCATTGTTCTTCCCTCAAAAGAATTTCATGCAGGACGCCTCCAGGGGGCATTGATGACAAATTGGATTTTCCAGTTTACAGACCGTTTCGGCGATATCCTCGCAGGGTTTGTCGAATATGGCTGGGTACCTCAAGTGCAACTCGCGGGCGCAATAGATCAACTCCTCGTCCGAGGCATTGCGGCCGATGAAACCGGCCCGCATGAACACGCGGCGGATGTAATGCTCCGGGGTGATGTCCAGGGAGGAAGCATCGGAGAGATCCACCTTGAAATCGCGATAGAGCTTGTTGGCCGCCCTGGACGCCAGCCGCAGGCCCATCCCGTCGAATTGCAGAAAGCGTTTGATCAGGGTGGCGCTGGAAGGACGGTCCGACCAGATCTGTTTGGCGTTTCCATCATAGAATTTATCGATGTGGTTGAGGGAGTTGTGGAAAATGCGCGCCATTTTCGCCGGGTAGCGATGCAGTTGATTGGTGATGAACACCTTCACCAAATCCTCGATGGACGGTTCGCGAAGATGCTTGAAATCGAATCCGTTCAATCCCAGGTCTTCGGCGACCCGGTAGGGTATGGACCAGGCCGTTTCGGCGTCGATCCCGCGGTCCATTTGCATGCCCAGCACGAACATGTGGGCATGGTGCTCCAGATCGTTCATCACCTGGTTGATCCCGTTGTCGCTGGTGAAATTAATATTCCTGCGGCCCTGAGAAACGGACTTCCTGCCGGATTTCACCAGGTAATTGATAATATTGGTTCGACTGATCATTCGGAATCGCTCCTGATTTTCCCCGCTTCCCACGCGTTGGACCGGTCCCGCAGCAAATGGTGCAGAGAGCGGTTGGCCGCTTTCGGCAAATCACGCGTGGCGCTCCATTCCCGCAAGGGACCCATCCTTTTTGGCAGCGTCCGTCCGGCGAAACCCAACAAACGCGTCATTAGCTTATATAATGCCGGGCGATTATGCACCACCCGCCAGCCTTTCCATACCATGGCCTCGCCCAGGGAGGCTTTCGCTCCCGCGCCTTTCAGCGTGGCAATCCCCGCCGGCGTGGGCTGCACGCCTTCCCGGCGCAGCCGCAGCAGCAGATCGGGGATGGGGATTTTCACCGGGCAAACCTCGTAACAGGCGCCGCAGAGCGTGGAAGCGCCGGCCAGGTGGCCGCCTTTTTCCAGCCCGGCCAGCTGCGGGGTGAGGATTTTTCCGATCGGCCCCATGTATACCGTACTGTAGGCGTGCCCGCCGATCCTTGAATAGACCGGGCAGATATTGAGGCAGGCGCCGCAGCGGATGCAGTCCAGGGTTTCGCGCAGTTCCTCGTCGGCGTAAATCGAGGAGCGGCCATTGTCCAGGATCACCAGGTGGACTTCCTCCGGGCCGTCTTTTTCTCCAGGGCGGCGGGGCGAGGAAAGCCAGTTGAAATAGGTGGAAATGGGCTGCCCGGTGGCCGAGGCGGTGAGGGAGCGAATCAGGGGGGACATCTCGTCCAGCCGGGGAATCACTTTTTCGATCCCCATCAACGCCACATGCACCGGCGGCACCGTGGTGCACATGCGGCCATTGCCCTCGTTTTCCACCAGCGCGATGGTTCCCGTCTCGGCCACGGCGAAGTTGACGCCGGTCACGCCCATCCCCGCCTGCTGGAATTTTTCGCGCAGCACCCGGCGGGCCAGGGCGGTCATGGCCTGGATGTCTTCGGTATATTCCTCGCCCAGTTCGTCGTGAAACAGAACGGCGATTTCCTGGCGGGAAAGGTGCACCGCCGGGGCCACCAGATGGGAGGGCGGCTCCCCGGCAAGTTGCACGATGAACTCGCCCAGGTCCGCCTCCAGGGCCTCGATGCCATGCCCGGCGAGATAATCGTTCAACTCCATCTCCTCGGAGACCATCGATTTCCCCTTGATCACCAGCCCCACGCCCCGGCGTTTCGCGATGTCCTTCACAATGCGGTTGGCGTCACCGGTGGTCTCGGCCCAATGCACCTGGATGCCCCGGGAGGTCAACTGTTCCTCCAGTTGCTCCAGCAGATCGGGCAGGTTGGCCAGGGCGTTGCGCTTGATGGCGTGGCCGATCCATTGCAGCGCTTCACCGTCCACGAATTGGGAGAACCGCTCATTGCGCCGGCCCCGGATGGTCGTCATGGCGCGCTCCAGGTTCCGCCGCAGGGGCTTGTTTTCCAGGGCGGCGGCCCGGTCCCGCTTGAATTGCTTCGCGTCAAGCTGCATGGCCGCCTCCCGGCTGAGCGCCTAACGACGCCGTTCCGCCTGCCGGCTGAACGCCGCCGGTCACGCGCTGTTGGATGAACAGGGGCAGAGGCATCCAGGACGGCCCGGATTCCTTCCCGGCATCGGCGCTTCCGCCTGAGTCGCGTTCAAGCCGATCCAAGGCCCCCCCGATATTGATCAGGCAGCCAGCGTCCATCGAGAGCAGCAGTTCCGCGCCCGACTGGCGCACCGCCCGGCACTTGTCGGCCACCATGGCCCTGGACACATCGCCCATTTTCACCGAGAAGGCGCCTCCGAACCCGCAACATTCCTCCTGATTGGCCAGCGGCAGCACTTCCACCCGCTCCAGTTGCGCGAGCAGCGATTGTGGCGCGTCGCGCACCTTCATTTCCCGCAGCATGTGGCAGGAGGGGTGGTAGGCCACCTTCAGCGGAGGCCCCTTGTCGGCGAGCTTCACCCGCAGCACTTGCACCATGAAATCGCTCCACTCGAAGACCCGGGACGCCAGCGCTTCGGCGGCTCCGGCCTCGGGTTCTCCGGCGAACAGGCCGGGATAATGCACCCGCAACATGGCCCCGCAGGAACCCGACGGCACCACCACGGGAAGGTCCGCGGGAAACAGGGCCAGTTGTTCCCTGGCCACGGCCCGGGCCTCGCGGTGGTAGCCCGAATTGAACGGAGGCTGGCCGCAACAGGTCTGGCCCTGGGGAAAAATCACCCGCACGCCTTCGCGCTCGATCAGTTCCACCGCGGCCAGACCGGACTGGGGAAAGAACGTGTCCACCAGACAGGTGCCATAGAAATACACCGCCTCGGGCTTGGAGGGATACTCGCGCTTGACTGGAGGGTGCATCTGGATCCCGGTCGATGGTTCCGGCAGCGTTCACGGCAGCGTTCACTGCTCCGCAATTCCGGTAGAAATCGGTCGTCCTGCTACAATCCTGGCAGTCTACACAATCAACGGCGCAAGGACAAAGCCCAGGCCGATTGCGTTTTCCTGGCGCCTCCGGTATTGCGTACCGTATGGCAACCGCCTCGTGGATTCTCAAATGCCGGCAGGGTTGCTCCCCGCCTTCAAGTAATAGACTTCAGGCGATGCGAGGAATTTGGAGACATGATGGCTAAAAACCCGGAATTCGATCCCGCGGCCTTCAAGCAATTCGAGCATGACGGATGGGGAGAGGTCGCGGGCACCTACCATGATACCTTTGGCGGCCTGACCCGCCTCACCGTGGAGGCGTTGCTCGACGCGGCGGAGGTGAAGGAAGGGACGCGCCTGCTGGACGTGGCCTGCGGGACGGGCAACGTCACCGCGGCCGCCCATGCCCGTGGGGCGAAGGCGGCCGGGCTGGACTTCGTGGCGGCCATGGTGAGCGAGGCCCGCGGACTGCATCCCGAGGTCGAATTCACCGAGGGCGACGCCGAAGCGATGCCATTCGACGATGGCAAGTTCGAGGCGGTGGTGTCCAACTTCGGGCTGCGGCATTTTCCCCATCCCGAGCGGGCGCTGGCCGAGTTCTTCCGGGTGCTGACACCAGGGGGGCGGTTCGCGGCGAGCGATTGGATTCCGCCCGGTGTGTACGGCACCATAATCATGGACGCTCTTGAAGCCGCGGGCCATGCCGATGCCCCCCCTGCATCCGTGCCGCCTCCCTACAATTTCGCCGACCAGGCGGCCTTCGGCGGCCTGCTGAAGGCGGCCGGTTTCAGCGCGCCGGAAATGCGGGAGGTAACGCTTTTGACCCGCTATCCCAGCCCCATGCACCTGTTGGACACCATCTACAAAGGGAGCGTCAATGTGAGGAACCGGCTGGAAGCCCTGGGCGCGGAAGCGCGGGACAGTGTCAACCGGGCCATCGTTGAAATCGCGGGGCGTCATGAGAAAAACGGGGCGATCGAAATTCCGGCCAAGGCCCTGATCGCCTCGGCGCTCAAACCCTGAAGGAAAGGGCCGCCCGCGCCTGGATTACCACGCCGATTTTACGACGCAGATTTTACAACCCAGATTTTACAAGGCCCGTGACCAACTCAATAAAACAAGAAGGGGGTGCCTCCGGCGGCCCTCCGGGGGGAAACTTTGAAAAGTTTCAACAAACTTTTTTATAGCAAAAACAAGTAATGAATGACCCCGCCCCAAGGGGCGGGGTATCAGCTGGGGAATAGGTTTCCTTTTTTCGCCCCAAGGGGCGGGGAATTAAACC
>JACZSY010000025.1 GCA_022573975.1 SAR324 cluster bacterium | reverse complement strand
ATGGGCGATGTGGTCGAACCGCGGCGCGAATTTATTCAGGCGAACGCGCTCAACGTGACGAACCTAGACGTCTGAGCGAGCCTCCGTGGCCACGGTGCCCACGTCTTCCCCGGGCCGTCGCCATAGCAGCATGAGAAAGACCGCGACCGAAAGGCTGGTCGTCAGCCCCATGACCGACGTCATGGGGATAACCGAGCCATCGTGCAGCACCCCGACCAGCACGCCGAACGCCGCGCCGGCGGCCGATTGCAGAAATCCAAGCAACGCCGCGGCGGAGCCCGCCATGTGCGGAAAGGGGCCTATCGCGCCCGCGGTTCCGAGCGGAAAGATGATGCCCATGGCGAAGGCGAACACGACCATCGGCGCGATGATTCCGGTGATGGATGCGATTCCGAGCCACGGCAGAAGGCCGGTCGTGATGCCCCCAAGGGCGGCTATCAGAACCGCGATCTCGAACAGCTTCTCCATACCGATCCGCCGCGTCAACCGGTCCACCAGCATGGTGCCGGCCACGAACCCGACCACTTGGACGGTGATCAGCCAGGCGAAGGCGGGAAGGATCAGCAGGGGGGTGACGGTGCCGAGCACGACCGCGGCGCCGGTGAGGGCGACCACCATGCTCAGGTACATGGGGTTTCGGCTGAACCTGAACGGGCCATCGGTCACCAAGGCGCTCGATTCCTTGAACGGCTTGAGGGCGGTCCCGTATTTGCGGAAGAGCCCGGCGGCGTAGAGGATCACGCAGAACCCGGCGGCGCCGGGGATGCCCTGGAACGATTGATCGCCGAGGCGGTGGAATCGGCGGCCTTGCAAGCCGACCTGGCACAGTTTCCCAAGGGGCTGGCGACCCAGGTGGGCGAAAAGGGGATCACCCTTTCCGGCGGGCAGAAGCAGCGCATCTCCCTGGCCCGCTCCATCCTCAAGCCCTGCGACCTGTTGATCCTGGACGACGTGCTGTCCGCGGTGGACCACGAGACCGAGCGCTATCTGATCGGCCGCATCTACAGCTTCCGGCATGCCCGGGCCACGTTGATCGTCTCCCACCGCATTTCCGCCCTGGAGCGGGCCAACCGGGTGGTGGTGCTGGAAAACGGGCGGGTCAGCGCGGTGGGCACCCATGCCGAACTGATCGCGCGGCCGGGCAGCTACCGCATGGCTTGGGAATATCAAACCAGCGAGGCCGGCGGCCCGGGTTGGAAAAGCCAGTCCGATGAAGCGGCCACCGGCACAGACACCGGCACAGCCACCGGCCCAAACCAACCGGGGGAGGGTGCGCCATGATGGGCTTTTCAGTGGAGCGCCTGCCTGTGTTGTTGCGACTGATGTTGCCGCGCCTGCGGGCCTACCGGGGGATGCTGATCGGGGCCTTGTTGCTGCTTCCGGTTTCCTCCGTGTTCGCCATGATGGTGCCCTACCTGACCATGTTGGCCATCGACGATTTCATCGTTCCCGGCATCAAGGCCGGCTCCCTGGCCCCCTTCTGGGAGGATTTGGTGGAGTTGATGGTGCTGGCGGGCGTGGCGGTGGTGCTGGGATACCTGGCCGACGCCTTTTACGTGGTCATCCTCCAACGCACGGGGCAGCACCTCATCGCCGACCTGCGGGACATCGCCTATGGGCACAGCCTGCGCCTGCCCCGGAGCTATTTCGACACCCATCCCATCGGCACCATCCTCACCCGCGTCACCAGCGACATCGAGGCCCTGGGCGAATCCCTGGCCACCAATACGCTCTCCCTGGTGGCCGATGCGCTGAAAACGATGGCTTACCTGGGGATGATGTTCTATTTGAACTGGCGGCTGACCATGGTGGTGCTGGTGATCATTCCGGTGCTGGTGGTGGTGATCCGGTTTTTCCAGGTGCGGGTGCGGCGCACTTTCTTCCTGGCCCGCCAAGCGCTTTCGGAGGCCACCGGCTACTTGCAGGAATGCCTCAGCGGGATCAAGACCATTCAACTGTTCGCGGCCGAGAAAAAAGCGCTGGCCGGATTCAAGGCCCGCAACTGGCGCTTCTACCAGGCGCAGAACCGCTCAAATTTCTACGATGCGTTGTTGTTCTCGGTGGTGGAGGGGGTGACCACGCTCTCGCTGGCGCTGGTGCTCTGGTACGCCGCCGGCGCGCTGCTGGCCGGGGCGCTCACGCTGGGCGTGCTGGTGGCCTTTCTGGAATACATTCAGCGGCTGTTCATCCCCGTGCGGGAATTCAGCCAGCAGATCGCGGTGATTCAGCGCGCCCTGGCCGCGCTCGAGCACATCAACGAGTTGTGCGGGGCGCCCATCGATCCCGCCGAACGGGAGGAGTACGAGGCCGAAACCACCGCAGCCGGCCCGAGCGATCCGGCCTCCAAAGACTCCGCCTCCAAAGACTCCGCCTCCAAAGACTCCGCCTCGAATGAAACCGGCACGGAGGCCAGCGCCAGCGAAGGGCATTTCGAATCTCTCGTCTTCGAGAACGTCCGCTTCCGCTACACCCGGGACGGCCCGGAAATCCTGAAAGGCGTCTCGTTCCGGCTGACCAGGGGCCAGACCCTGGCCCTGGTGGGCGCCACGGGATCGGGCAAGTCGACCATCGTCCGGCTCCTCACCCGGGCCTATGGGGGCTACGAGGGGTCGATCCGTATCAACGGGGAGGAACTGAACACGATTCCCGCCCACCGGCTGGGACGGTTGATCTCGGTGGTGCACCAGGGCGTATTCCTCTTCAAGGGAGGCGTGGCCTTCAACATCGGCCTGGAGCGCCCTGGGCTGGATCGTGACCGGATCGAGGCCGCGGCGGGCTACGTCCAGGCGGACGGCTTCATCGCTGGGATGGAAGGGGGATTCGAAGCGGACATTTCCCAGGGCGGAATGAACATTTCGGCTGGACAGGCCCAGTTGATTTCCTTCGCCAGGGCCGTGGCCGCGGGCACCGAGTTGATCGTGCTGGACGAGGCCACCTCCTCGGTGGATTCCATCACCGAAAACCTGATTCAGGAAGCCGTCGGAAAGCTCTACCGGGACAAGACGGTGATCGCCATCGCCCATCGCCTCTCCACCATCCGTTCCGCCGACGCCATCCTGGTGATGGACGCGGGGGAAATCAGGGAGGCTGGGGACCATGAAGCGCTGATGGCCCGCAACGGGGCCTATGCCAAACTGGTGCGGGGCATGGAGAAAACGCCCGCCGCCCCGCCACCGGAGCCAGGGGAAGAAACCCCCGCCCGCCAGTGACGGGCGGGAGGCTATTGGCGCGGGGGCGCCGGGATAAGGCTCCAGGATTCCGGCGATCGCGCTACCAGGAAATCACCACGGCTCCTCCTGAGGACCCCCCACTGCTGCTGCTTCCACTCCCTCCGGAATCCCCCCCGCCGCCCAGGGCAAGAGCGGCCACGCCAAGGCCGATCAGCAGCCACGCCCACCAGGGCATCAAACCCTTTTCCTCTTTTTCCTCGACTTTTTCCGGAATCGTGAGAGGAGGGGTTTCCCCCGCCACCGAGGGAACTTTCACGCCCGCCAATTGTTCGGCGAACAGAGTGATCGGTTCGCGTTTCAACAAAAACACGCTGCCCTGATGTTCGAAGGAGACCCGGCGCTCCACCTTCCCGCTGGCCGAATCGACCAGGGCGCCAGAAAACATCCACTGGTCCTCTGAAACATTGACGATGCTGCCCACGATGACTTTTTCGGCGCCCAGGGCCTGGCCGATTTTCGCCGCGCAATCCGGCTCCCGGCATTCCCCCGGTTGCATGTTCAAACCGCTCAACGCCTCCGCCATCCCGGTATCGGGCAGGAGTTCGAATTTTCCCGAGGCTTTCAATTCCCCCAACAGGCGGCTTTGAATTTCCCCGAATTCACTATCCAACACCCCGCTTTGATGGAGTTGCAGTACGGCCAGTTTTGGGAGCGCAGGTGCGGGCGGAACCTGTTGCGCATCCCCCGCCGGCTTCTGATCGGCGGCGGCCGGTTGTTGCGCATCCCCCGCCGGCTTGTCCGCCGTTTCGGCTGGCTTTTCCTCGGGCTTGTCCGCCGTTTCGGCTGGCTTTTCTTCGGGCTTGTCCGCCGTTTCGGCTGGCTTTTCTTCGGGCTTGTCCGCCGTTTCGGCCGGCTTTTCTTCGGGCTTGTCCGCCGTTTCGGCTGGCTCTTCCTCAACCGCCGCGGGGGGAGGCGCCTCATCTTCCGATTGGGCGTGAACGGAAAAAGCCGTGACCAGCAGGAAACCCATCATGGCCGCCAGCAGTTTGAACCAATGGATCTTAATGCCGCCTCGAATCATTGAATTTTTCTTCGGTTTTGGGTGCTTTCATTCAGCTTGAGAACCGCCCGGAAGGTCAGTGAGGATTGGATTCAGGGTTAAAAGTTCCTGAATCTCGATTGGGACACCCCCTGGCGGATGGATCGTCAATGCCCATGATTCAATTTTTTAGAGTGTAATTTCACGAATCACTACACGATTTACTCCAAATTCAAAACCATCTTTCCCGCGATCCATTGGAAAAATATAGCAAAATCCATTTTGAAAATTTGGCAATGTTCTTCCCATTGCCGGAAATTATGCACTGAAACCATAGCACGGGAGGAAAATATATTCAATAAAACCCATTTTTTCTGATATAAAGACTGGTCCCGAAAAAAATTCTGGGTGAAATGGCTGGGGGAACTCCCACCGATGGAATCGAGGTGCCGACGGGCCGGAACATGAACCGCCCCGCCGCGGGCGGCGGAGGATGGACCTGTCATGAGAGGTCTGAAATCGGGCTGCCCTTGAAACAGGGAAATTGGGGAAGCGCGTCTTTTTCCGTATAAATGACCGGCGGCGGGGAGCAAGGGTTTGGGGCGCGAAGCAGAAGAGGCGAAGCGGGTTGGGGGCCTTGGGGCATGCCACGCCGGATGTCTCAAGGGGCGGAATCCAGCTTGGCCAATGCCGCCGGCTTGCGCTCCCCCATGGCCCAGGCGATCAATTCCGCCGTGTGCACCACAGGCACCCGCGAAAAGCGGGCGATTTGTTCCATGCACCCGATATTTCCCGCCGCGATGGCCTGTGGCGCGGTCCGTTCGATGTGCTCCGCTTTTTGGCGGCCCAGCGTCTCGGCCATCTCCGGTTTGAGCATGTTGTAGGTGCCCGCGCTGCCGCAGCAGATGTGGCCTTCGGGAATCTCCACCACCGTGAATCCCGCGGCCCGGAGCAACTCCCTGGGCTGATGCGTGACGCCCTGCCCATGTTGCAGGGAACAGGCGTCATGGTAGGCGATCCTCATTTTCCCGGGGATTCGCGCGCCTCCGGGCAGTCCCAGGGAATCGGCCACTTCGGAAAAATCGGCGGCGATGGCGCTGACCCTCGCGGCCTTGTCCCGGTATTGCGGATCGTCGCGGAAAATATGCCCATAATCCTTGACCACGGTGCCGCAACCCGAAGTGTTGATGACGATATGGTCCAGCCCGCCCCGCTCCATTTCATCGCTCCATTGGTCGATGTTGCGTTTCATGTGGGGCAGGCTGTCCTTCCTGTTGCCGGTATGAAAAATAAGCGCCCCGCAGCACCCCACTCCCTTGGGCAGCACCACCTCGCAGCCCAGCCGGGTCAGCACCTGAATGGTGGCCTCGTTGATGTTGGCGCCCAGCACTTCCTGCGCGCACCCGGTGAGGAGGGCCACGCGGGCATGGCGCGGCCCCTGGGAGGCGTGTACCTCGTAATCGCGGATGGAGGATCGGCGGGGAATCTTGCGCGGCGCCAGTTCCAGCATGGTGCGCAACGGGGAGGGCAGCAGGGGGGCCATCCATTTGAAACGCCGCGCCAGGCCAAGAGCCAGGCGGAAGCGCCGGGGATAGGGGAGCATCCGGGCCAGCATCCAGCGCTGCACCCGTGCGCCCAGGGGCCGGCGGAACTCCTTCTCGATGCGCGCCCGCATGGGATCGATCAGATGGGAATAGCGCACGCCGCTGGGGCAGGTGGTCTCACAGGAGAAACACGACAGGCAATTGTCCAGGTGCGCCACCAGATTTTCGTTCAGGGGCAAGCGGTTTTCCAGCACCGATTTCATCAGGTAGATGCGGCCCCGGGGTCCTTCCAGCTCGTTGCCCGTCACCAGGTAGGTGGGGCAGGTGGCGTTGCAGAACCCGCAATGCACGCAGGAGCGCAAGATTCCCTCCGATACACGAACGTCGGGGTCTTGCAGCAGATTTTCGGCGATGGAGGTTTGCATGAGGGGAAGGCGCGACAGTTGATGGTGATCGGGTTTTGATGGCTACCGGGGCATTGTTGCCGGATGCGCCCATCAAATATCCGCATACATCCGGCCCGGGTTGAGCACCCGCGCCGGGTCGAAGGCCAGCTTCAGGTTCAGGTTGAGCCGGTGCTGACCGGGGGAAAGTTCCGTGAAAGGCGCCCCCGCGTTTTTGGAGGCCTCCGCAGTGCCCTCCGCGGAGTTTACCACGGTGTCGTCTTCTGTGCTGTTTTCTGTGCTGGTTTCTGTGCCGTCCACGGTCGCTTTCCCTGTGCCGTCTCCTGTGGTTTTCAGGGCGGCGGTTGGCCCTTGGCGCACCCGCTGGGCATGGCCGCCGGCCCTGGAGGCCAGGGCATGGACGCCCGCGGGATGACCCGGGAACACCGCCCAGACCAACGCCCCGCCCCAATCGTACGTCAGGCGCAAGGCCCCCGCGCCGCGCAGGGATTCCCCCAGGGCCACGCCCGCGGTGGGAGCCACCGAAAACCGCCACAAGGTTTCGCCTTCCTTCACGGGTAGCGGGGTCAACTCGCGGACGGCCGCCCAGAACGCTCTCGAATCCCCTTCCTCCAGAATGGTCACTGCACCGCCGTGCGCCGGGCCCGATGCGCCGTTCCCGCCGCCCTGGATTTCCTTGACCAGCAACTCGGCCCGCGCCTGGGCCGATGCCGCCGGGCCTTCCACCCGCATCGCCGTCAAGGCGGCGCCGTTGGGAGACGCCGCGGCCGCCGCGGCTTCCAGGCCGGGGCCGTCCAAAACGGCGCCGGAGGGCAGATGGGCCAGTCCGCTGGGCTCGTGCGGGGTGCGCGAAGCCGCGATCAGGCGCGCGGCGCCATGGGCATCGGAAAGCCCCGCGAACAGCACGGTGCGCTCGCTCTCCGCCCGGGGCAATACCTTCACCACCACCTCGGTCATCACGGCCAGGGTGCCGAAGCTCCCGCACATCAGCTTGGACAGATCGTAGCCGGTGACGTTCTTGACCACCCTGCCTCCGCCGCGCACCACCTCGCCCCGCCCGGTGACGGCCTGGAAGCCCAGCAGATGATCCCGCGCCGCGCCGGCCTTGAAGCGGCGGGGACCGGAGAGATTGCAGGCCAGGGCGCCGCCCAGGGTGGCGGCTTCACCAAAATGGGGCGGCTCGAAGGCGAATTGCTGGCCCTGATCGGCCAGGGTGGCTTCCAGTCCGGCCAGGGGCGTGCCCGGCCGCGCCACCAGGATCAGTTCATTGGGCTGGTAGTCCACGATGCCGGTCAGCCCGGAGACGTCCAGCACGGAGATGACTTGTTTGCTGGCGGCCCGCACATCCCGCCCATAGCTCCGCTTGCTCCCGCCCGCCACCACCTCCAGCGCCTCCCCCTTTTCCAAGGCGGCGACGATGTGTTCCTGGACGGCCTCCAGGGAGTCCCCCGCCAGCGTGGCCTCGCTCATGGCTAAAACCGCTCGATGTCGGGGAAGGGGATTTTTCCGCCGTGGATGTGCATCCGGCCCAGTTCGGCGCAACGGTGCAACTGGGGGAACATCTTGCCGGGGTTGAGCAGTTGACTATCGTCGAAGCTGCATTTTACGCGCTGCATGGCGTTGAGGTCGTTCTCGCCGAATTGATAGCTCATCAGGTCGCGTTTTTCGGTGCCCACGCCGTGCTCCCCGGTGAGCACGCCGCCCACGTCCACGCAGGCCTTGAGGATTTCCGCGCCCATTTCCTCGGCCTTTTCCAACTCGCCGGGCACGTTGGAATCGTACAGCAGCAGGGGGTGCAGGTTGCCGTCTCCGGCGTGGAAGACGTTGGCCACGCGCAGGCCGTATTTTTCCGACAGCCCGCGGATGAGGGCCAGCATTTTGGGCAGCGCGGCGCGGGGGATGGTACCGTCCATGCAGTAATAATCCGGGCTGATGCGGCCCATGGCGGGAAAAGCGGCCTTGCGCCCCGCCCACAGCCTGAGGCGCTCCTCCTCGGAATTGGAGATGCGGATTTCGGTGGCGCCGGCGTTTTTGAGAATCTCCTCGGCGGCGGGGATCTGGTGTTCCACCTCCGAGGCGGTGCCGTCCAGTTCCACCAGCAGGATCGCCTCCGCGCCCACCGGATAGCCGGACTTGGCGTATTGCTCGGTGGCTTCGATGGCCAGCTTGTCCATGATTTCCATGCCGCCCGGGATCATGCCCGCCGCGATGACGTCGGCCACGGCCTGCCCGGCGCCCTCCACTTCATCGAACACGGCCAGCAGCGCCCTGGCCACCTCCGGCTTGGGCAACAGGCGCACGGTGACCTCGGTGATGATGGCCAGCAGTCCCTCCGATCCGGTCAGCACGCCCAACAGGTCGAAACCCCCGTCGTCGTAGCCCCGGCCGCCCACGCGCACCACCTCGCCATCGGAGAGCACCACCTCCAGGCCGAGCAGGTTGTTGGTGGTCACGCCGTATTTGAGGCAATGAACGCCGCCGGAATTTTCCGCCACGTTGCCCCCGATGGAGCAGGCGATCTGGCTGGAGGGGTCCGGGGCATAGTAGAACCCTTCGTGCTGAACGCGCTGGGTGATGGCCAGATTGGTCACCCCCGGCTGCACCACGGCCAGCCGGTTGTCCAGGTCCACCTCCAGAATGCGGTTCATGCGGCTCATGGCGAAGGTCACGCCATCGGCCAGGGACAATGCGCCGCCGGACAGCCCAGTCCCCGCGCCCCAGGGCACCACGGGGATTTCCAGTTCATGCATCGCCTTCATCGCCCGCGACACTTCCGAGGTGTCGCGGGGGTGCACCACGGCCATCGGTTTTTGCCGGTAGGCCGGCACGCCGTCGCATTCGTAGGGAGTAAGGGCTTCTTCGGTGTGCAGCACGCATTCGGCCGGCAGAACGCCCAACAGGGCGGAGATGACCGCCTCACGTTTGGCGAGCCGGGCCGGTTCTGGCTGAGGGAGTATCATGGCATGCGCTCAAGGTTCGTTCAGGGCATGACCGTAATGGCCTGAATGATGGATCAGGCCCATCTTCGCCCATCGGGAGAACACAGTCCAGGAGTAAGCGGCGGGGAAAACCGTCACCCCAGCCCCAAGGGTTCGCGGCTCCACTTTCTCCAGTTGAACATCCCGCGCGGTTTTGCTATTTTTGGCTTCCGCCGCCGATTGGGCTCCGCATTTTTTTTAATCTCCCCCCGCAACCAAGGTTGATCCCCCTGCGATGCAAATCCTCGTTACCGGCACGGCCGGTTTCATCGGCAATGCGCTGGCCTTGCGGCTGCTGGAGCGGGGCGACTCGGTGGCCGGGCTGGACAACGTGAATGCCTACTACGACGTCCGCCTGAAGGAAGACCGGCTGGCCCGGCTCGGCGGACACCCCGGTTTCACGGAGGCCCGCGTCTCCCTGGAGGATGGCCCGGCGGTGCGGGCGGTGTTCGAGCGCTTCCGGCCGGTGCGGGTGGTGCATCTGGCGGCCCAGGCCGGGGTGCGCTATTCCCTGGAAAATCCCCAGGCCTACATCGACAGCAATGTATCCGGATTCATGCAGATTTTGGAGGGATGCCGCGCCCATGGGGTGGAGCATCTGGTCTATGCCTCCAGCAGCTCGGTGTATGGCGCCAATACCCGCCTGCCGTTTTCGGTGCATCACAACGTGGATCACCCGGTGAGCCTCTATGCGGCCACCAAGAAGGCCAACGAGTTGATGGCGCACACCTACAGCCACCTCTTCGGCATCCCCACCACGGGGCTGCGTTTTTTCACCGTGTACGGCCCGTGGGGCCGTCCGGACATGGCCCTCTTCAAGTTCACCCGCGCCATTCTGGAGCGAAAACCGATCCAGGTCTTCAACCACGGCAAGATGAGCCGGGATTTCACCTACATCGACGATATCGTCGAAGGGGTGATCCGCGTGTTGGACGCCGCGCCCGTTCCCAACCCCGATTGGAGCGGGAGCCACCCGG
Organism: SAR324 cluster bacterium; assembly: GCA_022573975.1. Taxonomy (GTDB): domain Bacteria; phylum SAR324; class SAR324; order SAR324; family JACQKK01; genus JACZSY01. The sequence goes on along the minus strand of JACZSY010000025.1, from coordinate 15,220 downwards.
ACCCGGCCTCCAGCAAGGCGGCCTATCGCCTCTACAACATCGGCAACAACAATCCGGTGGAGCTGGAGCGGATGATCGCGCTGCTGGAAGCACGGCTGGAGCGAACCGCGGAAAAGGAATTTTTGCCCATGCAGCCCGGGGACGTGCCGGCCACCTACGCGGACGTGGACGACCTGGAGCGCGATTTTGGTTTCAAGCCCAGCACCACGCTGGAAACCGGCATCGACCGGTTCGTCGGCTGGTACAAGGAATACTTTGGGGTATGACCGCCGCCGGTACGACCACCGTGGGTATGACCACCGTGGGTATGACCACCGGGGCTATACCCTCCATCGAAGCCACGGGGAAAAAAACCGTGACCGAAGCCGGACGGCTCGAACCCTCCGGAATCGTGATCCTCGCCGTGCCCCACCGCGAATATGTGGAGCAGGGCTGAACCCCGATGCGCCCTGCCGGGGATATCGGGCATCCTGATGGTGGACACCAAGAGGGCGCCGCCCGCCAGGGCTGGAGTACTGGCGGCTACGATGCAAAACGGCGCCGGCTCTGAAACCGGGGGCTTGGCCACAAGCTGAGGGCAACCGCATTCTCCAGAACAAGGGTTGAACTGCATCGGGTTGATCTGGTCCAAAACCCCGCCAATGTTGACGTTCGGTGCATGAACATGTAAAGTTCACAGCATGAACACTCAGGGACCGGAAGCCCGCATGGACAGGCGAAAGCGCGAAACAGTGGCGGCGCCCCTCTCGGTGGAGCCCACCCTGGCGCTGTTGGACGCCATTGAATCGGGGCGGAAATACACCCAGCGCAACCTTTCCACCCGCGTGGGCGTGGCGTTGGGATCGATCAAGGCGCGCAGCGAACGATGTGTGAAGAAAGGGCCGGTGAAGGTGCGGCAGGCCCCCGCCAAGCGATACGCCTACTATCTCACGGCCAGGGGATTCAGGGGAAAAAGCCACCATGTCTCCAACCACCTTAAATCCTCACTGAAAATTTTCCGCCAAGCGCGTCTTGAACACAGCGAAATCTTCGCCCAATGCCAACAGCCCGGATGGAACGATCTGGCCATCCGCGGCGTCAGCGGCCAGGCCGGGATCGCGATCATTTCGCCCCTGGGAATGATTTTTTTTTTAACGGCTTCATTCCCCGCCGCCCGCGGTGAAAGAAAAGCCGGTTGTTCGATACCCCGTCCGGTTCCTCGGGGCGATACATCCGAGGTCCCTTTCGATCAGGTGATCGCTTTCACCCAGGGTGCGGTAGCTCTACACCCAGGGTGCGGTAGCTCTACACCCAGGGTGCGGTAGCCCAATGCAAAATCCAAGGCGGGCGCCTTGGAGGCGGCAATTCGAGAAGCAACAACCCAACGGAAGCCATCGAGAGTAACCCCGTCAATGCGTGAATCCATTCCATTCATCGATCTGCAAGCGCAACGCCGGCGGATCAAGCCGGAAATCGACCAGGCCATTGCGCGGGTGCTGGAACACGGCCAATTCATCATGGGACCCGAAATCGCGGAACTCGAAACGCGATTGTCCGAATTTTGCGGCGCCCGCCACACCGTCGTCTGCGCCAGCGGCACGGACGCCCTGGCCCTGGCCCTGATGGCCTGGGAAACCGGCCCGGGCGATGCGGTATTCGTTCCGGCCTATACCTTCGTGGCCACGGCCGGGGTAGTGGCCTGCCGCGGCGCAACCCCGGTGTTCGTGGATGTGCTGGAGGACACCTTCAACATGGACCCCGCCAGCCTGGAGGCGGCCATCGCGGCCGCCCCAAAGATGGGCCTCAGGCCAAAGGCGGTGATCCCGGTCGATATGTTCGGCCGGCCGGCCGATTACCCGGCCATTCTGCCCATCGCCGGGAAACATGGCCTGGCCGTGCTTTCCGATGCGGCTCAGAGCTTTGGCGCGACCCTCGACGGCCAGCGCACGGGCACCTTCGGTCAGATCACGGCCACCAGCTTTTTTCCGGCCAAGCCGCTGGGATGTTACGGGGACGGCGGCGCGGTGTTCACCGACGACGAGGGCCTGGAGCGCATCCTGCGCTCCCTGCGCGTTCATGGTCAGGGCAGCGACAAGTACGACAATGTGCGCATCGGCATCAACGGGCGCCTGGACACACTGCAGGCGGCGATTCTGCTCCAGAAGCTGACCGTGTTCGAAGACGAGATCACGTCCCGCAATCGGGTGGCCGCACGATACAATTCGGCCTTGCGGGAGGTGGCCAGGGTTCCGGAGTCCACCAAAGGCGTGGGGTCCGCATGGGCGCAGTTCACCTTGCTGGTGGAAAACCGGGATCGAGTGGCAGGACGCTTGAAGGAAGCCGGGATCCCCACCGCGATTTATTACCCGATCCCCCTCAACGCGCAGCAGGGTTACAAGCATTTCCCCAGCGTCCCCGGAGGCGTGCCGGTCAGTGACAATCTGGCCACCCGGGCCATCAGCCTGCCCATGCATCCCTACCTGGAAGCGCCGGTGCAGGATCGCATCATCGATGCCGTGAAGCAGGCCGTTCAAAACTGAAGCACCCCGGCCCAAGGGGCGGGGTATCGACAATGAATCCGTAGGCCCGGCAGGACACCGTCCGCGGGGGGGGGGGCGTGGAAGGCTTTCGCCTTCCCCCTCATTATGATTTCAACAGGTTGCGCCATACTCCGGCGGAGCTTCGCCGCGAATTCGAGCGAATGGGCTGGCGCAAGGTGACCGGATTTCAGACCCGCGATCCCCTCCACCGGGCGCACAAGGAAATGACTGTGCAGGCGGCCACGCAGGCGGGTTCCCATCTGCTGCCGCACCCGGTGGTGGGAATGACCAAACCGGGGGATATCGACCATTTCACCCGGGTGCGCCGCCATGAGACCATTGGGGAGCACTACCCCCCCCGGATTGATGAAGCTGAGCCTGCTCAACCCGGCCATGCGCATGGCCGGTGACCTTGCCCGATGGCGACATGGTGCGCAACAACCTGTCTTCCGAGTTGGGCTTTTCCAAGGCGCATCGTGACCTGAACATCCACCCCGCTGGAGGTCTGCGAGGGACGGGACCGAAAGGATCTGTATGCCAAGGCCCGCGAGGGAAGCAGCAAAAATTTTACCGGCATCAGCGACCCTTACGAGATTCCGCAGTCGCCGGAAATCACCATCGACACCACCGGAATGTCCCCGGAGGAGACCCAAGTTTGCTTAACCAAATTGTAAATACGGTGCGATCCCGGCGGGTCGTAGGGCGTGCAAGCCCTGGAGGAAGTCATCCTTGCCCGGAGGGCCCGCGGACATGAGTACGAAGCCCCTCCGCATCAGCCACGTGATCACCGGCCTGTCCACCGGCGGCGCGGAAACGATGCTCCACCGCCTGCTGACCCGCATGGATCCGGTCAAATTCCAATCGGAAGTGATCTCCCTCACGGGCGATGGCCCCATCGGCGAAAAATTGACCGCCGCCGGAATTCCGGTACGCCTGCTGGGAATGCGCGCCTGGCTTCCCAATCCCCTCCTGATCTGGAAACTGGCCCGATGGCTCAAGGAAAGCAGACCCGATGTGGTACATACCTGGCTTTATCATGCCGATCTGCTGGGAGGTCTCGCCAATCGGCTGGGCTCCAAGGCACCACTGGCCTGGTGCATCCGCCTGGACCGGCCCGACCCTGCCTACACCAGCCGCTCCGCCCGATGGAGTGCGGCTCTCTCCGCCCGGGTGTCCGGACGCTGGCCGAGGCGGATCGTCTACTGCTCGGAAACGGCCCGCGGCGTCCACGAGGCGCTGGGCTACGATCCACGACACTCTCTGGTGATCCCAAACGGATTCGATTTGGAGATCTACCGCCCCGATCCGGAGGCTTATCTTTCAGTGCGGCGGGAACTGGGTTTGCCGGAACAGGCCCGGTTGATTGGCTTGGCCGCGCGATGGAATCCGCAAAAGGATCACCACACGTTCGTGCGGGCCGCCAAGCGCCTGAGCGAACGCTTCCCGGAGGTGAACTTCCTGTTGTGCGGCAAGGACATCACCTGGGAGAATCGCACTCTGGCCGGATGGATCGACGCGGCGGAATCGCGCGGCCGCTTTCATTTGCTGGGGAGCCGCGACGATGTTCCCCGGCTCAACGCCGCCCTTGACGTGTCGGGGATCTGCTCCATCGGCGAGGCGTTCCCCAATGTGGTGGCCGAAGCCATGGCCTGCGGCGTGCCCTGCGTGGTGACCGATGTAGGCGATGCCGCCATGATCGTCGGGGATACCGGGCGGGTCGTGCCGCCGGACAACCCGGACGCCTTGGCCGCCGCCTGGGGGGAAATTCTCTCCATGGATGCGCCGGAGCGGGAGCGGTTGGGCCAGGCCGCCCGGGCGAGGGTGGAGGCCAATTTTGAAATCGGACAGGTCGTGGCCCGTTACGAGGATTTATACCGGGAAGTGAGCGCCTATGTGCGGGATTAGCGGATTCATCGATTTTTCCAGGGGCCAGTCGGCGGAGGCGCTGAGCGATTTGGCCGGAAAAATGGCCGATGCCGTGCGCCATCGGGGGCCGGACGACAGCGGGGTCTGGTGCGATCCGCGATTCGGGGTCGCATTCGGCCATCGCCGGTTGTCCATCATCGACGTTTCCAGCCATGGCCATCAGCCCATGGAATCCGAATGTGGGCGTTATGTGATCACCTACAACGGGGAAATATACAACTTCCCCGGCCTGCGCCAGGAATTGGAGCAACTGGGCCATGGCTTCCGGGGCCATTCCGATACCGAGGTGTTGATGGCGGCCTTCAGCCAATGGGGATTCGACGCGGCCCTGCCCCGGCTCAACGGCATGTTCGCCTTCGCCCTCTGGGATCGCCAGGAGGCCACGCTGCATCTGGCCAGGGACCCGCTGGGCGAAAAACCCCTCTATCATGGCTGGATGGGCCAGGTTTTCCTGTTTGGATCGGAACTCAAATCCCTGATGACCCATCCGGCCTGCCGGCGGCGGATCGACCGCGGCGCCCTGGCCCAGTTCTTCCGGCATAACTACATCCCGTCACCCCGCTCCATCTTCGAGGGCCTGCAAAAACTGCCCCCCGGAACCAAGGCCACCCTGGCGGCGTCCGCCGCTCCGGGCGCCCAATTGCAACCACAGGCTTATTGGGATGCGGGGCAGGCCGCCGAAGCCGGATTGGCCGGCCCATGGAAGGGTTCGGATGCGGAGGCAGTGGAGCAACTGGACGTCCTGCTCTCCGATGCCGTGGGCCTGCGCATGGTGTCCGATGTGCCCCTGGGCGCCTTCCTTTCCGGAGGGATCGACTCCTCGACGGTGGTGGCGCTGATGCAGGCCCAGAGCAGCCGGCCCGTTCGCACCTTCACCATCGGCTTCCATGAGGAGGGCTACAACGAGGCGGTTCACGCCAAGGCCGTGGCGGCGCACCTGGGCACCGATCACACAGAACTGTACGTGACACCGGAGCAGGCGCGCGAAGTGATTCCCCGCCTGGCGGCACTCTACGATGAGCCTTTCGCCGATTCGTCCCAGATACCCACCTTGCTGGTCTCCCAAATGGCCCGGGGGCATGTCACGGTCAGCCTTTCCGGAGACGGTGGCGATGAGTTGTTCGGAGGCTATTCCCGCTACCTGCTGGGGGCGCGGCTGTGGAAAAGCCTGGGGTGGGTGCCGCGGCCGCTGGCCCGGCTTTCCGCCGCCATGCTGGCGGCCATGCCGGCCCCGGTCTGGAAAATGGCCTTCGGGGTGTCGGGACGGGTCATTCCCCGCTTGCGGAACATCTCCCGCCCGGCGGAAAAGGTGAAGAAACTGGCCGAAATGTTGGGCGCATCCAATTCCAGCGACTTTTACCGCCTGCTGGTTTCCCACTGGACCCGCCCCGCCGATTTGGTGTTGGGCGCCAGCGAGCCGGACTCCGTGCTCTCCAACGGCTCGGGGTTCCCCATCGGTAAAATCGCCGCCGCCATTCCCGATTTCATGCATCGCTCCATGTTGTTGGATACCGTTTCGTACCTGCCGGACGATATTCTGGTGAAAGTGGACCGGGCCAGCATGAGCGTGTCGCTGGAATCGCGGATTCCCCTGCTGGACACGCGGGTGGTGGAATTTGCCTGGCGGGTGCCGCTGGCCATGAAATTCCGGAATGGGCAGGGGAAATGGCTGCTGCGGCAGGTGTTGTCCCGCTACGTGCCCCCGGAGTTGACCGAGCGCCCCAAGATGGGATTCGGCGTGCCCATCGGCCAGTGGTTGCGGGGTCCCCTGCGGGAGTGGGGAGAATCCCTGCTGGATGAAAGCCGCTTGAGGCGGGAAGGTTTTTTGCATCCCGCGCCGATCCGGAAAAAATGGGAGCAACATCAAGCGGGGCTTGCCAACTGGGAATATCCATTGTGGGACGTGTTGATGTTTCAGGCTTGGCAGGAAGCCTACCAGGGAACCTGAATCGTCTGGGAAATTAAATTTCAAGCCACTTAAAAAGCCGATGCGGATAACCTTCGTCATTTCCAGCCTGGGTTTCGGCGGGGCCGAGCGGGTGATGGTCACCATGGCCAACTACTGGATGGCCAACTACTGGATGGCCAACTACTGGATGGCCAACTACTGGGCCGGCAAAGGCTGGCCGGTCACCCTGATCACCCTGGACGACGCCGATCCCGCCTATGCCCTCGCCCCCGAGGTCCAACGGGTGGGGCTGGGAGTGATGGCCCCCTCCCGTCCCGTTTTGAAGGATTTGCCAACGTTTTGTGCGAAGCCATGGCCTGCGGCCTGCCGGCAGTGGCTTTCGATTGTCCTTTCGGCCCGGGGGAGATAATCCGTCACCAGGAAGACGGGTTATTGGTGCCGCCGGAGGACGTCGATGCGCTGGCCGAGGCCCTCGACTCGATGATCTCCGATCCGGATCGCCCCGGGCGCATGGGGGAGACCGCACGAAAAATCACGGACCGCTTCGGTCTGGAATCGGTGATGTCCCAGTGGGAGGATTTGCTGACACGGGTAACGGCCGGGTGAAGCGGTGCGGTTGCAACCCTTTGAAAACCAGCATAAAAACTGGATCGATCAATGGGGGAGCGGTCAATTTCTCCGCAATTCTTTATTGGTCCCGGGGATGGGGTTCGCTTTGCTTCTCCCCTTCGGCGGCGTCCTGTCCGCCATGCACCGAAGGCCGTGCCGCTTGGCGCAGCTCCAGTTCGCGTTCGCGCTCCTGCACGGCCAGCCGCAGACTCTGGGCCTCCGCGGCCAGATACTGCTGGGGCCAGGCCTGCCGCTCGTACCCATAATGGGCCGCGGCGCGGAGGGTGAAGTGCGGGTCGGTGAGGTGGGGCCGGGCCAGGGCGCACAGGTCGGCCCTGCCCGCCAGGATGATGGTGTTCACCTGGTCCGGTGTGGTGATGCTGCCCACGGCAATGGTGGGAACGCCCGCTTCGAGCCGGATTTGCTCGCTGAAGCGGGTCTGGAACATGCGCCCGTAGACCGGCTCGGCGCTGGTGGTGGTCTGTCCCGACGACACGTTCACGATGTCGCAGCCTGCCCCCGCCAAGCCTCGCGCCACCTCCACCGCGTCGCCGCCGGTGAGCCCGCCTTCGTCGACCCAATCGGTGGCGGAAATACGCACCGACAGCGGTTTTTGTTCCGGCCACGCCTCCCGCACGGCCCGCACCACCTCCAGCGGAAAGCGCATCCGGTTTTCCAGGGATCCTCCGTAGTCATCCCGCCGGAGATTGGTGAGGGGCGAGATGAAGCAGGAGAAGAGGTAGCCGTGGGCCATGTGCAGCTCGACCATGTCGAACCCCGCTTCCCCGGCCCGCCGCGCGGCGTTCACGAATTGATCGCGCACAGTGTCCATCTCCTCCCGGGTCATCTCGCGGGGCACTTGCCCGTGGGGCAGAAATGCAATGGGCGAAGGGGAGAGCAGCGCCCACCCTCCCGAGTCCAGCGGCTCGTGTTCGCCCTCCCAGGGCACCCGGGTCGAGCCTTTGCGGCCCGCGTGGCCCAGTTGCATGCAGATTTTGGCCTGGGAATGGCCATGCGCGAACGAGACGATGCGGCGCCAGGCGGCCGTCTGCTCGTCGTTGTAAAGGCCGGTGCACCTCGGGGAAATACGCGCCTCCGGCGACACATCGGTCATCTCGGTGAACACCAGCCCGGCCCCGCCCACGGCCATGGCGCCCAGGTGCACGAAATGCCACTCATCCGGCAGGCCGTCCGTGGCGGAATACTGGCACATGGGGGAGACCACCACCCGGTTGGCCAACTCCATCCCCCGCAGCCGGAAGGGCAGGAACATGGGCGGCGGCGGCGGGTCCCTGGAAATTTCGAATCCCCCCTCCCGCGCCGTCTTTTCCGCGAACCAGCGCGTGGTGCGATCGATGTACTCCGCATCGCGCAGGCCCAGATTCTCGTAGGTCATGCCCTTGGTGCGGCTGAGGAAATTGAAAACATATTGGGGCGGTTCGAAATCCTTGAGCCGCCCGGCGTTCTCGTACCATTGCAGGGAGGTGTAGGCGGTGCGTTGCAGGCGGGCCACCTCGTCTTTTCTGCTCTCCTGGTAGGCTGCCAGCGCCCGGCCCACATCGTCGCCATTGTGAGCAGGGGCGTCGCGGCCGGTGAGGGCATCGCCGTGGGTGAGGGCATCGCAGAGCGCGATGGCGTCCTCCATGGCGATCTTGGTTCCCGAGCCGATGGAAAACTGGGCGGTGTGCACCGCGTCGCCCATCAGCACCACGTTTTCATGATGCCAGCGCTCGTTGAACACCATCGGGAAGTTGCGCCAGATGGAATTGTTGGAGATCAGGCGGTGCCCCTCCAATTCCCCGGCGAACAGTTTTTCGCAGTAGGCCACCGTTTCTTCCTCGCTGGCCCGGTCCAGCCCCGCCTTGCGCCAGGTGTCTTCATGGGTTTCCACGATCCAGGTGGTGGCGTCCTTGGCGTACTGGTAGGCGTGCACGTAGAACCAGCCGTGCTCGTTGTCCTTGAAGATGAAGGTGAACGGGCCGAAGGTCTTGGTGGTTCCCAGCCAGACGAACTTGGTTTTGCGGTAATCGATGGCCGGCTTGAAATGCTCCTTGAAGCGCTCCCGCACCAGTGAATTGACGCCGTCGGCCCCCACCAGCAGGTCGCATTCCTGGCGCAGCGCCTCGGGATCGCCGATCTCCGCTTCGAAGCGCAGGGTCACCCCCAGCGATTTACAGCGGCGTTGCAGGATGTTCAACAGCGCCACCCGCCACATGCCGCAAAAACCATGGCCGCCCGCCCGAATGGCCTGATCGCGGTAACGCACCTCGATGGACTGCCAATAGGCGAAGGTTTTGGTGAATTCCAGGTAGGATTCCGGGTCGCGATCCATGAAACCGTCCAGGGTTTCGTCGGAAAAAACCACTCCGAACCCGAAGGTGTCATCGGGACGGTTGCGCTCGAAAACGGTGATGTCGTGTGAAGGATCGGCCTTCTTTGTCAGCAGGGCGAAATAAAGGCCGCCAGGTCCGCCGCCGATCACATGAATTTTCATGAGGCGCTCAAGCGTGTACGGGGTTGGTGGGAATGCCTCATCTTCACCTGCCACTCCGAAAAAAAAAGAGACCCGGGAACAGCCTCCCCGGGGGATGCTTGGTCAACAGCCGGGGAGGGTGGGGCGTTTCAACCTCCCATGATGGTACTGCCGCCATCGATCACCAGGGTCTGTCCGGTCATCCAGGCCCCGGCGCGCGAGGCCAGGAACACCGCGGCGGGGCCCAGATCGTCCGGGTCGCCGGCGCGGGGAATGGGGAAGCGTTCCTTGATGCGCTGCTGTGCTTCCGGGCTTTCCCACAACACGCGGGCCATGTCGGTCTTCACCAGCCCGGGCAGCAATGCGTTGACCCGGATGTTGTGCCGCCCCCATTCCACGGCCAGGGAGCGCACCAATTGGTTGTCCGCCGCCTTGGAAATGCCGTAAGCGCCCAGCACGGCGCTGCCTTTCAGCGATCCAATGCTGGACACCACGATGAACGCGCCTCCCCCGCGGGCGGCCATGCCGTCCTTGACCAGCCGCGCGAACCACAGGGCGCTGAGCACGTTGGAGTCCATGATCTTGTGGTAGGCCTCATCGGTGATCTCGGGCAGCGGGCCGTAATAGGGATTGACCGCCGCGTTGCAGACCATGATGTCGATCGGGCCGAAGGCTTCGCGCGCCTGGGGCACCAGCTTCTCCACTTCCTCCTTGCGGCTGACGTTGCAGGAAATGGCCACCGCCTCGCCGCCCTGCTCCCGGATCGACCCGGCCACTTCCTCGCAGGCGTCCAGCTTGCGGCTGGAAATCACCACCCGCGCACCGAAGCGGGCCAGGTGCTCGGCGATGGAGCGCCCGATGCCCTTGGAGGCGCCGGTGACGATGGCGTTCTTGCCGGTCAGGTCGAAGGGGTTGTTTTCCATGACGAAAAGCCTTTGTCATACGGGTGGGACGGTTGCTGGAGCGGAACCGGGTCGCGGATCGGCCCCCTTTTTTGGAACACCGGGGAAGCGGAGACCCAGAAGGGGGGCGTCATTGATTTCCATTGCCAGAAATGCCACCGACCGCCCGGGGATGTCAAACGGGGGTTGGATTGAACCTGCGGGTTTCTCCAAGGAATATATTTCCTCCTCGCTTTGATTGCCCTCAATGCTTCAGATAATGATTTATGCGAAACTCCCGATACCAATGGAGCCTTCAAACAGCGTCTCGCCATGCCCGAACTGCCCGGCTTGGCCGTCTATCCGGAACACCTGGAGCGGCGTATCCTGGGGCAGGAACTGGAACGCATCCGCATCGCCCATCCCTTCCTCTTGCGGCCGGTGGAGCCTGCGCCGGCGGAGGCCGGGGGATAACGGGTTCAACTATCGCCCCAAATGCCAGACCGGAGGGAAGATCCTGGCCGGCAGGGCGCTTTCCCGGCTGCTGCGCGACGACTGGCCGGACACCCTGGAGGCACTGGAACGGCTGGAAGAAAAACGGGAGGGATAGGGTTTACGGGAGCTTGCTCGCGGCCACCACCTTCAACTCGGCCTGGAAGGCCTTTCCCTTCAGGGTGGAGCACACATTGCCGTCGCAGATGTGAAACTTCAACGCCCCGGACACCCGGTGCAGGCCGGGGCGGACGCCAGGGGCCACCCGGAACTTTTGCGAAAGGGTGAAAAGGCGCTTGTGTACCCGCAACTGGCGGTTGAAAGGAGCGTCATATACCGTTTTGGGCGGGGATTCCCGCAACGGGCCTTTCGGAGACAAAAGTCCGTCAATCTGAAGTTCCAGGTGTGTTGGGCGGGGGCTGAAAGGCCCCTGGTCTTCGACCGAATAGATGTAACTCCCCTGGTCCACCGTGATCTGCAACAGCAATTCCACCTCCCCGCCGGCCTTTGCGTCCGCTGGTGCGAGGAGGGCGCGAATAGCCAAAGCGTCAAGCGCCCGGGTCAATCCGCCGCTCCCGAACACCTTGCCCAGGGATTGGGTGAAGGCGGAGTCCCCGCCGGGCGCGCCCAGACCGGCCGGGATGAAAACAAGGGCGGCCAGCAGCACGATGCCGCCCGCGATCCAGCCGCTCACCAGCCTGCCGCGCGCACGGCGCCGGAATCGGATCATTTCCCTTTTTCCTTCAGGAATCTTTCCAGGGCCTCCTCGTATGAGGACCGCCCTCTCGCGCCGATCAGCAGCACCCCGGTGATCTTGTCCTTTTTATGATCCACCCGTCCGATCAATACCGCCGGGGTGCCGGTGACTCCAATGGCGTTTCCGGCCTGCATATCCCGCTCCACCCGTTTTTGATATCTCCGGGCATCCAGGCAGCGGTCGAACCTCGCCGGGTCGGGCAATCGGGCTTGCCTGGCGTAGCGTTTCAGGTCAGGCACCTTTTGGGCCCGTTGGTTTTGGAACAGGAATCGATGGAAAGCCTCGATCGGCCCCTGGTCCCGGACGCATTCGATGGCGATGGCCGACTCGTCGGCTTCCTTGTGAAAATCCAAGGGAAAATGGCGGAGCGAGAAGCTGACCCGGCCCCTGTATTTTTTCTTCAGTTCGGCCACCACGGGCTGAATTCTGGCGCAGAAAGGTCATTGATAATCGGTGAATTCCATGAACATCACCCGGGCTTTCGGATTTCCACTGACGTAGGAATCCCCAATGGAAAGGCTCACCAGGAATTCCTTCGGGAGGGACAGGTAGACCTTGACCAGACCCGACAGTTTGGCGCGGCGGAAGGCCTCCGAAATTTTCCGCTGCCGGTATTGTTTTTTGAGATAGGAACGGATGCGGGGCGCCATGGACTGGAAGGAGCCCCTGCTCCGAAGCTGGTTGCGCTCGTAAAACAAACGCAATTCAGCCTCGGGGATTTCCCGCTCAAAATTGTCCCCAAAGCCCTCGCCGCGTTTGGACAGCAACGCGATGGAACGCTCGGTCAGTTTCCCCAACAAGGCTTGGTGAAGGTCTTTGCGCAGCTCGTAAATCTTGCGGTCGGCCAAATCTCCGATAGTGATGTCCTTGCCGTCTATGGTGGCCACCACGGTGTCGTCGGAAAGGCCCTGGCCTCGAGCCGGCGATTCCTTCGCCAAAGGCGCGCCATTGAATGGGAGGGATAAGCCCGCGGCCACCAGCGCCATCAACAGCAGGGTCCACATTGGGTGTCTTGGCATGTCCTTGGTCCTTGCTTGTGCTTGGGTTTTATCAACCGGTTTGGGAAGTTTGAACCGGAGCGTTAATTTTGTAGAGGAGGGCGGAAATCCGCTGTAAGAACAGTTACCGTCGGCCTTCAGGGGTGGCCCTTTCCAAATTTTCGGGCCGCATGCGCTTTGCTGACGCTTTAACGGAAGTCTTTCAGCCCATTATACGTTCATCGCGGCCTGTCATTCAACCCGATTTTCCTTTATCGCGAGCCTTTCATCGCCCGCACCGGTTTCTTGAAAGTAAAAAAGGAGACCATATTCCGGGGCACGGGCCAAGTCATCCGTAAAATAATTTCATTTTTCCTTTAGGAAGACAAACTTCGGAGAAAGCCGTACAGGGCGCCCTGCCGCCGGGCCCTCAAGGCGGCAAAAACCATCGTCCGTCGTCGTCCCAAACCCGTTATATCTTTCAAAAGTCCCGCACGCTGTGCTAAATGTAATTTTTATGGCGCTCATCCCTCCTCGATTGGGCGGATGGCCTCCAGCAATGCTCCCGTAGTTAAACTGGATATAACAGTGGATTGCGGTTCCGCAGTTGCGGGTTCGAGACCTGCCGGGAGTACTCGCGATATCAAGGGCTTACGGTTTTCGTCGTTGGCCAATTTGCTATTTTGGGACACCTATGGGACAATCGCTATGAAACCCACCACGTCCCAGGAGGGCATTTCATGGCTACCATCACTCCACGCAAGGCCCAAGACGGTCAGGTAACCCATCAGGTTAAAGTGCGCCTGAAGGGCCATCCTGCCACATCAGCAACCTTTTCCCGCCTGACCGACGCCCGGATATGGGCATCGAAAACGGAAACCCAAATCCGGGAAGGCCGGTACTTCACATCCATTGAAGCCCAAAAGCGGACTGTCGCCGAATTGGTCGTCAAGTACCTTGCCGATGTCCTGCCCGCCAAAAAAGACACCGTCGCCCCCAAACGTCAACTGGAATGGTGGAAGTCCCGAATTGGCCACTTGATGCTGGCCGATGTGACCCCGGCAGTATTGTCGGAAGCCCGCGATGCCCTGTTGCGGGAACCAACCGATTGGTCACGTGCCAAGCGCAAGGGATTCACACCCCGCAGTCCGGCCACCGTCAATCGCTACATGGCGGCCATCAGCCATGCTTTCACCGTGGCCGTGCGGGAATGGCAGTGGATGGAATTCAATCCGATGTCGAGGATCAGCAAGTCCAAAGAATCCCGTGGCCGGGTGCGTTACCTGGAAGATGATGAACGCGAACGCTTCCTGAAATCCTGCCTGGAAAGCAGCCAACCGTTGCTCTACGCGGCGGTGGTTCTTTCATTGGCGACAGGTGCCCGCCAAGGAGAAATCATGTCCCTCCAATGGAAGGATGTGGATTTGAATCGTGGGGTGATCATCCTGCACGAAACCAAGAACGACGAACGCCGATCCGTCCCCCTGACAGGCCACGCCCTAAACACCATCAAGGAACTGCGTACCAACCATCCGACGGTTTTTCCCTGGGTGTTCCCTGGGCAGGGTGGTCGGAAACAAATTGACCTTCGCGCCCCCTTCGTCAAGGCAATGAAGAAGGCCGAAATCGAAGACTTTCGGTGGCACGACCTACGCCATTGCACGGCATCCTACTTGGCGATGAACGGGGCCACCCTTCCAGAAATTGCCGCCGTCCTGGGTCACAAACAGTTGGACATGGTACGCCGCTACGCCCACCTTAGCCCCCAGCACACCGCTGGCGTGGTGGCCCGGATGAATGAGAAGATATTCGGGGGGAAGTAGCAGGGTTAGAGAAGCCTTTACGTTCTACCGACCCATGCACCATTGGTACGTACCCGGCCCGGATCACGCCCACGACTGATCTTCGGCGTCAGGACTTCGACAGCCTGCCCCTGATCCATCCTGGGGCCATCCCTGACCCCATCGGTGGCCAGACCCATACCGGCCCTACCACTTCATCAAGCCCGCCTGATCGATTTTCCAATACCTTCGGACTGACCCAATGATCTGCAAGTCCTGCTCATTCGAAACAGATCGCCTGATCGTCACGGAATGGCATTCGCTCTCACCTCCTGACAGGCGGCAAGAGAGCCTTGCCCAGGTAGTGGCGGCCATGTTTACCGAACCGGTCACGCGGACACTCCCAACGGCCTGGCATGGCGACTACACGGTGTCCCGTGCGCGTAAGTGGATAAGAGAGCGTGACCAGGAGGGAACGACCCTTCTGGTCATTGATAAATCGAGACCTCTGCGTAACCGGGTTGGTTGATGGTTAAGGTGCGGAGAGATCGGGTTTGGGGGAGATGGGGGCCGCGGACTCGGTTTTTCCCTTCATTTTGCGCCCCGGTTGGGGAGGAATACGGATTTTGGACGCACCCATCCCTATGAAGCGGGTAGAAGTTTGATCATTTTACGCAGGTTGAAGGCCATGCACAGGAGCAATGCCTGATTCCGGGTTCGTTCCAGTCCGGTGTAGCGGCCTCTGCGAAATCCGTAGCTGCGCTTAAGGGTTCCGAAGACCCGCTCCACCGGTGAGCGCAGGGTGCTTAGATAGCGGTTCCAGGTACGTTCCCATTCGGTAAGTGGGGTGTTTCGGCGGGCGCTCTTCAGTATTCCTGGCAGGATCCCTTGCGCTT
>JACZSY010000247.1 GCA_022573975.1 SAR324 cluster bacterium | reverse complement strand
CGCTTCCGGAAATCGATGGTTTGGCCGTCCATATCCGCATTCATCGAGATAAAGGACTTTTGACCGGTTAACCATTGAAATATTTTCCAATACGCCCTTTTTAGCGGAGTTGAGGGAATAGGCATTTAATTTTTTGAACAGTGTAATTTTGGGAGCGGGTGTTTCGGGGAAGCCTCATCCCCCCCGCGCCTGCTCCACGGCGTTTGCAAACCGCCTCTGGAGAAAGGGGTGACTCGTTTCACTGAATCGTTGTAATTATTACGCTTTTCATTTCTCCATCGAGCCTGTGCCGAGCTTGCCGAAGGGATGGAAAGGGGTGAGGCTTCACTTCGCATTGCCTCATTGGCCGGCCTGGCGATTGCTCTGGGCCACAGCCTACGGGCCGGGGATACCGCCTACGGGCCGGGGATACCGCCCACTGGCCGGGGATACCGCCTAACCGCCGGGGGCGCCATCCACCGGCCCGGTTTTGAACCCGCCGCTTCGCTCATCGAACCAGGCCAGCATGGCGCCGTCGGGCTGGCGGTTTTTGATGCCGCAGACCAGGTAGGCCACGCCCGGCAGGATGGGCTGGCCCGCCCAAAGCGCCCGGTCCATATCCTCCTGGGAAAAATAAGCGCCCACGTCCACGTGGGAATGAAAGATCGCCTTGAGCATCCGGCCCTGGTTGGCAAACTGTTTCTCCAGCCGCATCATTTCCGCGGGGTCCATGAAATATCCCCGCCCGGCGGTGCGGGGATAGCGCTCCGGGTCCTCCTGGTGCATGCGGTTGATGATGTTTTCGACGAGGTGAAACCCGTCCAGCAACGGCGGTTGATGCAAGGGGCCGCTCAACACGCCGCATCCTTCCTCGGGATAGGTGTTCACCCCGTGGGCAAAGCATTGCTCCAGCAATTCCCGGGGAATTTCAACAGGGGCCATGGGTTTCACCTGATGGCGCGGATTTTCGCTTCGGTTCGCGGTGTGGATCGCGGTGTGGATCGCGGTGTATTGGAGGTTCGATGGTTTTGCAGCTGCGATGAAGAGGATTTGGCTTGGCAATCGCCCATTCTGGCGTCTTTTTTGCTTTCCCCAAGGGAGATGCCACACGATTTTTGCTGGCGACAACCCTTGGATCTAAACCAATGCTCACAACGCGTTCAAACTGCCTTTCAGCCATGATTTCTCATTTTCGAGTATTCTTTTCCAGGCGCCCTTTCGGTAATCGCGGGGGACAACCCTGGAGCGGGGCTTTTTTCAGCGTCCCGCGCGCCATTTCCGCAAAAGCGTTGGCATGGCCTTTGGCCCGGATTCCCGCTTTGGCCCGGATTCCCGCTTCGGCCCTGATTCTCGCATTGGCCCTGCTGGCGGTCAATCCCGGCGCGGCGCGGGCGCAGACCCAAATCGTCACCGGCGGCCAGACCTCCTCCCTGCTGGGGGGCACCTTGTTCGCCGGCGAACAAATTCTCTTCAGGAACGACGGCCGCATCAAGCTGCTGGTGCTGGGTTTCGAGCCCGGCATGAGGATCTCCGAGGGCGGCGCGTTGAGCATGAGCAAAATTCTTTACAGAAACCTGGCCAATACCGGAAACTTCGATTTGGTGGGTTCGCAGGAAATCGAAAAATTGTACAAAACCGGAACGGATGAGCAAAAAGACCTGCTGCCCTGCAATGTCCTCAACTGCGGGGTGAATATCGGAATACGGCAGGGCGCCGATTTCGTGCTGGTGGCCTCCATTGAGGTGGACGAGAAAGACCCCGACCTGAAAACCCTGGCTGTGAGGATTATCAATATTTCCAACAACCAGGCCGATTTCCAGGAAGAACTCAAAAAATTCAGGGACGAGGAAGAGACCCTGTTCACCCTGGCCAACGACATCAAGCGCAACTTCCTGCTGCGGGGGCGCATCCTGAGCACTTCCATCCGCGGCATCGTGATCAGCCTGGGCAAGCAACACGGCATCAAGATTCGCGACAACCTGGTGATCTACAAGGAGGAGGTGCCCATCACGGATCTGAAGGGTAAAAAGGTGGACACCCAGCGCAAGAACGTCGCCATCGTCCGGGTGCTGAACGTCAATCAAAACTCTTCCGAAGCGATCATCATCCACAAAACCGAGGATCCCCAGGTGGGATTTTTCGTGCAAACCTACCTGGACAATGTGCGGCAGATCAAGCTGGTGGAAACCACCCGCCGGGAACTGGATACCGGCATCCGGTTGGCCAACCGCATCCGTCCCCTGGTGCTCGCTCCGGTGATCATCCGGGATACCAAGCGCCAGGAGTGGCTGACAACCCTGAAAAGCCAGGAGGGAAGCCGGGATTTCTGGTTCACCGTGGGATTGGCGGCGGGGGGGGCGATGGTGTTTTTTCTGATGGATTTCGATACCAACGAAACCACCGATCAATTGACCGTCGGCGGCGCCGGCGGTGTCTTCGGGTTTGCCGCCTGGCGCTGGATACAGTCCCGGAATAAAATCAACGACCTGATGGTCGAAGGCCGCGGCCGGGGCTATGTGGGATCCCTGCACATCATGCCCTACATCACCCCCAAGGAAAAAGGCCTTCGCCTGGCCCTTCGATTTTAGGGCAACCTGCCTCCCGGGAGCCGATGGAAGGTTTCCATCCGCGCGGGAAATGCCCGCCGCGGCCGGCCTGAAATCGTTCCCGCCGGTTTTCCTCCCCCTTTCCGTATCGTTCCAGACCGACGGTTGAGCGGCAGAGGCCAGATGTATTCCGCCCCGGGCCGTCCATGCCTAAAAATCAGGCGAAAATAGGCTCCGTTGCCTAAATATTAGGCATTGTCGGTGGGGCGGGAAGGGCCACGCCGAAATATTAATCAGTTATTACAACCGCTTAAAAAAACATTCCGGATGGTACGAAACCTGAAACAGGAATCCTTGAGAACGTCATCAACGAACGCTTCCAAGTGGATCAATTGTCCCGAAAACATTGTCCCTGAGAAAGCGAGCTCAAAGGAGGTGGGCGTTGATGGCGGGATCATTTCTCCTCCCGTCCCCAAATATCGTTTCGGCGGTTCCCAGCCCCCCGCCAATCCATGGTGTGGAGGCCAGGCAACCCGCCAGCCCCTGCCCGATGGCGCGCCATGAGGTTCCCGTGCCGCTTTCCCGCGCCGGTGTCTGGCGGGTATGGAGGAATGGCCCGCCCCCTGGCGGGTACCGGACAGCGGTGGTGACAGGACTGCGGTGGTGACAGGACTGCGGTGGTGACAGGACTGCGGCGGTGACAGGACTGCGGCGGTGACAGGACTGCGGCGGACACGGGGGGGACGGCGGGGGCCAG
The DNA here is from genome assembly GCA_022573975.1 of SAR324 cluster bacterium. GTDB lineage: Bacteria > SAR324 > SAR324 > SAR324 > JACQKK01 > JACZSY01. The sequence goes on along the minus strand of JACZSY010000247.1, from coordinate 3,380 downwards.
AGCGGAAATTCATCGAAAAAAAAGGGGAAAATCCTGGCGGTTCCCTCCCCCTCATGCCTGGCCGGTGGCCCGGCCCGGAATTGGGATCGATTTCCGGGCGTCAATTGCCGTCTGTGGCGATGGATCGAGCGGATTCCGATTGCATCAGGCGGATAAAGTCCATCGTAATGCGAAGGGTTTCTTCCAGCGGGATATCCTCGCCGGTCTCTCCGCCACTGGAACTTGCCTTTCTGGCCTCCCGCAATTTGGCCTCCCGCTTGGCTTCCCGGTCTTCATCGATGATTCTCCTCAGGGTTACCGCCTTCCTGTTCTTGCGGCGCAGATAGTTGGCCACGTCTTTTTTGACCTGATTGAAATAAGCGTTGTTTTTGACGCGCAAGGCCGAACTTTCCCGCAAGATGGGCAGCACCGCCTCCAAGGAGGCCCAGGGGCGGAAATTTGAGCGCCGGACGGTATCCCAGGGCAATGCGTTGTCCAGGGAGGATTCGCCGATTTCCAGATGGTTGTTGAGGGAAGGCAGCACGATATCGGCCTCGACCCCCCGGTGTTGGGTGGAGCTGCTGCCAGGGCGGTAGAACTTGGCCACGGTGGTCTTCAGCGCTCCCATCTCGTTGGGGAGGGGAAATATTTTCTGCACAGTCCCCTTTCCGAAGGTGGCGCGGTCGCCCACCACGATGGCCCTCCCATAATCCTGCAGGGCGCCGGCGACGATTTCGGAGGCCGAGGCGCTGTAGCGGTTGATCAACACCACCAAGGGGCCCCGGTACACGGGCCGGGAATGGGGATTGTTCAGCATCTGGATCGGGTTCCAAAGATCCTTGACCATCACCACCGGCCCCCTGTGCAACACCAGGCCGGCCATGGAAACCGCCTCGTCCAACCCCCCGCCGCCATTGTTGCGCAAATCCAGGATCACCCCGTCCACCTTTTGCTCGACGAAGCGCCGCAGGATGATCTCCACATCCCTCGATGAGCGCTTTTGCTCCCCGGGATCGAGTGCGCGGCTGGAAAAGTCCACGTAAAAAGACGGCAGGGTGATCACGCCGATGCGAAAGGGGCGCTTCACGCCGGTCAACCGCCGTTCCTCCACCCGCCCCTTGGCCTCGCCTTCCTTCAAGATGATCTTGTCCCGGACGATGGACACCTTCAGGCGCCGTTCGGTCAATCCCTTTTCCCTGCGCAGGAAACTGAGCCGCACGGTGGAGCCGCGATGGCCCCGGATCAGCTTGACCACATCGATCAGCCGGCGGTTGGTGACGTCGGCCCAGGGGCCGTTCGTTCCCTGTGCCACGGCGACGATCTTGTCTTCGGGCTTCAAGGTGCCTTCCCGCGATGCGGCGCCTCCCGGGATGATCTTGGTGATGATGGTGATGCCATCCTCCCAGCGCAGGGTGGCCCCGATGCCTTCCAGGGAAAGCCGCATGGAAATATTGAAATTCTCGTAATCGTCCGGGGACATGTAGGAGGAATGGGGGTCGTAGGAATTGGTGAAGGCGTTGAGGAAGGCCGTCACCACGTCCAAGCGGAAAAAATTTTCCCAGCGGAATTTGAGCGAACGGTACCGGCGGCGAAGGGCTTCCCCAGCCTTCCGGTTGTCATCGCCGCCAAGGGTCAATTCCAAAAACTCCCGCTTGAGGCGTTTGCGGAACTGGCGGTCCGCCGCCTCGCGGCTCACCGGGTAGGGGGCCTTGTCGCGGGCCAGCAAAAACGTCTCGTCGCGGTTCATGTCGAAGGATTTTCGCAGCACCGGTTCCACTTTTTCCACCCGCCGCCGGAAACGCATCAGGAAGCGGTCAAACACCGTGAAGGCGATATCGATGTTGCCGCGCCGGATCCGGTTGTCCAGCAGATGGCTGAATTTGTTGAACTCGTCGATATCGCTCTTCAGAAAATAATAATGGCCGGGATCGAATCTTTTCAGATACCGCCGCAGCATTTCGGCGGAGTGGGCGTCGTCAAAGGTCTGCCGGCTGAAATGGTGCCGCAGGAACATGCGGGTGATATTGGCCACATGATCCCCATCCAGCCGGGAATGGGTGTCCGCCATGATGGGCGCGCAGGCACCGAAAAACAGGATTAACAACAAGAAGGAAAGGATTTTCTTGGTGCGGATCATGGCTTTTTTATTTCCCAATGAACAGGGTTGCAAGAAACGGAAAAACGGGGCTTCCATCATTTGGGCGCCGCACGGTTAAAAATTTTACCTGAATTTAAAAAAAAATGCTCCCCAAGGTCTGAAATTACCCCAATTCGCCTTTTCCGCAAAGCCTTGGCCGGCATCGTTCCCATTCACCCTTATCCCCATCGTCACGAGAGGGATAAATGGCGGCGGGGTTTTTGCCGGCGGGTTTTCGCATCCATGCTCCGGCTCGTTTCCGGGCTCCTTTCCTCCCATGGGGTGCGGAGGGCGCCAATACGGCCACCGTTCCCGGCGCGGCCTTTTCGCTCACCGCGGCTCCTCGAAATATTGTTGCCATACTGCAAACCATTCTATGGTAGCCTTTACCCCATTTTCCAATAAAGCTGGATGCGAGGCGTGGTTTTTGGCCGAACCCGGACGCCGCGCGCATGCCGGCCAGGAACCGAAACGAAATGACCGATCCCATCGAACGCCTGATCGAACTGGTCCAGGCCTCCAACCGGATGGTGGTGTTTACCGGCGCCGGTATCAGCACCGAATCGGGCATCCCGGATTTCCGGGGACCGGGAGGCGTTTGGGAAAAATTCGACCCCAACGATTTTCACATCGACCGCTTCCTGGCCAGCGAGGAAGGGCGCCGCCGCTATTGGCTGCGCAGCACGGGGATGTACCAGCAAATCCTGATGTCCCGGCCCAACGCCGCCCATCGGGCGGTGGTCACCCTGGAACGGATGGGCAAGGTGGGGGCGGTGATCACCCAGAATATCGACGGACTGCATCAGGCTGCCGGGTCGTCTCCGCAAAAAATGATCGAATTGCATGGCTCCACCCTGTTCGTGAGCTGCCTTTCGTGTGAGAACAGGATTGAGCGGACGGCTTTTCAACCCCTGGTGAGCGAGGAAGGAGACGCCCCCCCATGTGATAAATGCGGGGGGTTGATGAAGCCGGCGACCATTTCCTTCGGGCAGATGCTGACCCCCGAAAGCATGGAACGCTCCGTCGAGGAAACCGACGCCTGCGACCTGTTCCTGGTGATCGGCTCTTCCCTGGTGGTCTACCCGGCGGCGGGATTCCCAAAGCGGGCCATGGACCAAGGGGCGGATCTGGTGATCCTCAACAAGCAGGACACCTCCTACGACCAGGTGGCGGCGGTGGTGCTCAATCAATCGGCCGGGGAGGTGATGACCGCCCTGGTAAAATCCCTGGGCGCGGAACTGGCCGCCGTGGCCGCGCCGTTGCC
>JACZSY010000246.1 GCA_022573975.1 SAR324 cluster bacterium | reverse complement strand
GCTCGGTGGCCTTCTCCGCGGCTACCTCTGGGGCTTGCTCGGTGGCTTCGGCTTGGGGGGTGTCGGGGGTTTTCTCCGTGGCCTTCTCCGCGGGTTTATCCGTGGCTACCTCGGTGGCCTCGGCTGGGGCTTTCTCCGCGGCTTTCTCGGTGCCTTTCTCGGCGGCTTTCTCGGCGGCTACCTCTGGGGTTTGCTCGGTGGCCCCGGCTTGGGGAACCTGGATTTGAGCGGAATCCGCAGGGGGAGCTTCTTTTTCGGCCTTGGCAGGCTGAGCTTCCTTTTCGTCCTTGGCGGGCCGTGGCGCTCGCTTCGGTTTGGGCTTTTCCTCTTCAATGCTCCGGGCTTGGGCATCATAGATGGCCCGCCCTTCCAAAGCCGCATTGGCGATGACGGAGGTGAACAAATGAATGGCCCGGATGGCGTCGTCGTTGCCTGGTATCACGTAGTCGATGTTGTCGGGGTCACAGTTGGTGTCCACCACCGCCACGATCGGGACGCCCAGTTTTTGCGCCTCCAGCACCGCGATCCGCTCCTTGCGGCAATCGATGACGAACACCGCGCCCGGCAATTTGCGCATTTCCTTGATGCCCCCCAGCGCCCGTTCCAGCTTGAGGCGCTTTTTCTCCTTGCGCATGGCCTCTTTTTTGATGATGCCCTCGTAGAGACCGTCCTCGCCGCGCTCATCCTCCAGCTTTTTCATGAATCCAATGGACTGCTTGACGGTGTTGAAATTGGTCAGCAGGCCACCCAACCAGCGTTCGTTGATGTAAAAACTGTTGGAGCGCACCGCCTCTTCACGGATGATGTCCCTGGCCTGGGGTTTGGTGCCTACGAACAACACCGTTTCGCCGCGGGCGGAGAGATCGCGCACGAATTCGAAGGAGGCCTTCAGCATGCGCAGGCTCTTTTGCAGGTCTATGATGTGGATGCCGTGCTTGGTGCCGAAGATAAAGGGTTTCATTTTCGGGTTCCACCGGCGGGTCTGATGACCGAAATGCACGCCGGCTTCGATGAAATGCTTCATCGATACAACTGCCATGGCTATTACTCCAATTGCTGGGAGGGCGCGGTTGGGAATCGCGACGCCTCATTGTGATTCGGCGCAGGCCGCCCGGAACCATCCTTGGGGTTCCGCGGGGGGATCCCGCGGAACGGGGAGGCGGCCTTTTCCCGTGGAGCGCCGAAGTGCGCTCCTGTTGATGGGCCACTTGAAATTTGAACCGAGATAATATTTGAACTGCAATAATTCTCGAACTCTATAATTCTTCAACTACCGTGGCCAAGTGAATACGGTTCAATGGTTAAAGTCTTGGGGTCGGTCAAATCCTGGCACTCCTGTTAGGGAATGCTAGAAAACAGATCAATTTAACCGATCGAACGAATGGTGACAAGGAAAAAGGAAATCCGGAGAGGGTAAAAACCAAATCCGATTTCATCGGCATCCCGAAAGATCAAAGACGCAAAATGGAAAAAATCACGAAAAAAACATGGCGGCATGGGCCCCCTGCCAGTTGGGGGAGGCCCGCCCCACCAAAAACCGGTTTTATTTGTCGGGGACAGGGTTTTATTTTTTGACCGATTTCGCACCCCTCCTGATGTTGGGAGCGGTGCGCAACCAAAACACGCCGCTGAAAATTTTTCGGAGGGTCAGGGCCCGCGAACATCGAGGCAACAACCCCATCCTTGCTCATTTCGTCCCGAAACCCGTAAGCTGCAATCCTGACAGGGTGTTTCATGGCGACTTTTTAGCGCAAAGGGTGAGGAATTATGTCCGAACAGGATCTTGCGGCGGAAACCACCGTGGCCCGAACCCATGGCGATTTCGACGTGGTTGTGGTCGGGGCTGGGTTTGCCGGGCTTTACATGCTTCATCGCCTGCGGGGGCTGGGCTTCACCGCGGTCGTGTTGGAGGCCGGCGGCGGGGTTGGCGGCACTTGGTACTGGAACCGGTATCCCGGCGCGCGTTGCGATGTGGAGAGCATGGAATATTCCTATCAGTTTTCCCAGGCGCTCCAACAGGAATGGGAATGGAGCGAACGATATTCCGCCCAGCCGGAGATTCTGCGATACGTCAATCATGTGGCGGACCGATTCGACCTGCGCCGGGACGTCCGCTTCAATACGCGGGTGCGGAGCGCCACCTTCGACGAGGCCGCCGGCCGGTGGAATGTGGAAACGGAAGACGGCCTTCAGGTGACCGCGGCCTTTTGCGTGATGGCCACCGGCTGCCTGTCCTCGATCAACACGCCGGATTTCAAGGGTCTCGATACCTTCAAGGGGCCCTGTTACCATACCGGCGGCTGGCCCCACGAGGGCGTCGATTTCACCGGACAGCGGGTGGGCATCATCGGCACCGGCTCTTCGGCCATCCAGTCCATCCCGATCATCGCCAATCAGGCCGCGCATCTCCATGTATTCCAGCGCACGCCGAATTATGTCGTGCCGGCGCGCAACGCCCCGCTGGACCCGGCGGTGCGGGAGGAGTTCAAGACCCATTACCCGATGCTGCGCCAACAGGCCAAGCAGCGCCGCAACGGCATCCTGTATCCCCCCAACGAGGATTCCGCCCTGGAGGTGGACGCGGCGGAAAGAGAGCGGGAATTCCAGGCCCGGTGGGAGCGGGGCGGCCTGGCCTTTCTGGGGTCCTTCTCGGACCTGCTGCTGGACGAAGACGCCAACGGCGCCGCGGCGGCCTTCATCCGCGAAAAGATCCGCCAAATCGTCCGCGACCCGGCGGTGGCGGAACTGCTCTCCCCCCATTCCCTGTTCGGCTGCAAGCGCCTCTGTATCGACAGCGGATATTTCGAAACCTTCAACCGCTCCAACGTCACCCTGGTGGATGTCAGCACCGATGCCATCGACGAGATCACCGGGGAGGGCGTGAGGGTGAAGGACGAACTCCATGCGCTGGACGCCATCGTGCTCGCCACGGGGTTCGACGCCATGACCGGCGCATTGAACAAGATCGACATCCGCGGGGTGGGAGGCCAAACGCTGAAGGAAAAATGGCGCGGCGGCCCCCGCATGTATCTCGGGCTGGCCGCGGCCGGGTTCCCGAATTTGTTCACCATCACCGGCCCGGGCAGCCCGTCGGTGCTGACCAACATGTTGCCCTCCATCGAGCAGCACGTGGACTGGATCGCCGAGTGCCTGGCCCATCTGCGAACCCGCGGCAAGGCCCGCATCGAACCCACCGCCGAGGCGGAGGATGCCTGGGTGGAGCACGTCAACTGGGTGGCCGGCCACACGCTTTTTCCCCGCGCGAATTCCTGGTACGTCGGCGCCAACATTCCCGGCAAACCGCGCGTGTTCATGCCTTACATCGGCTTTCCCGCCTACCAACGCAAATGCGAGGAGGTGGTGCGGAACGGATACGAGGGTTTTGAGTTGAGTTAGCCGCGGGAACGATCAGGCCGGCTTTCCCGCCCGATGGGGCAGGTCGGCCGATCCTTGCTGGCTGCTATCCCTGGGCGCGGCGTTTCTTTTTGCCCTTGCCGCGTTTCCTGCCCCAGTTGGGCAGTGCCTTGCCCAGCTTTTGTTTGCGTCCCCCGGCCTCCGCCTCACCCCCCAATGCGCCGTCCCCGTCTTCGTGGCTGGAGTAGGCCAGTTCGGCCTGCACCTTTTGCTCGGCCTCGATGGGCGGCGGGGCCTCGGCGGCGAAGTGCGCCCGGAAAAATGTGGCCACCGCCTCCTTGCCGATGCGGAGCATCAGGTCGGAGAACATGGCGAATCCCTCGCGCTTGTACTCGTCGATGGGCTTTTTCTGGGCGTAGCCCACCAGCCCGATGCCTTCGCGGAGGTGGTCCATGGAGAGCAGGTGGTCCTTCCACAGGTTGTCGTGGATGCTGAGCAGGATATGGCGCTGGAAATCCTGGAAGACCTCGGACACCTCCTCTTCCTCGGGCGGATGGCCTTCGCCCGCTTCGGTGAGCAGCGCGCGCAACTGTTCGCGTTTTTCCTGGTAGAGGGCCTCCACCTGACCCATCAATGTGGATCGGAGCGTGTCCGGGGTGATTTCCTCATCTTCAAAATCCACCTGGGAGTCGATGCCGAAATCGGCTCTGAACTGGGTGGCCAGCCCATCGGTGTCCCATTGGTCCACATGTTTTCCGTCGGTATGGGAGGAAATTATCTCTTCCAGCGCTTCATCGGCCATGTCCAGCAACACGTTCTCGATTTCCCCGCCCAGGATGTCCCGCCGCTGACCGTAGATCACCTCGCGCTGCTTGTTCATCACGTCGTCGTATTCCAGCACGTGCTTGCGGATTTCGAAGTTGTGGGCTTCCACTTTTTTCTGGGCGTTTTGGATGGCCTTGCTGATGAGCACGTGGGTGATGGCCTCGTCCTCTTCCACATGCAGGCGGGTCATCAGCCGGGCGATGCGCTCCCCGCCGAAAATGCGCATCAGGTCGTCCTCCAGGGAGAGGTAGAAGCGCGAGGCCCCATCGTCTCCCTGGCGCCCGGAGCGCCCCCGCAGCTGATTGTCGATGCGGCGGGACTCGTGGCGTTCGGTGCCCATGATGAACAGCCCGCCATTTTCGGGCACGCCCTCGCCCAGCTTGATGTCGGTTCCCCGTCCGGCCATGTTGGTGGCGATGGTGACCCGGCCCGCCTCGCCGGCCATGGCGATGATCTCGGCTTCCTGTTCGTGATACTTGGCGTTGAGCACGGTGTGTTCGATATTCGCCTTTTTGAGTTCGCGGCTCAGTTCCTCGGAGGACTCGATGGACACCGTCCCCACCAGGATGGGCTGACCGGTTTTGTTGATTTCCGCGATGTCCCGCACCACGTTGCGTGTCTTGGCCTCGCGGGTTTTATAGATCACATCGGGTTGATCTTCGCGCACCATGGGCATGTTGGTGGGCACCACCAGCACCTCCATGCCATAGATCTTGATGAACTCCTCCTCTTCGGTTTTCGCCGTTCCGGTCATGCCGGCCAGCTTTTCGTACATCCGGAAGTAGTTCTGGAAAGTGATGGTGGCGTAGGTCTGGCTTTCCCTTTCGATGCGCACGCCCTCCTTGGCCTCCAGCGCCTGGTGCAGCCCGTCGGAAAAGCGGCGTCCCGGCATCAGGCGCCCGGTGAACTCGTCCACGATCACCACCTGGTCCTCGTTGATCACGTAGTCCACGTCCACTTTGAACATGTAGTTGGCGCGCAGCGCCTGGTTGACGTGGTGCAGCACGTCGATGTTTTCGATATCGAACAGGCTTCCCGGTTTCATCAGGCCCTCTTTGTGGAGGCGCTCTTCCATCAGCAGGCCGCCCTGCTCGGTGAGGGTGATGCTGCGCGATTTTTCGTCCAGGGAGAAGTCGCCCTCGCGCACCACCGATTTGTCGTCCTCGAGCCTCTCCCAGTCTTCCGCCAGTCCATGGACCTCCTCGGGGGGCAGTTTGCTAACCTCCTCTTTCCGCACCTCCCGCGACAGGCCGTGCAACACTTTATGGATCAGGAAGTATTTCTCGGTGGATTCCTCGGTGGGTCCGCTGATGATGAGCGGGGTGCGGGCCTCGTCGATCAGAATGGAGTCCACCTCGTCCACAATGGCGAAATGAAAAGGCCGCTGGACGTAATCTTCAAGTTGGAACTTCATGTTGTCGCGCAGATAGTCGAACCCGAACTCGTTGTTGGTGCCATAGGTGATGTCCGCGGCGTAGGCCTCCCGGCGTTCGTCGTCCTCCATGCCGTGTTGGATCAGCCCCACGCCGATGCCGAGCAGGTCGTAGATGGCTCCCATCCACTGGCTGTCGCGTTTTGCCAGGTAGTCGTTGGGAGTGACGATGTGCACCCCCTTGCCGGTGAGCGCATTGAGGTATGACGGCAGGGTGGAGGCCAGGGTTTTTCCTTCTCCGGTCTTCATTTCGGCGATCATGCCCTGGTGCAGCCCGATTCCGCCGACCATTTGCACGTCGAAATGACGCTCGCCAATGGTCCGCTGGCTGGCTTCGCGCACCAGGGCAAAGGCCTCGGGGAGCAGGTCGTCAAGGGTTTCCCCTTCCTTCCAGCGGTGTTTCAGCGCCTCGGTCTTTTCCGGGAACGCGCTTTCCGGCAGCGCCTTCATCCCGGCTTCAAGGGCGTTGATTTCTTCCACCAGGGGCCCGAACGACTTCAGTTTGCGTTCGTTTTTGGAAGGGATTATGAGTCCGGCGATCTTACTCAGCATGAGCGTGCCTGATGTGGGATGCGGCGCGATGAAAAAAAAGGGCGGTGATGCCGGCCACCCGCCTCCTCCAGGGTCGAGCGGGAGGCATCGGGTGGGTTCAAGTGATAATCATAGCACCCGAAAGGACGGGTTGACGAATGGATTTGCCACGATGAGGTCCGAAAATCCTTGCCGGGGGAAGCGCGGAGCCGCGCCCGGCGCCATGGCATCCATTTATTCGGCCAAAATTTCCCGGCAACGCCAAGCATCCCCGCCCGTGCCCTGGGCAGGTGACAGGGCGGAATGAAATCCCACAAAAAATGGGCGGCCTTGGTGGAGGGAGGAGCGGGGCCCGACGCCGCCCTGGCTGTTGTTTATCCTTTTATGCCTATTCCTTTAGCTCAGCAAAATTGTTTGAATTGGAAGACGGGGAATGTGTTTTTCCACGCCGCACCTCACCCCGCCCCGGCCACAAACACCGTGTCCGGGACTGCCCCTCTCCGCGGTGATTTTGAACGGCCCGGAGGGGCGTTCTTATGTTTTTTCATTGTTGA
>JACZSY010000245.1 GCA_022573975.1 SAR324 cluster bacterium | reverse complement strand
CGGGGAATGTGTTTTTCCACGCCGCACCTCACCCCGCCCCGGCCACAAACACCGTGTCCGGGACTGCCCCTCTCCGCGGTGATTTTGAACGGCCCGGAGGGGCGTTCTTATGTTATTTCATTGTTGATACAACGGATTTCCCCCTCTCTTTTGGAGAGGGGGCCAGGGGGTGAGGTGCTGTTGGGTGGGATTCGCGCACCGGAAATGCAAAGACGAGGCCGCCAAATACCGCGGTTTTCGGGCTGAGGGGCTGATTCCTGAATAAGCCATTGAATTCATTTATCATAAATCCGTATTTGCCGTGGCAATGGAATAGGCGTTTTTATCCAAAAGGATGACCCCAGCCCAAATCGACGAGGCCCAACGCCTGGCCCGGGAATGGCTCCAGAAGTACAACGCCAGCAAAAAATAAATCACCCCTTTCCCCCGTTTGCATAGGCGGTTTCTTTTGCCGTAGCTGTTGGCATTTCAAATCTGCGCAATCTGCGTAATCTGTGGATGCTTTTGTAGTTTGTGGTCCCCTTTCCACCCTATCGGCGTTCATCCGCGTTCATCGGCGGTTGCAGTTGGCAGTTAAATCCGTGTTTATCCGTGTTCATCAGTGGCCAATTTGCCGTTCGTGGCTCAAGTCACCGCGGCCCGCAGGGCCTCGGCCAGGGCGGCCATGTCCCCGGGCGTGTTGTAGAGATGCGGTGAGACCCGCAACGAGGCGCCGCGTTGGGAGACGAACACCTTCCGCGCGGCCAGTTGTTCCAGCACGGCGGGGATTTTGGCGGGATCGGGCAGGCGCAAGCCGAAGAGATGCGCGCCCCGTTCCTCCGCTGGGTTGAGGGTGAATCCGGGCCCATCTCCGGCGCCGTCCCCGGCGCTTTCCCCGGCGCTTTCCCCCAGCGCGTCGGCCAGGGATCGGCCCAACATGGCGCAGTATTGTTGAATGTTGCCCACGCCCCATTCCAGGATCTGGCGCAGGGCTTCGATCTGCATGGGCACGTTGATGAAGTTGGCATGCTCACCGGCGTCGAAACGGCGGGCGCCGGGCTGGAAGCCGGTGCGGTAGTCGATCAGGGCGGCGAAATCCTCGCTGTTCTCGCGTCCGATCCAGGTCATTTCCAGCGGCCGCCCTTCGGCCAGCCGGTCGCCCAGCACGGCGAAAGCGATCTGATAGGGGCCGAGCAGCCATTTGTAACCGGCGCAGACCAGCAGGTCGGGGCGCACCACCTCCCAGTCGAACGGCAGCGCCCCGATGGACTGGGTGCCGTCCACCACGAACATGGCGCCCACCTCCCTGGCCCGCCGGCCGATGGCTTCCAGGTCGAAGCGGGTTCCGTCGGTCCAATGCACGGCGGTGAGGGACACCGCCGCGGTGTTCCCGTCGATGGCCTCCAGGATGCGGCGGTTCCAGGCGCCCCCCTCGCTTTGCGCGTCCTGGGGGCGCTCCACGAAGCGCAGTTCGGCGCCCTCCCGCGCCGATCGCTCCATCCAGGCATAGACGTTGCTGGGAAATTCCTCCCCCGGAATGACGACGTTGCTTCCCCGCCCGAGGGGCAGGTTTTGGGCGGCGATGGCCACGCCGTAGCTCACCGAGGGCACCAGGGCCACCCGCTCCGGCGGCGCGTTGACCAGTTCCCCGAAAAGCTCCCTCAGTTCGTTGGGCCCGCTGAAAAAATCAGCGGCGGCGATATGCCTGGGAACGGCCTTGCGCCGCAGGCCGGCGATGCCCGCCGCCTCCACCGATTTCAGCAGGGGGCCCATGTAGGCGCAGTTGAGATAATGCTCGTCTTCGGGCAGGGAGAACAGGCCGCGTTGGCAGGTCAGCATGAAGGATCGCTCGTGGGGAAAATGTGGAAAAAGAAACCGGTCATGGCAGCGCCTCCGCGAGGGTATCCGCCAGGGCGGCCATATCGTCGACGGTGTTGTAGACATGGGGGGAAACCCGGATATACGCCCCCCGCTGCGAGACCCGGATGTTGCGCCCGGCCAGGGCATTCATCAGGGCGGGAATGGCCGCCTGGCGCCGCGGTTTGAGGCCGGTGATATGCCCGCAGCGTTCGGATTCGGGAAAGGCGCTCACCCGCCCGGACTCCAGCAGGGCCGCCAAAGGCCCGCGCAATCCGGCGCAATAGGCGCCCACCGCCGCCACGCCCCATTCCAGCAACTGGCGGATGCCCTCGGAAAGCATGGGCAGGGTGATCTGGTTGGCGTGCTGGCCCCCGTCGAAGCGGCGCGCCCCGTCGCGGTATTGGGCGCTGTAGCCGGTATCGCGCATGTCCTCGCTGCCGGCCCGCGTGGCCCAATGGTTCTCCAGGGGCGCCGCTCCGATGAGTCGTTCCCCGAACACCGCCAGGCCGGTCTGGTAAGGCCCCAGCAGCCATTTGTACCCGGAGCAGACCAGCAGGTCGGGGGCGAGGGCCTGAAAATCGAACGGTTCCGCGCCGATGGACTGGGTGCCGTCCAGGATCAGCAGCGCCCCCACCTCCCTGGCCCGCGCACCGATGGCGGCCACGTCGAAGCGATAACCGGAGGCCCAGTGCACGGTGGAAACATTGACCGCGGCGGTGTCCGCGTCGATGGCCTCCAGCAGGCGGGCGCTCCAGCCGGAAGGGTCGCCGGGGCGCCCGGGGGGTTCCCCTGGTGTGTCCGGCGGCGCCACCAGCCGCAACTCGGCGCCCGTTTCGGCGCATCTGGCCATCCAGGCATAAACGCCGCTGGGAAACTCCCCGTCCGGCAGAACGATGTTGGCCCCCGGCCCGAGGGGCAGGTTGCGGGCGGCGATGGCCACGCCGTAACTGGCCGCCGGAACCACCGCCACCGCGTCCGCCGGGGCGTTGACCAACGCCCCGAAGCGCGCCCGCAAGGTCTCGCCAAACCCATGGTATTCCCCCGGCGCCAGGGTGCGGGGAGCGCGCTGCCACTCCAGCCCGTCCCGTCCCAGCGCCTCGGCCGACTTGAGCAGGGGCGCCCGCGAGGCGCAGTTGAGGTAGCGCAGGTCTTCGGGCAGGGAGAACAGATGGCGTTGGCAGGTCAGCATGGACGGGAGGGGTGGCGGTGTTCCTGAGGATGTTCGAGACGATGTTCGAGACGATGTGAAGGGGATGTTGGATTCACCCTTTTTTGGGGGCCTCCATGGTTTTACTTTATCAAGACTGTTGAATCCATAAATAGTTGGCGGCTTGGCGATGTTTTTTACGAATTCAATCCACGCCGTTTGCGCCGGCAAAGAAGCCGGATTTTCGATGCCTCGCTGCTTGCGGCGAGGTCCTTCATTTCTCCTGGAGCGCGTCTTCCTTTTTCACCCGCCACCCCTTTCCCTGGGGTGAATCTCCCTGAACTGGCGGAACACGTCCCTTTGACTGGTGGGCGCGTAACGGTCCAGGGAGCCCAGCCGCTTGGCGCCCAGCAGTTCCCGCAACGACCGGGTGTCCCCGCCCCGCTCGGCGAAGTGCCTGGCGGCCAGTTGACGCAGCAGGGACGGACGCGTCTCCAGCCCGGCGCGCTCCATCTCCCGCTTGATCTCCCGCGCCAAATGGGCCGGGGAGAGGCCCGCGCCGTTTTCTCCCACCCAGAACGCCGCCTGTTTTTTGCGGCCCGCCACGGCCTTGCGGTGTTCCAGGTAGCGCCGCGCCCGCTCCAGGCCGCCGGCGCCCAGGGCCACTTCCAGGGAATGTTCGGGAGTCTCGATTTTCACCGTTCCGTCCTTGCGGGCCACCTTCAGCGAGTGGATGGCGTAGACCCGGGAACTTTGCAGGGCGCCCCCGTACATCAATTCCATCAACAATAAAACCCGGGCGCCGCCAAGGGTGCTCCCGTCGAGTTGGAACAACCGCAACACGGCGTCTTCATCGCCTTCGGGCCGGATTTCCTCCCGCTGGGGAACGCGGGGTTTGAGCGAGCGGGCCGGGTTGCGCTCCAGGTGGCCGCGGGACTGGAGGAAGGCGAAATAGCTCCGCAGGGCGGACGCCTGCAAGGCCAGGGAAGCCGGGCTCCAGCCCCGGTCGATCCTCAGGTGGTTGAGGTAACTTTCCACCGCCCGCTTGTCCAGCCGCCGCCAGCCCTCCTCCGGGGTGGCCCCATGGGCCCAGTCGGGGGGCAGCAAGAGACGTTCGGGCTGGCCATGGGCGATTTTCAGAAAATTGGCCACGGCCCGCAGATAGGATCGGCGGCTGCTGGAGGCCAGGCCTTTTTCATCTTGCAAAAACGTGGAATAATCTGTAGTCAAGGAATCTAGCATCTAATGCTCCATGCTCGCTTTTTTTCGGACAGCAAGGGACGCTGTTGCGAAAGCATCCTGCTTCGCTGATTCACTTTTCAATCAGGTCACGGGGCTGCGCCCGTTTTCTGGCGCTCCCAAAGGGTTCACCGGGTTGCGAAATCGTGATCGGACACCGTACTGGGCACAGAATTTATCGCCGTATGTGGCGCTGTCCGGATCTATTCCCGGTCTACCGGCCGGGAATCCGGCGCTGGGGCTTGGCTTATTGGCAGGGAAGGTTCATTGCCAACGCCAAGCTGCAAACGGCCCGAAATCACCCCGGTGGCCCAATTCGGATCCCCGCCCAATCCGGATTCTTCTCAAATCCGGTGACCCTGGGTTCGATTATCCGCAATTTTCAGTGAATGATAAAGGAGTTCACCTTGAAAAAAATTGAAGCCATCATCAAACCATTCAAGCTGGAAGAGGTGAAGGAAAGTCTCGATGCCGTCGGCATCCGGGGCATCACCGTCAGCGAGGTCAAGGGCTTCGGAAGGCAAAAAGGCCATACGGAGCTTTACCGGGGCGCCGAATACGTGGTCGATTTTCTGCCCAAAATCAAGATCGAGATCGTCCTCCCGGACGATTTGGTGGAAAAAGCCGTCGAAGCCATCATCGGATCGGCCAAAACCGGCAGGATCGGGGATGGAAAAATCTTCGTTCTTCCCATGGATGACGTGACCCGCATCCGCACCGGGGAGAAAGGGGAAGCGGCGATTTAGCACTCCCGGCAGTTACGACCTTCCCGATGTTTTTCGCGGGGCCGGAGGGCGCTTCCCTGGCGAGGGCGCCGGCGCGGTTCCGCGGCGAAAACTTTTTACCTGCAAATATCGCCAGTTCAATTGAAAAGGGTATCAATATGGCCAGTACACCCACCGGCGTGCTTAACCTGTTGAAAGAACAGGACATAAAAATCGTCGACCTGAAATTCATCGATTTCATCGGAAGTTGGCAGCATTTTCAGGTGCCGTCCCACAACCTCGATGAAAGCACGTTCGAGGATGGCGTGCCTTTCGACGGCTCGTCCATCCGGGCCTGGCAGGGCATCGAAAGTTCCGATATGGCGGTGGTGCCCGTTGCGTCGACCGCGAAGATCGATCCGTTTTTCGAAGAAAAGACACTGTCCCTGATTTGCGACATCAAGGACCCGGTGACCGGCGAGGCCTACTCCCGCGACCCCCGCAACGTGGCCCGCAAAGCGGTCAAATACCTGCAATCCACCGGGATCGCCGACACGGCTTATTTCGGGCCGGAGGCGGAGTTTTTCGTCTTCGACAGCGTGCGCTACGACACCCATTCCGGGGCGGGGTATTATTACATCGACTCTTCCGAGGCGCCCTGGACCAACGGTGAGGAATACGGCAACATGGGCTACAAGATCCGGCCCAAGCTGGGATACTTTCCCGTCGCGCCCACGGACTCGATGCAGGACATGCGCAACGAGATGGTATTGATGCTGGAAAGCATGGGCATGCAGGTGGAAGCCTCGCACCATGAGGTGGCCCCGGCCCAGCACGAGATCGATTTCCGCTTCGACACCCTGGTGACCACCGCGGACAACCTGCAATGGTACAAGTACATCATCAAGAACATCGCCAAGCGCCACGGGCGCGTGGCCACCTTCATGCCCAAGCCGATGTTCAACGACAACGGCAACGGGATGCACGTCCACCAGTCCCTGTGGAAAGACGGCCAGCCGCTGTTCGCCGGCGATCAATATGCGGGCCTGAGCGAAATGGGGCTGTTTTACATTGGCGGGCTGCTCAAGCACGCCCGCGCCCTGGCGGGCCTGACCAACCCGTCCACCAACTCCTACAAACGGCTGATGCCCGGTTTCGAGGCGCCGATCAACCTGGCCTATTCCAACCGCAACCGCTCGGCCGCGGTGCGCATCCCCATCGTCAACTCCCCCAAGGGCCGCCGGGCCGAGTTCCGCTGCCCGGACTCCACCTGCAACGCCTACCTGGCCTTCGCGGCGATGATGATGGCCGGGCTGGACGGCATCCAGAACAAGATCCATCCCGGCGAGCCGCTGGAAAAGGACATCTACGGCCTCCCCCCCGAAGAACTGGCCAAGGTGCCCAAGATGCCCAGCAGCCTGCGGGAAGCCCTCGATGAGTTGGAAGCCGATCACGAATTCCTGCTCAAGGGCGATGTCTTCACCCCCGACGTGATCGAGTATTGGCTGGAATACAAGGTGGAAAACGAGATCAACGAGGTGGACTGCCGGCCGGCGCCCCACGAGTTCTACCTCTATTTCGACGCCTGACATTCTGCCGCGCAACGAGGGCGCGGGGTTCTCCCGCGCCCTTCTTCACCTTTTATCCGCCGTTTTTATTCCGAAGAGCCTTGCCTGGGCTTGACCTTAATTTTTTAACATCCTGGGTTGGCTGCGCCGCTCCCTTCAAGCCGCCCCCCGCGAGTACAGAGGTCCAATCGAAATTACCCAAATTTTTTTTTAATGCCTATTCCATTGCCACGGCAAATACGGGTTTATGATAAATGAAT
>JACZSY010000244.1 GCA_022573975.1 SAR324 cluster bacterium | reverse complement strand
GGTACGGTGAGGGAAAATCCCTTCCAAATTGCGTCGATCCTTCGGCGGTTCAAGTCCCCCTCACCGTGTACGGGGAGGGGGATTTAGGGGGTGGGGTCTCCCAGCAAAAACTTACCTACTCCTCAGCAGGCGGAAACCCAGGTAGAAGTCCCTGCTGGACGGAGTGACCCTAACGCGATAGGAACACCGCAGGTAACGCGGACCGTTGCGCCAGCCGCCGCCCCGCAGCACGCGAAGAGCGCCAGAACGCTCATATATCGGGTTGTCGTTGCCAACGTTGCCGTAGCTGGTTTTCTTGTCCTGCACCCACTCCCACAGGTTTCCAGACATGTCATGAAGACCCAGAGCGTTGGCAGGGTATCTTCCTACCGGGGTGGTGCCTCCATTGTTGTTTTTGTAATTGGCGTTGCCCGATGACACCCGGCCATTTCCAGTGCCGAATGTGACCGCCTTCCCACCAGCCCGGCAGGCATATTCCCATTGAGCCTCTGACGGAAGACTGAACTTGGCCGACGACCTGCTGTTGAGTCGGCGGATGAATTGCTGCACGTCGTTCCAGGACACCTGTTCCACCGGGTAATTGTCACCCTTCTTGAACCTTGAAGGATTGCTGCCCATGATGCGCTTCCACTGGCCCTGGGTCACCTCATGCTTACCCAGCCAGAACCCGTCCAGCCGCACGGTGCGTGTTGGACGTTCATCGCTGTCACATTTTCCGGCATTGGCATGGCATCCCATTTCAAATGACCCACCGGGCACCTTCACAAACTCCATCCCGGTCACCGGATCGCGCCAAGTGCGGCTGCCGGTGTCACGGCGGATGGCGGCCTGTCGGCGGGCGTCTTTCATTTCGCCCAGTTTGGCGGCCCATGCTCGACGGCTGGCCTGTTGGGATTGGGCGGCTTTGTTCAGATCACCCAGGCTGAAGCTGGACTTCCCTGGCCCCTTCGGGACGTTGGCGGTGACCGGGGCCGAAGAACCGATGCTGGCCTTGGTGAAGTAGAAATCCCCGGTCAGAGAGGACAATTCGTAGGGCGTCTGCTTGTCGCGGGTGTCCCGTTGTACGCCACTGCGCACCCGCTTCATCATGGTGGTCAGTTCCAGGCCGGGCTGGCCGATGTAGCGCAGCAGGTTCTTGGTATAGGTTCCATTGCGCCCCGTGCCGTCGGCCGCCACGCCGCCCGCGCCGGTGGCGTAGGAAATCAGCGATCCCTTGGGGGCGTTGCGCACTGCGGCCAGGCCCCCACCAATGGCGCGGAAGCGATTGCCCTTGAAGGGATTGTTGCGGCAGGCATCGAGAAAAACCATGTTGAGCCGGTTCCCCGCCGCCTCCATGCTGGCCAGCACCCGGTTGGCGGAAATGGCTTCGAACTCCACCTGACTTTGGCGGGTGATGTTCGCCCCGAGGGGAATCAGGTAATTCACCCCGCCCACCTGCACACCATGACCGGCGTAAAAGAACAACCCCACTCCGCCCTTGCTGACGGCATCCTCGAACTCGGCGATGGCTTCTCCCATCTGGCCGCGGGTGGCGTTGAGCAGCAAGGTGACCCGGAAGCCGGTTTTTCGCAGCGCCGCCGCCATGTCCCGCGCGTCGTTGCCGGGATTGCGCAGGGAGGCGATGCGCGTATAGGCATGGTTGCCGATCACCAGGGCCACGCGCTGTTCATCGCCAGCGGTTTGGCGTCCCTGTACCCGCACTGCCCGGTCACCCTGCTGGGCGAACCCGTCCCCGGCCAATGCCGTGAGCATGGCCGCCATGCCCAGAATCCATAATAAGCGTTTCATCGCCGCCTCCGTGGTTGGAGTCGATTGCCGTGCCGCCCGCGAAAAAAAGATAAAAGCCTTATATCACGTTTCGGAGGGGAGAAACAAATCAAGCAGGCAGGATTTCCGGAACGGGCGGCGGGCATTTTTTACTGGACTTTTGGGCCGGGATATGATAGATATAGTTAATGATAACAGATAAATAGGTAAAAATGTCGATTTGACAATACGAACCCATTTGACGGCTTGGTGGGGTATGGGGACGCCCCCGCCGGGGATGGAACCATGGCTGGCCGGTGTTCCGCCCCCGCCGGTGCAATACGAACCCAAATGGCGGGGTGACACCTCCTCCACCCGGTAGGGGCACGGCATGCTGTGCCCGGCATTCCCCCCTTCAGGCCAGCGTGACCCCTTCGCCCCGCCACAGCCGGCGCAGGGGCGGGGTCAGCGTGGCGGCCCGGGCCAGGTAGAGCAGCAGGGTGGCCGCCCACATGCCATGGTTGCCGTAGAGCCATGAGAGCACCTCGATGGCCGGCCAGAACACCAGCACGGCGGAGATCAGCATCGAGTTGCGCATCTGGCGGCTGGCCGTGGCCCCCACGTAGATGCCGTCCATGATGTAGCAAAAATTGCTCAGCCAGGGTTCGATCAGCACCCACACGAGGTAGGTATGGATGAGCGCCAGCACCTCGGCGTTGTTGGTGAACCAGCCCGGCCACCAGGGGCTGAAGGCCAGGTAGAGCAGGCTGATGCCCCCGCCCACCACCAGGCCCCAGATCAGCGAGATGCGGATCGCGGCCAGCATCCTGGCGCGGTCGCCGGCGCCGATGGCCGAGCCCACGGTGACCTCCGCCGCCGTGGCGAAGCCGTCCAGGGCGTAGGAGGTGAGATAGCGCATGTTCAGCAGGATCGCGTTGGCGGCAAGCATCAGGTCGCCCAGCGCCGCGCTCTTGGCCATGAAATACCAGATGGTGAATTGCAGGCCCATGGTGCGGATGAAGATGTCCCGGTTGAGGGCCAGGATGATCCGCATTTTGGGCCAGGAGACCACGCGCCACCAGGAAAACCGCCGCCAGTACTCCCCGTAACGCAACCCAAACACCAGCAGGGTCAGCGCAACCCCCAGATATTGGGAGATCACCGTGGCGATGGCCACCCCGCTGGATTGATACCCCAGCCCATATACGAACAGGAAATCCAGGGCCACGTTGAGGGCGTTGACGAATACGGTGATCGCCACCGGATAGGCCACGTTGCCCAGGCCGAAATACCACCCCTGGAACACCACCAGCACGAACGCGGCAGGGGCGGCGAACACCCGGATGCGGAAGTATTCGGCCGCATAAAACTCCACTTCGGCCGAGGCGTCGAAGATGCGCAGCGCCACCCAAAGCACCCCTTCGCGCAAAACGATCACCGCGGCGCCGATCAGCAGCGCCAGCAGGATCGCCCGGCCCAGCAGGTCCATGCATTCCTGGGCGTCTCCCCGGCCATGGGCCTGGGCCGCCAGCCCGACGGTGGACATGCGGAAAAATCCCACCGCCCAGTAGATCATGGTGAAAATGAGGGACCCCAGGCTGACGGCGCCCAGGTAGTAGACCTCCTTCAAATGGCCCACCACGGCCGTGTCCACCGCCCCCAGCAAGGGGATCGAGATGTTCATCAGGATGGTGGGGATGGCCAGGGCGACGATCGCTCGATTCATGGGGCGCCGGTTGGGGAAGGCATCGATCGGAATTTGTTGAGGCAAGTAATTGATAAGGTCAAAATGATGCACTATCCGAATTTTTGCAACAGCATCCCCAACCCGCCCTCGCTCCGTATGGCGGGGAAGGCGCTGGGGCTTCCTCCGCAATCAAATAAAATCGAAGATCATGGACTCCCGGCGGAGTCCCGCCGCGAGCCGGCCGGGAGGATCGGATCCAGGCCGTTTCCGCCGGCCAGGGCGACCCCTGAAAACACGGGGCCTCCAAAATACCTGAGCGAATCCACAACCCAGAGGAGCGGAAGGGTTGCCATCCAATGCCCCGGCCGGCCCCTGGGAGCGCCTCTCTGGCCTACGCTGGGTTTTCCTGATGATAATCGAACCTCCAGGGAGCCCCCGCCGCCACGCCTTCCAATTCTTTATTCGAACCATTTCCGGAACATCCCAACCTAAAAATCCCGAGAAAACTAAAGACGGTGGAATTCTCTTTGAAAAATGCCGCCGGTATCTTTACCTTCCCTGGATTTTGTCTTATAAAGAGACAAACAGTGTAAATGTTGAACCTATGCATAAATCACGGGATCAAGGCGGCCGATATGGTTATTTCCGAAAAACCATTTTTATTGTATGGTGAAGGCATGGATTCCGGAATATTTCAGATCGAAAGACAAGTGTTTCCCAAATGACTCCGGCATCCATCAATTTTTGCAGGGATGGAGGGAGGAAGTTTTGGGGAAAACTTTATCCTTGGGCTGTCCAAAACCCAGTGAATTTCATATCCCAGTGGTGAGAGATGGAACTTAGCCGGAGCGATACGAGATGGCGATCTTTAAACACCTGATGGGCGGTGGGGCCAAGGAGCCCAAGGCAGTGTTGGCATCTCTCAACATGCTGGACCGGAACAAGATTCCCGTCCGGATGGAAATCGAGAACTCGACCATCAATTTCAATACACGGCTCTCCATCCGCTCCGCCACGGTGGTTGTCGCCAAACCCACCCACCTGTCAGGCGAGCTGGCCAAGGGCGGAACCGTCCGTTTCAAGATCCCCGATTCGGAGGGCAAGGAAATCCGCATGGAGGTGCTGACGCCCCACTTCAACCTGACCAGCGGCAACCCGGTGTTTCTATGCAAGGTGCCCACGGCCTTCGCCGCGGGAAATTTGCGCGGGGCCTTGCGATACAACACCTCGAAATTCACCAACGTCGTTCTCACCATGCCTCCCAATCAGGCCCAATTCCGGATCATCGACCTTTCCGAGGGCGGGTGCAAAATATACGTCCCCGGCCAGTTGGCGCGGGAGACCTTCCCCATCGGCTCCCCCATCGCCGCGGCCAGGATCACTCTGGGCACCAAGGTTACTGTGGTTTTGGATACCCTGACCCCCCGCAACCATCGGGGACAGGCGGTTGGGTGCCAGTTGACGGTGTCCAAGGAGGGAACGTCCCAAAAATATCTGGTGCACCTCATCACCTCCCTGGAAAAATTGATCACCGATCAGTTCCAGGGCTGACCCAAACGGGCCAAACCCGCGAATTGCCGGTGGGAACGGAGCGGAAAGCACCTGCCGCCGTTCTTCTCACACTTCCCTGCCACCTTGACTGAAATTACCCCCTCTCAATTTTCCAATTGGGCCGGCGCGGCCGGATTGTCCCGGGTCTGGGTGGTCTCCCGGGCCGATGTTGACGCGGCATTCGCCGGGGATGGCGCCGCTGGAAATTCCACCGCCGGGGAAGCGCCCCCCCTGACGCCCGCGGACCTTCACCCGGGGTATCGTGCCGCGGTGTTGCTGGCTTCCCCCGGCCGGGCGTTCTGGGAAGGGTTCCGCCGTGCCGTGCCGGAGTTGGCGGCCGGGAGGCCGGATGCCGCCGGGCCAAATCCCCTGGACCGATATAGCGAGGAAGTGGTGGAGGCGCTGGCCGGGCGGCTGGGGAAACACGACCCCACCGCATTGACGCTCTATCCCTTCCATCACGAGCGGCAGTTGCTGGGGTTCGGCCGTCTGCTGGGCGGGGCGCGATGGACGGCGGCCACCCCTTTCGGAATGACCGTCGACCCGCATTTCGGCCCTTGGTTCGTGTGGCGGGGGGCCATCCTCACGGCCCTGGACTGGCCCCCCACACCCATGCCGGAAACGCCCGCCTGCGAGGGATGCCCGGCGCCCTGCGTGACGGCCTGCCCCGCAAGCGCCGTCGCCTTGTCCGGCTTCGATTGGGAGACCTGCGCGGATTTCCGCTTGAACGCGAGCCCCTGCCGCGAGACCTGCCTGGCCCGGATCGCCTGCCCGGTGGGAAGCCAATTTCGCTACGGAGAAGAACAGTTGCGCTACCACTACGGCGCCAGCCTGCGCATGATCGAACGCTGGGCCGGGCGCAAAGCGGAACCGTGAGGGGTGAAATAGGGGCGCGCCCGGTTCATTTTCCCCGCGATTATCTTCCCAGCCCGGGTATCTCCTCCAGATGGGGCAGTGGCCGGTCCAGGATGTCGGAGAACAGGGTCAGCACCCGGAAGGTAAGCCCCCAGATCACATAATCCAGGTATTGGATGGCCGGGTAGACCATCCGCGCGCCGCTCCGGTGAAGGTCCAGGTGGGTGGCGTTGCCGGCGTCCCAGAGGTGCGAGAGGGGCACCCAGTAGGCCGCGGCCACCTCGTTGTTGGGGGTGAAAGGGGGAAGGGCGCGGCCCAGATGATAGACGAAAGTGGAAAGCCGCATCCCCGTGTCCCGCCCCCCCAGGCGGATGGGCATCTCCGAGAGCGCGCCCAGCAGGTGGCGATCTTCGAGGCGCAGGCCGACCTCCTCGCCGGTTTCCCGCTCGGCCACGGCGCGGGCATGGGGGTCTTCCGGCTGCGCCCGCCCGCCGGGGAAGGCGTAGTGGCCCGACCAGGGATCGCCCTCGCGCTCCGCCCGGCGGATCATGCACAGGCGGAGAGCGTCCTCCTCCCCGGCCAGGATCATGGCCACGGCGGCCTGCTCCGGCACCGCCCGGAAGGGTTGGCTGCGCGGCTCGTGCCGGGCCAGCGCGCTTTTGATGTCATCCAGCGTGGGCAAAACTTCCTCCTGGTCCGCAAATCATTAAAAGGCCTGTGACCAACCAAATGCGTGGGGGATTTCATCCCCCACGCCCCCAGACCATTTTTTGGAAAAAATGGATGAAAACTTTCAGTAAGATATTGGAATGAGAGTTTAAAATACTTGTTTTTCCTATAAAAAAGTGTGTTGAAACTTTTCAAAGTTTCCCCCCGGAGGGCCGCCGGAGGCACCCCCTTCTGCTTTTATTGAGTTGGTCAC
>JACZSY010000024.1 GCA_022573975.1 SAR324 cluster bacterium | reverse complement strand
CGGGGGCCGCGCCACGATCTCCTGCGGGAGATCGAATCCTTCGCCCGACTCAATCTGGCCGATATTCACCTGTTCCAGGGGAACCTGGATGAGGCGGAGGAGATGCTGGAAATCACCTATCAAAACGCCAACGAGCCAGCCTACGCCCTTGCGCGCCCCCGCTGGAAACCGCGCTGCCTGATTGCCCTCGGCGAGCTGTCGCTCAATCGGGGAAATATCAAGGAATGCGAACGGTATCTGGCGGAACTGGACTCCCATGGGTTGACCGACCTGTTCCCGTTCACGAAAATTCAGGTGCGCGCAGGCCATCTCAAGGGGGCTTTGCTGAAGGCCAAGGGGGAACCCGAAGAGGCTGAAACGGAATTGAACCTCGCTTTGCGGCGCGCCATTGGATTGGATATGCCCGGGGTAATCTGGAGATCCCATCGCACCCTGGCTGATTTTTACGGCGCAGAAAATCAAGATAAGAAATCCAGATCGCACTATCGCAAAGCCCTGAAAGTGGTTCAGGAGATCGCCGGCACCCTGACCGAGCCGAAAATGAAAGAACAATTTCTGGAATCCAAGCCCATCCTGGAGTTGACAGAAAACGCCAAGGGTAGCTGATGCCCTCCATCGGCCCCGTTCTCTCCCGACCTGGACCCTGAAGCTTCGCCGCACCTGAGCGTCCCCTGCGTTCCCCCAACAGTCCCTCCGCTCTCTTTCCATGCCCCTCCCATCGGTTACCTATCGGTTACTCTCCCGCAACCGATCCGTATCCCCTCCTGCCTTAGGATGGCCTCACGTTAACGGCAACGGATTCACCGGAGCCGAAAAACGAAACAAAAAATATCAGGAGAAAATCATGTTTGGATTCATCAAAAATATGTTGACCGAAACGACCCCTCACCACATCGCTCCCATCAATCTTGAGGTGAACTATTCCTGCGGTCACCAGGGCCGGCGGCGCTCCATGTATTTCGATATGCTCAGTCCGAGCGCGCTGGAGAACTACCTGCAATTCCTCGAGACCACCAAGTGCGCCGAATGCGCCGCCGTGCAAACCGCCACGGAAAAAGTCCGGGAAACTTCCCGCATCGCCAGCGGCATGAACGTAATCGCGCCCCGCCCCGCGGTCTAGGGGATGGTTGGGGGAAGATGATAGTTTCCCGCACAGGTTCAAAATATCCGCACGATATCCGCCGGGGGCGGCAGTTGGAGGTCGATGGTTCTGCTGCCCTGAGGTGGAATGCCTTCTTTACTCGTTTCCTGTATTTGAAACCCCACCTGACCTCTAATCCCCCCATTCCCCCACGAAGCGGCGCCCTACCAGCGATGCCAGGAATCGTCCGCCTGCTGGCCCTGTTCCCAGAGGATTTCACGCTCTCCCATGGTGGCCGCGACCCAACGGCTGAACACGAACAGGGCGTCCGAGAGCCGGTTGAGATAGGCCAGCGCCTGGGCGCCCACCTCCTCGTGGTGGCTCAGGGTGACGGCGATGCGCTCACCGCGGCGGCAGACGGCCCGGGCCTGATGCAGGAACGAGTTGAGCGCGCCGCCCCCGGGGAGCACGAAGCTGTCCAGCGGGGGCAACTCGGCGTTCATGGTATCGATCACCCCCTCCAGCCAGGTCACGTCCTCCCCGGAGATGAGCCGCTGGCCCTCGTAGCGGTCGTCCGGGTGGGTGGCCAGTTCGGCCCCGAGGTCGAACAAGCGATGCTGAATCGCCTGCAATATGGCGTCGAATCCGTCCCGGCGCGCACTGGGGGGTTTCTCCGCGTTGTAACACCGCACGATCCCCAACACCGCGTTCAGTTCATCGACGGTGCCGAAGGTCTCGACGCGGGGGTCGTCCTTGGACACCGCCCGCCCGCCGACCAGTGACGTGTTGCCACCATCTCCCTTGCGCGTATAGACTTTATTGATTTTTACCATGCTCGCCGTGCTCGTTTCTGGCGGATGCATCGGCGGAAACCTGCCGGACGGACAACATTTGGGGCTCCCGCGAAGGAATTCCAGCGGCAACGCGGTGGTATCGTTGCGGCATCTTGGCGGCATCTTGACGGCATCTTGACGGCATCGCCGGCGCCGGAACCCGTTCAGCTTAAAGGGGTGGATTTAAAATGGCAACGACCGTCCCGCCGGACGCCTTGCAAGCGCCCACCGCCATCGTCATCCGCGCCCCCAACTGGCTGGGAGACCTGCTGATCGGCACGGCCTTCATCCAGGCGGTGTTGCAACGGTTTCCGGGCGTCCCGGTGGATGTGATCGTGCCCCGGGCCTTCCAGGTATTGCCGTTGCCCCACCGGGGGCGGCTGCTCCCCTTCGACAGAACCACCGACTCGCCGGGCCGGATGGGCAGGCGTCTTCGCGGCCAAGGGTATTCCCATTTCTTCGTGCTGCCTCCCAGCTTGTCCTCGGCCTGGATGGCCTTCCGCAGCGGCGTCCCCCACCGCATCGGCTACCGCGGCCAGTTGCGGGGGTGGCTGCTGCGCCCGGCCCTGGCGCACCGCTTCCCCCCGCGTTCGGTGCATTTGTCGAGGGAATACCTGGGACTCCTTGGCCCCTGGATGGATTTGGACGGCGATGATATCGATGGCGCGGAGCCAGCGGCCCACCTGCCCCTTCCTCCCGGCTGGGTGGAGCATCACCTTCCCGCGGCGCTGGCGGAAATTGGAGCCCAGGGGGAATCCTATGTGGTGCTGGTGCCGGGAGCGGAGTATGGGCCCGCCAGGCAATGGCCGGTCGAGCACTATCGGGAGACCGCCGCGGCCCTCCATCGCGCCGGACGGCGGGTGGTGGTGGACGGGCTGGAAAAACACCGCTCCATGGGGGATGCGATCGTGGCCGGGCTGGACGGCGCGCTCAACCTCTGCGGGGAAACCGGCGTGGAGGCGCTGGTGGCGTTGATTTCCCGCGCCGGGCTGGTGATCAGCAACGATTCGGGCGCCATGCACATGGCGGCGGCGCTGCAACGCCCCCAGATCGCCCTCTTCGGATCGACCAATCCGGCCTGGTCCGCCCCCTTGAATTCCAAGGCTCACGTTTTCACCCGCAACGAGCACTGTTCGCCCTGCTACGCCCGGAGCTGTCCCCTGGGACATCACCGGTGCCTGCGCGAACTGGCTCCCGGGCCGGTGATCGAAAAAGCCCTCACCCTCCTCCCCCCATGAAAGCCGCCCGGATCCTTTCATGATCACAGACCCTGTCTTCTATCTGGTGGCCATTCCGGCCCTGTTGATCACCGGGGCTTCCAAAGGGGGATTGGGGGGTGGATTGGGCATCCTCGCCGTGCCCCTGATCGCCCTCACCGTTTCCACCAACCAGACCACGGGCATCCTGCTGCCTGTGTTGTGCCTGATGGACACATTGGGGTTTTGGATTTACCGCAAGTCGTGGGATTTCAAGAATCTTCGGATGCTGGTGCCTTCGGCCTTCATCGGCATGGCCGCCGGGACGCTGGGTTTTCATTATTTCAACGAGCAGGCGATCCGGCTGGCCATCGGCGCCATCGCCGTCACCTTCGCCCTCCATCATTGGATCGGCCCCGGCGGCGCCCGGGTTCCCCACCAGCCGGGCAATCCGAGGGGAATCCTATGGGGCGCCATCTCGGGCTTCACCAGTTTCGTGGCCCATGCGGGAACCCCGCCCTTGCAGGTCTATTTGTTGCCGCAACAAATGGACCAGGCGCGTTACGTGGGCACCGCGGTGGCCTACTTCGCCGTGATCAATTATGTGAAGCTGGTGCCCTACTGGTGGCTGGGCCTGCTCACCCCGGGAAATCTGGCCACCTCGCTGGTGCTGAGTCCCCTGGCTCCCCTCGGGATCGCGCTGGGGGTTTACCTCAACCGGCGGCTCAACCCCGTGGTGTTCTACCGGGTGTGCTACCTGTTGATCTTCTCCTCCGGCGCGAAACTGCTGCTGGAAGGGGTGGGAATGCGCATCTTCTGAGCTTTTTCGGAAATATATTTCGCGGGCCATGCCCCGGCCCCCGCGGCGGAAAAGCAGCCGGATTGCAGACGCCTGCCCGGGTGCGGCAAGGTTATTGATTGGCCCATCGCTCCCTTTCCGGGTGCGGCTCCCCGGGTTTCCCGCCTGCCTGGCGGGCACCGTTCAACGGGCGCGCGCCGAAAGGGGCCGAAAAGGCCTTTCCTATCGCCCACGATCTTGACATGATGTCGGCCAGGGAGAATCGGGAACCGGTGGAGCGGGCTTTTTTGTCCATTGCAAGGGCCAACGATGCGCCATCTCATGTTCACGGTTTTGGTAATCGGCATCGAAATTCTGGTGGTGATCCATTGGTTCGTCTTTCCGCATAATCTGGCCTTGTTCGTCATGGCGATGACCGCCGGCGTGGTGATGGCGCTGATGGCGGCGGCCGATTTCCTGTTGATGTTCGTGGTGATCCGGAAAGACCCCGCCAATCCGCTGCATCTGCTCGAACTGACGGACCTGGCGAAATTGGAGGCGGTGTGGGCTGTCGCCACCTGCTTTCAGTTCGCCTTCCTGGCGGCCGCGGCGATCGCGGGGGTGTATTGGATGGTCGTGGTGCTGGTGGTGGGCCAGGGTTCGGAACTGGTCGCCATCTCGGTGGCCTGGGTGCGCACCCGTTCCACCGAAGTCTCCAAAAATATGGGCTGACGCCGCGGCATCCCCCAGGCTCGTCTTCCCTACCAGATTGTCGGCAACCCAGGTATCCCAACAAGGCGCCGGTCTTTCGTGATCAGGGCCGAGCCCAAAACCATGGCCGTACCCGCGATCAAACGATCCGCCGGGTCGCCTCGCGGCACCCGATGGGAGGCTGCCACCGCGGCGATCGCGGGAGTGATGGGGAGCACCGTGATATTGCGGGCGGTTATCATCGCCGTGATGAATTCTTCCATTGACGCGTCCACCTGCAATCGTCCTTTTTCCATCAGCATCGCGATTTCCCACAGGCTGATATCGGCGCAGGCCAACTCACCGGCACGATGGGATTTCTCGATGGACTTCGCCGCCTCCGGCCCCAGCCGGTCCGGCGCAAGCGCATCGAAAATCAATGCATGGGTGTCACAAACGATCACTCTCAGCCTCCCACTCCTCGCCGACGGGACTGACCACATCCCCCAGCTTGGCCGATTCCGCCCATCGATCGAGTGATTCCCGGGCGCTCTCCGCGACTCCCGGCTCGGGCACCAACCGGGCGATGACCCTGCCATGGGAGGTGATCTGAATTGGATCACCATGTTGGACATCCTTCAGATAACCCTGAAGGCGCTTCCTCAATTCCGTTACCTTGACTCTTCGCATCTTGTTTTCTCAGGCTGAAAGCGTACAAAATAAATGTACGTAAATTTTTGCGAATTGTAAAATCCAAAGCGGCCACCGCGGCCGCCGCGGGAGTGATGGGGAGCATCTTGTTAAAATTTTGCAGGGGACATTTTGTTGGATTTGACCTATACATGGTTTATCGCATAAATTTTTTCCCGCCCGCCCGGATTGGAACCCGGACGGATGAAGGACGGAAGCATTTCCCACAGATGCTGGGGGGAAATTTGGGGGACGTAATGAAACGGCCCCGCTTTACCGCGAGTCACTTGGCAATTCCGAGGCCCGGCAGGACATCATGAACGTTTTCACAGAACTCAGACAGGAATGGCACGCCAAATCACCCGAGGAACTGCTTGACCTCTCTCCGGGGGTATTGAAAAAGATCGACGCGCACAAAGTGGACGCCCTGAACACGGTGCTGGGGATCGACAGCGTGCGAAAGATGGCCAACCACCCGGAGCTGGATTGGATCTGGCGCACCTACCGCCTTTTTCGCGCGGGTGTGCTCAATGAAATGCCGGCGGAGGCCGATGCCCACGTCACCGATGAGTGGCAAAACCGGGCGTGCGGCGAGTGGTTGCGGAGTTCCTCCACCTCCCTCAAGACCCTCACCGAGGACCAAGCCCTCCTGCTCGGAAAAGTGCTGGGCTGGGTCACCGTGCGGGACATCGCCACCGACGATTCATTGGAGGTGGCCAGAGCGCTGCACCGCGCCGTGACGGGAAAACCCGTTCCGCCGGAAGACGAAGTGGTCAAGCCCCTCAAGAATTACTTTGCGGGCTCGGCTTCGCGTTACCGGGAACGCCTCCAAGCCACCGGAGAAACCCGGGAAACCCTGGAAGCACCCGGCCCAGTGGACGGTCAAACGGCCTCCACACCCACGGCGCCCAAATCCACGGCGCCAAAGCCACCCCCCGAGGCGCCCGCACCGCCCCCCGGGGCCGCTCCAACGGGAAGCGGGAGCGCCCTGGCCGGCGTGCCCGCCGCCGGGGCCACCCAACCCGCCTTGGCCGGGGCCACCGCGGCTGCACCGTCTGGAGCCACCACGCCTCCAGTGCCCGTCAAGCCGGTCGATGGGCTGCAAACCTCGCCTTTCGCCATCGAACCGCCCCAAAAAATAACCATCCTCCACAAGAAGAATTACAGTCCGTCGGGGGCTTATATTCCAAAAGGGGGCGGCTCCCGGGGATGGTATAAACAGGAGGGCGTGGCCAAGACGGAACGGGGGAACAATTATCGCTACGGCGAGGCCATCGATGCCGACGGGTACAGGGAGGTCGCGCTGGAACAGAAGGTGCTCATCAACATGCGCGGGGCGGAGCGCAAGCCGGTGAAAATCCAGGTGCGCTTCGCCAGCGGCGATGTCCCTCCTTTTCCGGCGGTGTGCCTTGACATCTCCCTCACCGGCGCGCGAATCCGGGTGGGCAGGAAGTTTCCGCCGGAGGAAGCGATCCAAATCACAGTGGTGCACCGGGACGAACGGTATGGAACGGTGGAGCCCCTCCTGGTGCTGGACGCGAAAGTGGTTTGGTGCAAATCGATCGACCTGCGGTTCAAGGTGCAGCGGTACGACTGCGGGGTGGAATTCGACGAGATGGCGCTGGACGCCAAGGAGCGCCTGACTCTGGTGTTGACGGACCGTTTCAAGGACTTGATTGCCCAGCCCCTGCCCGAAGCCGAGGGAGACGGCGAGGGGTGACGGGTTCCCTCTCCCGGGTCAGGGCCCGCCGCCGCGGAAGTAGGTGATCAGGCCGAAAATCAGCACCAGCGCCACCGTGACCACCAGCAGGATGTCCAGCCAGCGGTAAAAACCCGGGTACCGCCTGACGATGAAATGACGGAAGGCCAGGTATCCCAGCACCAGCACAATCCCTGATTCCGAAAAGCCCAATCCGAACATGGCGCGTGAAGGGGGGTGGGAAAAAGGTTGCGGCCCGGACCTGCTGACACGCGATGACTGTGCCGGGCAAGACTTCCCACCTTACCCATCCATGTCCGCAATGGCGAATGCCCAGGCGGCGTGTTGGGCCAATTTGGCGGAAACCCCCGGCCGGTGGCATGGCCCAGCCCGGATATTTCATGAAATATCCGGGCTAACACTGTGGAAAAAGGCG
Source organism: SAR324 cluster bacterium (assembly GCA_022573975.1). GTDB lineage: Bacteria > SAR324 > SAR324 > SAR324 > JACQKK01 > JACZSY01. Next base: position 18,406 of record JACZSY010000024.1, on the reverse strand, counting down.
GCCCTTCCTCCTCATCCCGGGAGCAGGGTTCCTCCCCAACGGCACCTCACCCCCGCCCTTCGGGCACCCCCTCTCCCGCGGGAGAGGGGGAAATTCATTGTTGTTACATTGATATACCATAAGAACGCCCCTCTCCCGCGGGAGAGGGGCAGACCCGGCCACCGTTTTTGTGGCCGGGGCGGGGTGAGGTACCGCGCGAAAATCCCAATCCCCGCCTTTAAATTCAAAAATATTTTGCTGAGCTCAGGGGATAGGCATGTTGTTTTAATATGGAATTCCCCCCCCTCCATCGGGGCAGTTCAAAAATAGCGGGAGCGGGGAGGAGCCGAGGGCCGGCAGTGGCGTGGCTCGTTGGAAAGCAACGCGGGCCCGGACGGGTAGCGGCCCTGTATAAAAAGGTTCAATTCCAGGTTTTTCCCCGGTAATGAAGGGAGCGGTTGCTGGTTTTCACGGACACCGAATTGACGGTGTTGCCCTGCAAGACCTTGAGCCGCACGGAAACGCCGGGCTTGCCCTGACGCCACAACTCGCGGAAGAAGCCCTCCAGGGTGCCCACTTTTTTGCCGGCCAGTTCCAGGATGATATCCCCCGCCGCCAGCCCCGAGGCGCTGGCCGGTCCGTCCCGGGAGACCCGGGTGACGATCAGGCGGCCGAACTGCTCGGCCACGTTGACTCCCAGCCATGGTTTGGGAGGCGTTCCGGGGCCGCCCGTTTTGATCAGGGCCGACAGGATGGGCTTGATATGATTGATCGGCACGAACATGTTGCCGGGAAATTTCTCGCCTTTGCGCAGGGAGTCCTGCACGAACAGCGAGCCGATGCCCACCAGGTGGAAGGTCTTGTCCACCAGGGCCGCCCCAGCGTAATTGCGGCGCGGCGGGGCCACGAATATGGCGCCCTCCAGCAGGTATTCCCAATATCCGGCGAAGGTGCGCACGGACACCACCTGCACCGCTCCGACAGTATCCCCCTGGCCGGCGGTGATCACCAGCGCGGGGTCCTTCGCGGCGAGGCGGTCGGAATCCCCCAGCGCCAGCGCCGGCACCCCCAGGGGCCCGTCGGCCGACAACAGGCCGAAGCCCGAGTTGGGATCATAACCCACCACACGGGCCGAAAATGTCTTTCCCTGATGGGTCACCACCTCTATTTTGTTGGCCTCCAGGATCAGGTAGCCGATGGTGAGAATCAGGCCCTTGTCGCCGATCACCACCCCGTTGCCCTCGCGGCGCTGTCCGAGGAACCTGGCCGTGCGGGCGCCGGCGGGAATCTCGGCCCGCAGATGCACCATCGAACGGGCGATTTCCTCCAGGGTGGCGGGCGCTTTCCGGCCGGGCTGCGCCGTGGTTTGAACGAAGGAAAGGGCCAGCAAAATCAACGCCCAGGCCGAAACGGAGAGAAATTTCATGACGCGCACCTTGGTTGGATGGGGCCGTGTGAAATCGGGTGGTGTAAAATTTGGTGGTTAAATATTATCGCCTTCCCGCTGGTCTCCCGAAAAAAATTATAGGGGAACACGGACGGCTTGGCGAGAAAAACCTGGGCGCTTCCGGGGAAGAAGCGGGAGCATGGCTCGCGTTCATGGTTGGCACCTTTTTGCAGGCGCCTGTTATCGCTGGCCCCCCGCCGCATCTGACAAATTGGCGCCAATGCGCTTTCCAATATCGCCTCGGCATTGCATCCCCGCGGCGATTCTGCCAAGAAAGCAGGAGTGAACCCGATTATTCGCCAGCACCGATCCAACCCCGAGGCCATCCCATGTCCGAATCATTGAACAAATATTCCGCGCGCATCACCCAACCCAAATCCCAGGGGGCCTCCCAGGCCATGCTGCACGCCACCGGCCTCACCGTGGCGGAGCTGGACAAGGCCCAGGTGGGCATCGCCAGCATGTGGTTCGAGGGCAATCCGTGCAACATGCACCTGCTGGACCTGTCCGCCAAGGTCAAGGAGGGCGTGCGGGAAGCCGGCCTGATCGGCTACCGCTTCAATACCATCGGCGTCAGCGACGGCATTTCCATGGGCACCAGCGGCATGGGCTACTCGCTGCAATCCCGCGACCTGATCGCCGACTCGATCGAAACCGTGATGTGCGCCCAGTGGTACGACGCCCTGATCGCCCTGCCCGGCTGCGACAAGAACATGCCCGGCGTGATGATGGCCATGGGACGGCTCAACCGCCCCGCGATCATGGTCTATGGCGGCACCATCAAGGCCGGACGCAGCAAGAACTTCGGCAAACTGGACGTGGTCTCCGCCTTCCAAAGCTACGGGGAGTACCTGGCCGGCACCCTGGACGAGGAAAAACGGGTCGAGGTGGTGCGCAATTCGATCCCGGGCGCGGGGGCCTGCGGCGGGATGTACACCGCCAACACCATGTCCTCGGCCATCGAGGCGCTGGGCATGTCCCTGCCCTATTCCGCCTCCAACCCGGCGGAAAATCCGGAAAAGATGGACGAATGCTTCGAGGCCGGCAAGGCCATCCGGCACCTGCTGGAAATCGACCTGAAACCCCGCGACATCATGACCCGCGAGGCTTTCGAGAACGCCATGGTGATCACCATGGTGCTGGGGGGCTCCACCAACGCCGTGCTGCACCTGATCGCCATGGCCCGCTCGGTGGGCGTGGAGTTGACCATCGACGACTTTCGGCCGGTCAGCGACCGCACGCCCTTCCTGGCCGACCTGAAACCCAGCGGGCAGTACGTGATGGAAGACCTCCACGCCGTGGGGGGGATTCCGGCGGTGATGAAGTTCCTGCTCGCCCGCGGCGCCATCAACGGCGATTGCATCACGGTCACCGGCCAGACCATCGCCGAAAACCTGGCCGATCTGCCTGAACTGGAGCCGGGGCAGCAGATCGTCTTTCCCTGGGAAAAACCGATCAATCCGCGCGGGCACCTGCGCATTCTGCGGGGCAACCTGGCGCCCGATGGGGCCGTGGCCAAGATCACCGGCAAGGAGGGCGAACGCTTCTCGGGCCCCGCGCGCGTCTTCGAGGGCGAGGAGGACATGCTCAAAGCGCTGGAGGAAAAACAAATCCGGAAAGGCGAGGTGATCGTGATCCGCTACGAGGGCCCCAAGGGAGGCCCCGGCATGCCCGAAATGTTGACCCCCACCTCGGCCATCATGGGCGCCGGCATGGGGGCGGACGTGGCGCTGATCACCGACGGGCGTTTTTCCGGCGGCTCCCATGGGTTCGTGGTGGGGCATATCACCCCGGAAGCGCAGGAAGGCGGAGCCATCGCCCTGCTGCGCGACGGCGACCAAATCACCATCGACGCGGAGGCCTCCACCATCGAGGTGGCACTGGACGATGCCGAACTGGCCACCCGCAAAGCCGCCTGGAGCATGCCGCCCTACAAGGCCACCCGCGGCACGCTCTACAAGTACATCAAGAACGTCAAGCCCGCCTCGGAGGGGTGCGTGACGGACGAGTAGCAACCGGATGGCGCGCTCCAGGCGGAGGTTCAGGAGCGCGGCGGAAGAAAACCAACGCCCGCGAAAAGGAACCGGCCATCTACGCCGATGAAGGCAGAGGCAACTTTTTATTCTCATTCCTATCGGAGTAAATCCGCGTTCATCGGCGGTCCGATTTGGCCCGATGGAACCAGCCCTCCACAGGATTGGATCGAACCTCCCCCCATGCCCTATTTCCAGACCAGCGCCTACCGCCTCCATTACCAGTGGGGTGCCGCTTTCAATCCCAAACTGCCCACGGTGATCCTGCTGCACGACGGGCTGGGGGCGATCGCCTCCTGGCGCACCCTGCCCCAGCAAATCGCCCGGGCGCTCAACGTGAACACCCTGGCTTACGACCGCCATGGGTACGGCCGCTCCCAGCCCCGGGAGGCTTTCGGGGCGCGTTTCATGGAGGCCGAAGTGGCCCCTCTGCTGGAACTGGCCGATCACCTGGAACTGGCCCGTCCGTTTCTGGTGGGGCACAGCGACGGCGGCAGCATCGCCCTGCTTTATGCCGCCAGGCATCCCGGCCGCGTCGGCGCGGTGGTCACCGAAGCCGCCCACGCCTTCGTGGAGCCGGAAACCCAGCAGGGCATCCGCGGCCTGGTGAGCCTGCAGCGGGCCGGGAAAACCCCTTCCTGGCTCTACAAGTTGCACGGGGAGCGGGGCGACGACGTGTTGCGCGCCTGGAGCGATCATTGGCTGGGCGGCGTCCATGCCCGCTGGAATATGCTGGACCAACTGGAGGGGGTAGGCTGTCCGCTGCTGGTGATTCAGGGGGATGGCGACGAGTTTGGCACCCAGGCCCAGGTGGACTCCATCACCTCGCGAGTGGCGGGCGCCAAAAGCTGGATCGTACCCGGTTGCGGGCACACCCCCCACAGCCAGGTGGAGGCCGCTTTCCTGGAGCGGTTGACGGGGTTTTTCGCTCCTCTGCTGCCGGGTTGAAACCGTGCTGTCCAAGGGGACGGCCCTGGCACGGCGTGTTTCGGGTCAATCCAGGCCCGCGGGGATCGAGCGGAATTGTGAAGGGAAAATCGTTCCCGGCGGAAGCCCGCGGGAGGGGGAATCGGGCTTCGGACGGTTCTTGCGGGTCTCAGGTGAGCGGGCCCATCGAGGAGGCCATGCGATAAACGATGTCGTAGGGTTGCTGGTATATTTCGAACGTAGTGGTATCGATCGCGGTGAGATGGCCGCCATAAACACATCCGGTGTCGATGCCGTAAAAGGCCCCCCTTTGGAAGATGCTGCCGGGATCCAACCCCATCGTGCGGGTGGGTGTGTGACCGAAAACAATAGGTTTGCCATTCCATTTGGCCGAATTGCGGAAAAATTTGTCGCGGATCCAAAGCAGCACTTCACTGTCCTGGGCGGCCATGTTTTCGATGGACACATCGATGCCGGCATGAACGTAGATGGCGGACTCGTCTTCATGATAGAGGCTCAGGGCGCGGTAAAAATCCATGAACCCGGGCAACAACGCCGACCGGTGCTTGCTGTCCACCCAATCCCCCGATGAAAGGCCGTAACTCTTCAGGGTGGCGTCGCCGCCGTTGTACAGCCAAATTGGAATCGCCTTTTCATCCTGGATCGCCTTCACCATGAGCACCTCATGGTTTCCCATCAAAAACCGGCAATGCCGTTGTCGGGCCAAATCCTTTAAATAATCAATGACCTGCGCAGATTGCGGACCGCGGTCCACGTAATCTCCCAAAAAGACCAACGCATCGTCGCGGGGCAGTTTGTCCACCAAGGATTCCAAGGGTTCCAAACAGCCGTGAATGTCACCAATAGCGATTGTCATGATCCCATTATTCTTCTGAACTTATGTTCCGGTCAACAATTAATCGAATGGTTTTGCCAAGCAAAAGTAATAATAATATACATTATATTACATTCATATGGAAGGGCGGTCCATTTTTCCCCCGCGGGATTTTTCAGCAGGTCACCCGGTAAAATGAAAACTCAGCAGGGCCGTGATGGTTTAATCGGCTTTTCCACCAACAGCTTAGCAAAGCCTCCCACCGAATTACGGTAATGGAGGTGACAATTTTTCCAGGTTTACGCCCCTTTGCGATTGAGACGCCGGACAATGGGATTTTTCGGGAAAAATATTATTCCTGCAAGTTGAATGGGTCCAAAAAACATGGAAACCCGAAAATGGGCATTTCGACCCCGATTTTTTGGGGGGTGGCTGCGCCGATGAAAAATTGGATGTTTCGAAATCGGATTCACCGTTTCCCGTCCAGAAAAAATCGCGCCACCCATTATTCATATAGGGATCGGCGACGGCCATGGCATGAATGAATCGTGAGGGGGGGCATTGGGGAGCCAAATCAAACTTTCCCGGACTTTCAGCCGTTAAAGGTGACAGGAAAGCTCTGGTCTTTGACGGCCCATTCCAGGATAATGGATCCTTTGCTGCTGGATTATGCTGGTGAGCCGCGTTGGCCTAGGCGAAACCATGGAGGGGCCCACCTTTTTGCCTGGCCAAGTTCTATTTCCCGATTCCATGAACGATTCTGAAAAAACCAGGGCGGAACTGCTCGCCGAGGTCACGGCGTTGCGAAAAAAACTGGCCGGCCTGGAGCAGCGCTCCGCGCCAGAATCGGGCGAATCCGCCGCGCGATTGGCCCAGATCATGGACACCGCCGAAGACGCCATTATTTCCTTCGATGCCGGGCAACGAATTCTCCAATTCAACAAGGGCGCCGAACGGATTTTCGGTCATGCCCCGGCCGATATGATCGGCCGCCCGCTGGACGACCTGCTTCCCGGGCAAACAAAGGGCGTTCATGGCAAACATTTCCATATGTTCGCGGAAAGCCCGGAATCCTCCCGCGCCATGTCAGGCCGGTCGGAAATACAAGGCCTGCGAAAAAACGGAAAAATCTTCCCGGCCGAAGCCTCCATTTCCAAGATTGGGCACGGAGACGATAAAATTTTCACCGTGTTTTTGCGGGACATTACCCAACGGGTCGAAGCCTCGCGGGAATTGGAGGCCTCCCGCGAAGCGGCGCGTCAGGCCCACGCCCTGCTGTTGGACGCCATCGAATCGTTGCCAGGGTCTTTTGCCTTGTACGATGCCGAAGACCGGCTGGTTCTGACCAACCGCAAAACCCTGGAGCTCTTTCCCGATCACGCGCCGATCCTCAAACCGGGCGTCAAATACGAGGACATCATTCGGCTCAGTTTCGACAAGAATCTGATTCCGTTCGATGGGGAGCGCAAGGAGGAGACAATCCGGGAACGGGTGCGGGAAAATCGTGCAAGCGAGGGCATGATCGAACAATCATGGAACGATGGCCGATGGTTCGAATTGCATCACCGGAGAACCTCTGATGGCGGCATCGTATCCATCCGCATGGACATCACGGCCCGCAAGAAGGCCGAGGAGGAGCGGACGGCCAGCCAGCGCCTGCTGCAAACCATCTTCGACGCCCTCCCCATCGGCGTGTGCGTGAAGGATCTGGAGTCCCGCTACCGGATGGTCAACAAAGCGTTCGCGAAATACGTCAACCGCGCCCCGGAAGAAATGATCGGACTGACTTCCCAGGATTTCCATGGCCGTCCCGAGGAAGAACGCCAACGTGTCATCGAAACGGATCGGTACGTGTTGGAAAGCGGAAACTGGTATGACGATCCGGGGGAATTGTTTACTTTCTCCGACGGTACCCAGCGCTGGCGGCGCATCATCAAAGGGCCAATCCATGACGAGGATGGAAAAATCACCGGATTGCTCGTCATCCGTGAGGACATCCATGAGAGAAAACAGGCCCTGGACGAGTTGCGGGAAAACCGCAGGCTGCTTCAGGCGATTTTCGATACCGTCCCCTACGCCATCATGGTGAAAAACATGGAATGCCAATACATGATGGCCAACCGCGTGCTCGGGAATTGGTTCGAGATGCGGCCCGAGGACATGCTGGGTTTGACGGCGGACGATCTGCCTTTCCTGAGCGATGCCCAAAAAGCGATCATCCGTGAATCCGACCGGGAATTGCACGGGGCCAACCGTTTGATCGAATTCCCCGAACTCACCATCACCATTGCCGGCGGAAAGGAGATTCTCCAAAGGATCATCAAAATGCCCCTCAACAGCGAATCCGGAGAGGTGATCGGCCATTTGTCCATCGCCGAGGACATCACCGAGCGCAAACGGGCCGAAAAAGCCTTAAAGGAAAGTGAAGCCTTGTTGCAAGTGGTTTTCGATTCTTACCCAGATTGGCTGTATGTTAAAGATAAGGAAAAGCGGTTTTTGAAGGTGAATCAGAGCATGGCTGATTTCTATGGTCTTTCACCAGAAAAATTCAAAAATAAGGTTTTTCATGATTTTTCTTTCGATTGGATAAAGGAAAAGGACCTCTCCAACAACTCTGATAACTCGGTACTCGAATCAGGGAAAACGGCCCACATCCCTGAGTACGAAATGCATGATCAAAACGGAAAAATTCATATTCACAACCTGACCAAAATTCCCCTTAAAAATCAGGAGGGGGATATCATGGGCATAATCGGAATTTCCCAAGACATCACCGAACGCTATCGCGCCGAGGAGGCCTTGCGCGAAAGCGAGGAGAAAATCCGCGGCATCATGGACCATTCCACGGCGGTGATCATTCTCAAGGATGTAAAAGGCCGATTTTTGCTGGTCAACCGGCGGTTTGAGGAAATGCATGGGATCACTGCTGAAAATGTGATCGGAAAAACTTCATTCGATGTGCTGCCCGAGGAAGAGGCGAAAAAGGTGATGGCCCAGGAGGAAATGGTTTTGAAAACAGGTAAACCGGTGGAAAGAGAGCAGGAAATCACCAATGTCGACGGCATTCACCGGATGATCAGCATCAAATTCCCTGTCTTTTCTCCAACGGGGGAGATCATCGGGATCGGCACCACCGGCACCGACATCACAGAGCGCAAACAGGCCGAAGAAGCCCTGCGGAAAAATGAGCGCCTATTGCAAACCGTATTCGACTCAATTCACCATATTCTCTTCGCCAAGGACATCAATTCAAAATTCCTGATGGTGAACCGCGCCTACGCGGAGCGTTACAATCTGGCCCCGGAAGATTTTATCGGGACTCATTTGATTGATCTCCCAATCGGCACTCCCGAGGAAAAACGGCGTTTCCTGGAAAACGACCGGTTGGTGCTGGAAAGCGGGAAGCGGCATGAGGATCATGATTTTCAAATCACACAGTTGGACGGCAAGGTAAGTCATTTCAACAATACCTACTTGCCGCTCCATGGAGACCAGGGCGAAGTCGTGGGCCTGGTGGGAGTCTCCGAGGATATCACCGAGCGCAAACGGGCCGAAAAAGCCCTGGGCGAGAGCGAGGCGAAATTCAGGGACCTGGTGGAAACCTCTCAGAATCTGATCTGGCGGCTCGATACCGAGGCTCGATTCATCTACCTCAATCCGGCCTGGGAGGAGGCGTTGGGATATACCCTCGAGGAAATGCTGGGCCGGCGCATCACCGACTTCAAAGACCCCGGAGATACCGAAGAAACCCTGTCGGCACATCAGGAAATACTGGGGGGGAAAACGCTTTTGAATCGAGTGGCCACTTACCTGACCAAGACCGGCGAAAAACGGGTGTTCAATTTCGTCGCCAAACCTTCCATTGACGCTGAAGGGAACATTGTCGGCGCGCAAGGCACCGCCCACGATATCACCGGCCGCAGGATGTTGGAGGATCAACTTCGCCAATCGCAGAAAATGGAAGCCCTGGGCACCCTGGCCGGGGGCATCGCGCATGATTTCAACAATATCCTGGCTCCGATCATGGGATACGCCGAAATAATGGTGGCGAAAGCGGACCCGGGGAGCAGGGACCAGGATAACCTGAATACGATATTGAGGTCGGCCGTCAGGGCCAAGGACCTGGTCTCCCAAATCCTGTTGTTCAGCCGGAGGGTGGAATCGGAAAAAAAACCCAGCGATCTGGTTCCCGTGGTGAAAGATGTGTTCAGGCTGGCCCGTTCCACCTTTTCCAAATCGATTTTGGTGGTGGAGGAAATCGCCGAAGGCACCGCGCCCGTGGTTTGCGATCCGAATCAGATTCACCAGGCGCTCTTGAATCTGTGCGTCAATGCCGGGCAGGCCCTCACCGATGGCGGGGAAGTGAAAATCATGATTGACAGGGTCCAGTTGCACCAGGCCGGCGATTTCAGCGGCAAGCAATTCACGGGGGATTTCGTCCGCCTGTCCGTGAGCGACACGGGAGTCGGGATGGACGAGGACACCCTGCGCCAGATTTTCGACCCATTTTTCACCACCAAGGAGGTGGGTCAGGGCACCGGGCTGGGATTGTCCACCGTGTTCGGGATCGTCCGGGAACATGGCGGCGGGATTTTCGTTTACAGCCAACCAGGGCAGGGCTCCCTTTTCGAGATGGTTCTTCCCGCGGCCGAATTCACCGGGCGGGAATCCGTCGAAACCGCGGCTTTGGCTCCGAATGGCCGGGAGCGCATCCTATTCGTGGATGACGAGCAGGAAATCGTCAGATTGAGCAAATCCATCCTGGAAGATTTTGGGTATCGGGTAACGGTGACCTCGGACAGCAACCAGGCCTTGCGAATTTTCCTTGACAGCCCGGCGGACTTCGATCTGGTCATCACCGATCAAAGCATGCCGAGGATGAAGGGTGAGGGACTGGCCAAGGAACTCCGGAGGGCCAAACCGGATATTCCCATCATCATTTGTACCGGCCACAGCGATTACATGACCCCGGAATACAGCCAGCAGAAGGGGATTGACGCCTTTCTCTACAAGCCGTTCTCGGCCAACCAGCTGGGCCAGGTGGTGCGGGACGTGCTGGATCGCCGGATCGCCGGATGCCGGAGGATGAACGCCTTCCCCGGCGGGCCAATATTTCCGCGCGCGTCCGAGGGGTCCGGCAGGATTATTCCTGGCGGGTGAATTGCAGCACCTCCTCCACCGTTGTCACGCCTTCCCCGATCAGCCCGATGCCATAGCGGCGCATGGATTTCATGCCATTTTTCAGCGCGGCTTTCCGAATCACGTCGGCGTCGCTGCTGCCGCGGAGCACTTTTCGAATGGCATCGTCCACCATCAGCAACTCGAATACCCCGCAGCGTCCCCGGAATCCGGTGCCGTTGCATTCGGGACAGCCGCGTCCACTGAAAATTTCAGTGAGGTTTTCGACGCCTTGCTCCTTCAGGCCCAATTCCTTGAGAAAGAGGGGTTCCGCCTGCTGGGATTCGATGCAATTGGAGCAGATTCGCCGCACCAGCCGTTGTGCGATCACCCCGATCACGGTGGAGGTGACCAAATAGGGCTCGATCCCCATGTCCACCAATCGGGTAATGGTGGAAGGGGCGTCGTTGGTGTGCACGGTTGAAAACACCAGATGGCCGGTCAGCGCCGCCTGGATGGCGATCAGGGCGGTTTCCCTGTCCCGCATCTCGCCCACCATGATCACGTCGGGGTCCTGGCGCAACACGGAGCGCAGGGCATTGGCGAAGGTCAGCCCCACCTTGGGATTGACCTCGGTCTGCACATATCCGGAGAGCTTGTATTCCACCGGATCCTCAATGGTCATGATGTTTCGCTGGTAGCGGTCGATCTCGTTGAGAGCCGCATAGAGCGTGGTGGTCTTCCCCGAACCGGTGGGACCGCAGACCAGGATGATTCCCCCCGACTGCGCCACCATGGTGCGCAGCATGCCGTAGATATCGTTGGGCAAGCCCAGGTTGCGCAGATCGAACAGGTTCTGGTCCTGGTACAACAGCCGCATCACGGCCTTTTCGCCATGGACGGTGGGCATGGTGGAAACGCGGATGTCGATCCGCCGCCCGGCGATCAGGATCAGCGTATGGCCGTCCTGGGGGAGCGCATGCTGGGCGATGTCCAGCCGTGACATGATCTTGACGCGGTTGACCAGGGAGCGCTGGATGCCCTTGGGCAGGGTGGTGGCCGTGTGAAGAACCCCGTCCACCCGGAATCGCACCGTGACGTCCGACGGGTTGGCGTCGATATGCACGTCGGAGGCGTTGTCGCGGGCCGCCCGATAAAGGATGTTGTTGAGCAGCCGCTTGATCGGCTCCTCGTCCCTGGCGTCGATCAGGTCCTCGGGTTCCTCGATGCCCCAATCATACCCCCCCACGCTGTCGTCAATCTCGTCGAAATCCTCGATCACCTGGTCGGTGGAGGCCTGCGTGCGTTCATAGGCGCGGTTGATCAGGCTCAAAATGGCCTGATGGGTGGAAACCACCATCCGCGGACGGCGGTTGAAGCGGCGCACCACGTCCTGCACCGGGTCGAAATTGAACGGCTCCTCCACGGCAAACCAGATTTCCGTCTCGTTCATCCGGATCGGAAAAAAGCAGAATTTCTTGGCGAACCGGATCGGGATCGCCTTGGTGAACTCCGGAATCACGTCGGCGTCATCGAGGTTGGGCGCAAAGTCCGCCTCGAACAGCAGCGCCAGCGCTTGTTGCACCACGTCGTGGGTGACGATTTTTTGGGCGACCAGCTGTTCTTTCAGGCGCCGCATCCCGGTCGGCCCCAGGGGCAGGCCCTCGTTGAAGGGCGTCAACTCTCCCTCCGGAAGGTTGAACACATCGTGCAGAATTTGGAGCAGGGGATGCAGCGAGGGAGCCCGCGGATCGTCGCCGGAGTCTCCCGGAATGGGCGCCGGGTCCGGCCCGGCGCTTTCGGTGGAATGGCCGGTTTTCAACAATTCGTTCATGGTTGCCCATCCAAAGGGTGAAACCCCATGGGCGCCTGACCGTGCGCCGCGACTCCATCGACACTATAACATACCGGCGGAACCATGGCAGCGAATGACGCCAAACCGGCCGGCCGGGTTTGAAAATGGGCCGTAACCCAGCGGAAGGTTTGGCCGGGTGGAGCCGGCGGGCGAACCCTGCCGGGGGCGCGCGATAAGATGGGCCTGCCCCTTGTTGACAATTGGCTTGCTTTCGGCAAATCCCTTCTCACCTGAGGGTGCAAGGGATCTTATTTCTTTTTCTTGTCTTTCTTCGGTGTATTTTCAACCGTGGTTTTCGCATCGGTTTTTGCAGGATTTTTAGCAGCGGGTTTCACCGGGTTGTTCATCCGGGTTTTTACCGGGGGGTCCGTTTTTTCCGCCTGATTTCCGGTAATTGCCGTCTCGTCCCAAATATTCGGGTTGATGTTTTGCCCCTCCTCTTGCGTTGTTTCCAGCCCATTGCCTGGGTTTAGCTCCAGGGCGTCATCCGGGTTGGTGTTCGCTCCATAATCCGGGTTGAATTGCAGTTCGTCCGTTGGGTTTAAGTTCGCTCCATAATCCGGGTTGAATTCCTGTCCAGGGTCCGGATTAAATTGCTGCGGGTCCGTGGGGATTGCGTTCGTTCCGGGGGCCGGGTTGAGATTCTGCCCATCTTCCGGGTTCGTGAATTGCAAATAATCGGTGTTCTCAGTGATTCCGTAGTCCGGAGCGGCGGCCTGCGCCAGATAAAGGCCATGAGAAAGAGTATGTTCAGAGGGATGCCCGAACTCACATCGGCAGCGCCGCCGGCAGGGTTTTTTGGGGGGGCGAGGCGCCCGCCCAGCCGGCGCCAAGGACGAAAATTCCCGCCACTGTGACGGCAAACCCGCACCATCGCCAAAAGGCGGTGTGGGACCGATGGCGAATTTCGGTGTTCCCGGGTGTCTCCTCGATCGATTGGGGATGGCCCGGCCTGGGTTGATCGTTGAATTTCATCATATCCACTTTCGTGGAGGGTGTATTTGAGGAAACCTCCCCCGGGAGGGCCAAGGCGCGCTTAGGACGCTTGTTCACGCTCCTTTTCCACCAGCACCCGCCGCAGGATTTTGCCCGAAGCCGATTTTGGGATCAGGTCGATGAATTCCACCGCGCGCACCTTTTTGTGAGGGGCGGCATGCTCGGCGGTAAAGGTCATGATGTCCTCGGCGGCAACCTGGCTTTCGGGCTTGAGAACGATGAAGGCTTTGGGGATTTCCCCGGCCTCCTCGTCGGGTTTGGGAATCACCGCCACGTCGGCCACGTCGGGATGGGAAAGCAGCAGGGCTTCCAATTCCGCCGGGGCCACCTGCATTCCCTTGTATTTTATCAGTTCCTTGACCCTGTCGACGATAAAAAAGTTTCCTTGCGCATCCACGGTGCCGATGTCTCCGGTTTTGTACCATCCTTCGTCATCGATCGAATCGGCGGTTTCCCCGGGTTGATTGAGGTAGCCTTTCATGATCTGGGGCCCCCGGATCCACAGTTCGCCGGTTTCGCCCACTCCCACCGCCTTGCCCGAGGTAGTGTCCACCAGCTGGACTTCGGTGTTGGGAACCACCCTTCCCGCCGAGCCGGCCTTCATTTTGTCCGGATCGGTGGGGCTGATATGGGTCACCGGAGAGGCCTCGGTCATTCCATACCCCTGGGCGATCAGGCAGTTCATCCGTTGCCCGGCTTCATTGGACACCTGCTCGCCGAGCGGAGCCGCGCCGCAAAAAATCATGCGTAAATTCGACAAATCATAGTTGTCCACCACCGGGTGCTTGGCCAACCCCAGCACGATGGGAGGCACCAGCGGCGCCACGGTGATTTTGCGATCCTGCATCAGGGCGAGGAACTCCACCATGTCGAATTTGGGCACGGTGACCAGGGTGGCTCCCACCACCAAACCGAGGTTCATGATCACGATCATCCCGTAGATATGAAAGAACGGCAGCACGGCGACGATGGTGTCGTCCTCGGTGAATCCGGCGAAACCTTCCGCGCCCAGGGTCTGGCAAATATTGGCCACCAGGTTGCGGTGGGTCAGCATCACGCCCTTGGGAAGCCCCGAGGTGCCGCTGGAATAGGGCAGCACGATCAGGTCCTCGGCCGGATCGATGTTGACAGGGGGAGGCGCCCCCTCGGCGGTCATCAGGGCGCTGAAAGGCGTGGCGCCTTCGGCCTCGCCCAGCACGAACACCTCCTCCACGGCCGACTTCCCCGCCGCTTCGATGGCATTGGCCAGGAAAGGGGGCACGGTGAGCAGGAAGCGGGCCTTGGAATCGTTGAGCTGCTTGGTCAGTTCCTCCACGGTATAGAGGGGATTGATGGTGGTGTTGATGCCGCCCACCGTGGCCACCGCGTGAAAGATGATCGCGTACTCGGGCAGGTTGGGGCAGTAGATGGCGAACACGTCGCCTTTGCCGAATCCCTTTTGGCTCAAGGTGGCGGCGACCTTTTCGATACCGGCGGCCAGTTGACCATAGGTCAGTGTGCGGCCGCTGGGGCCGTCGATCAGCGCCGGCTTGTCCGCCCGGCTGGCAGCGTTCTTGAAAACGTAGTCGGTGAAGGTCATCTCCGGGATGGTCACATCCGGAGCGCCGCTGCGAAAAATCATCTTTCTCCCCTCCTCTTGTTGAGTAAAAAAAATTTGGCGGAAGCTACGCTGTTAAAAATTTGCCTCCAATTTTCCAATAAGAAGGGGCCGCTGGCAAGCTATTTGGTTCCGGCGGCCGGGCGAGGCCTCACATCGGACAGCACCAGGGCCAAAGCAGGCAAAATCGCCCACAAAAAATGGAGGAACCGGTTCCCCCGAAACCAACAGGCTAAAAGGTCGCCCCGATGACCAGGGAGGGAAGAATTTCAAACTCGAAATCGGTCGAATTGATCCCAATCAATACATTGGGCTCGATGTAAATATTAAACAGGCTGAATTTGTACAAAAACTCGAAAGCTATCAGGGGAATGATTTCATCCTCCGTATAGGCAACCGGCTCAAAAAACCCGCCAACACTGTAATCGTATCCTTCCGCATGAACGATCGCGCCGCCTCCATACCACCCAAAGGCAAACCCCTGGAAGTTTTCCTGGAGGAAATAACGCTGGCCATATATTAGCGCCAAGGCCTGGAAACTTTCGGCCCATTTTTCATCGGGAAAATCCTCGTCCTCACCCGTCGCCACGAATTTCAGGAAGCGCAGGGAGATGTATTCCTGGACGTGAAGAGATTCAAAGGCGATTTTTTTCTCGGAGGGGAAGGCGTAATTCAATTGATAGGCGAAGGCGGTTTTATCGATTTTGTCTTCCACCGGGGTGCCGCTCAGATCGTCATTTTGTAATTTGGGAACCACGTTGATTCCGATGCTGATCAACTTTTCCTTGGCGGGTTTTTCGGGAACCGCCGGTTTTTCCGGAACAGCGGGTTTTTCCAGAAACTTGGTATCGGTGGGTTTTTCCGCACCGGCGGGTTCTTCGGGGTGCCCATGATTCGCAAAAAGCGCATGGGGAGGGAGGAAAAGAAAAAACAGCATCAATACCAGATAAAATTTCATGCCTATCCCTTTAGCTCTGCTATAAATGGAGTATTGGAAATTAATTCAATGGTTTAACTGGATAAAAGCCCTTCATCCCGATGAATGCGGATATGGACGGCCAAACCATCGATTTCCGGAAGCGGTGATCCTCCCCAACAGCACCTCACCCCCTGGCCCCCTCTCCAAAAGAGAGGGGAAAATTCCTTGTATTTACAACAATATATCATAAGAACGCCCCTCTCTTTTGGAGAGGGGCAGACCCGGCCACGGTTTTTGTGGCCGGGGCGGGGTGAGGTGCCGCGTGGAAAACCCCATCCCCGCCTTCAAATTCAAAAAAATTTTGCGGAGCTAAAGGAATAGGCATTAAATTCTTTCATCCACCAGCTTGCTGGAAATTCCACGGGTTGGTCCAGGGCGGGGTGTAACAATTTGCCGCCACCTCAAATTTCCAGGCCGGGAGCGTTCCTGAAAATGAAGCCAAGCGCCGGCCCTGCAAATTGCCCAGGGTGTCACAAATTGTGGGAACCCCGGTATTCCCGGGAAGCGGGCAATTCGATGGAGCGGGTTTCCAATTGAGTGCGCCTGGCGGCCCGATCGGAGCATTATTGCGTTCCGCGTTCTTCCTTTCACCGTTCCAACGCCCATGATGACCTTGAACCATGGATTTTCCGGGTATATTTGCGCCAGGGTGGCGGCCCCGGTGTTGAAAAGGCATTGCCCCTTTTCTGAAAAGAACCTGGTGTTGGCCCTCTTTCTGGGAGCGATGCTACCCGATCTGGACATCATATCCACAGTGTTGGGGCATGGCGCCTATTTCAGTGGAGCATGGTACGGACACCGCCAGTTTTCCCATTCCGTGCCTGGCACCTTGATGCTGGCCCTCCTGTTTTCCATTCCACTGTTCCCTGTACTGGCGGGACGGGGTCATCCCCGCCCCAGGCGCGCCTGGCTTTGGCTGGTGGGTGCTCTCTGGGCCGGTGGCTGGGTGCATATTTTTGGTGATTTGTTCACCCCCGGCATGAAAATGCCCGTGTTCTGGCCATTGGATTTCCACCTCGGGGGATTTAGCCATATTGGCTGGTTTTCCCCCTACCTGTTGTGGTTGTTTGTTGCGACCATTGCCATCGGTTGGGGGTTGCGCCTCATCCCCAACTGGCATCCACCAGCGAAACGCTGGATCGGTTGGGCGGCCTGGGGTTGGTATGGAGTGGCCGCATACCGTTGGGTGAATTTTCTCCTCACCTCCAGATATGACTCTTTTTCTCAATGGGCCGGCTACCAGCAGGACCTATTGCCCGAGGTCTTGATCGCACCCGTTACCGAGGGGGTGCGCGTCCTCTGGTTTTGGCTGACCCGCTAAGGCAAAGGAGCGGCATCCCGTCCTGGTTTTACACCCCTCCACCGGCCCAGCCTTCCGTCCGCGGCCTGGTTCCCGCGGAGTGTGACGCATCGCGTCTTCGCCAACCGATTTCTCCCACTTCCTATCCAGGCATGCGTCCATTCCATCAAGGCGGGCCTCGATGCGCGCCGGGATGATGAACCGGTGGGGATCGAATGGGGCGAATTGGATCCCCGCGCCAATTCCGCGCCAAAAATGAGGATTAAAACGGCCTTGCGCCAGTTTGCGCCAAAAAAATTGAGACTCAACCGCGAGGCCAAGTCCCTGATGTTATTATCGGGGTGAGAGGATTCGAACCTCCGACTTCCTGCTCCCAAAGCAGGAAGTATCACTCCACAAACCTTTATTTCAATGCGTTTTACGCACCTACCCTTCTATTTGCGCCAATTTTGCGCCAAAAGAAGGGAGGTTTTTAATCGCCTTCCGTTTCAAATCGTCATCATCCGGAAAGTATGATTGCGTCATCTGGATCGATGAATGTCCGAGTGTTGCCTGTATCACGGCAAGGTCAGCACCGGCCTCCCGCATCCTTCCGGCCATGAGCGCCCGATTACCGTGGGTAGCCTTCACTCCGAGTTCGCTGAGGCCCAAGGCGCGGAAATGGCGATTGAATGCCTTGGTCATCGATTCGGGACGTTTGTAACCCAACTGGCCTGTTCCATCATCTAAAAGCCAAACTTCTTCTGGAGCCGCCTCCCTTTGTCCCAACAGATATGTTGCCAGATCGCGGTGCATCGGTACAACCTTCTCCCTCCGTTCCTTAACCTTGAAACGTGCATGAACCAGAACACGAATCAACCCATCCTCGAAATCCACTTCCGACCAAGGCAAGAAAACAATCTCAGAGCGGCGCATCCCGGTATGGATGGCCACGGTAAGAAACCTATGATGATGGACGAGCGCCCGCTTTTTGATTCGGCCCTTTTCCTTTTTGATGAGCCCAGTAATTCGGTCGAACACCTTCCCCAGGTCATTTTCGGAAATCACTTTAGGAAAACGCTTGGCCTCCGGAAGCATCTTAATCCGTGGGGCCTTTTCCAACTCGTCACGATCAGCGCACCACCGAAGGAATGATTTAACTGTGCGCAGGGTCATGTTGACCGTGGCCGGGCTGTTTCCATTTTCCACAAGAGCGGCCGTCAACTTGTCTATATGGCGCAATGTGACTTTGCCTACCGGGTGATCTCCCACGACCTTCATGTACTTGTTCGCGGCGGCAAGGTAGACCTCCACGGTCTTGGGCGCACGGTTTGTACGACCCCAATTTATCCATTCCTGGA
>JACZSY010000243.1 GCA_022573975.1 SAR324 cluster bacterium | reverse complement strand
GGGGGGGGGGGGGCCGAGGGCCGGAAGGGTGGGGATTCAAGCGGCGGGCCGCAGGCCGGAAGGGGGAGGATTCAAGCGTCGGGCCGCAGGCCGGGGGGGGTGAGGCTCCAAGCGCCGGGCCGCAGGCCGGGGGGGTGAGGCTTCGCCCTGCTTCACCGTCTGACTTTGCACTCGCCATGGGATCAATCGGCGGGTCCATCGGCGGGTCCATCGGCGGGTCCATCGGCCGGTGGCGTCAATCCGTCCCGGTGATCCAGCAGGGTGTTCAGCAGAATCCTGGCGAAAGTGGCCAGGGGTATGGCGAAAAGGACGCCCCAGAACCCCCACACACTGCCGAAGAGCAACACGGCCAGCAGAATGGTCACCGGATGCAGCTTTACCGCGTGGGCCAGCATGAAAGGCACCAGGATATTGCCGTCCACGAAGTGGATGATGCTGTAGACGATCATCAGCCAACCCGTGGGCCAGGTCATGCCCCATTGGAGGTAGCCCTGGATGAACAGCGGGATCGCCACGCCGATCATCCCCAGGAAGGGGATCAAGGCCGAGAATCCCGAGAGCATGGCGAATACCACCGGATAGTCGAAACCCAAGGCCCAGAACGCCACCCAACTGACGGCCCCCACGATGAGGATTTCCCATATTTTGCCCCGCACGTATCCCCCCATCCGTTGTTCCATTTCCCGCCAGATTTGGGAGGCCAGCTCACGGTTGCGCGGCAGGCACCGCAGCACGGCCTGGAGCAGCACGTCCTTGTCCTTGAGGAAGAACAGCACCAGCAGGGGCACCAGGAAGGAGAACATGACCCAGGCGGTGACCTGGGATATCAGCCCGAACGAACCGCTCACCAGAAATCCGAGGGCGTTTTGCATCTGGGCCAGCACCAGTTCCAGCACGTCCTGGCGCATTTTTTCAGGGAACAGGCCCAAGGTGGGGTCCGGAAAAGCGGAAAATCGCGCCAGCAGCCGATCGGCGTTGGCGGGCAGGTTTTGGGCCAGTTGAACCGCCCTCCGGGCCACGATTTGAACCGGGCCGGCCAGCAGCACCAGGTACACCACGAGATACACCGTGTAAACCAGGGTCACGGCCAAACCGTGGCCCAGACCGCGCCGCTTCAGGCGCTGCACGCCCGCATCCAGGAAGTAGGCGATGACGAAGGCCAGCAGGAAGGGGATCAGCTGAAACCCGAAAAAATACAAGGCCCCCACCCCCAGCGCCAAGATGATCACCAGCGAAACGATCTGTGGGTCGGTCACCAGGGATCGCAACGCGGGGAGGGGATTTTCGGAGCGGTGCGGTGGTTTCATGGACTGAAAAGAGGAGGATTGAGGCCTTGGCGGCCATGCGCGTGGCCCATTCAATGCGATTCGCCATCCACCGGCAACCCGCCGGGCCGCCCGTTGTTTCCCGCCGCCGGGGGCGGGCGGAATTCCACCGGCCATCTCAACATCGTTCATCCTAACATCTTCGCCGGACCACCTCAAAATTCTCCCCGGCCGGTGGATGCGCGGAGAGTGAAATGGCGGCAAAATTGCCGCTGGGCGTTATCGGGAGGGAGGAATAAAACCCCGGCAAAAAACCGGGGCAGGAAAGCGCGCGCCGGTCATAAGGCCCCGGGTCAGGAGGCGGAGGGGGTCTCAATCCGGAACACAGGTTGCGGTTCGCTCAGGTTTTTCAAATTTTGCAGGCCCAGTGACTCCGCCTTCCACCCCAAGGTGGTGAATTCCGGTTGGTCATGGATGCGCCGCAGGGTTTCTCCGCTCACCAGGATGCTGCCGTTGGTGGCCAGGCCCTCGAGGCGGGAAGCGACGATGGTGGTGCGGCCGGTGGCGGTGAAGGTGAACCGGCTGCCGGAAACCGCCTTGTACTTGGTGAACCCCACCAGGGCCCGGCCCGAGTTGATCCCGATGTTGATCCGCAGGCCTTCCTCCTTGTTTTCCAGGTTTTGATGGATTTTCAGGGTCTCGAGTTGGATCGCGGTGGCTGTTTTGACCGCGTTGAAGGCGTGGCGGTTGGGGTCGTCTTCCTGGAAAATGATCATCAAGCCATCCCCCGCCGTCTCGGTGATGTCTCCCTGGTTTTCATAAATGAAGTCCAGGTAGCGGGAAAAATATTCCTGGATCAGATGGTCGATCTGAGAGGCCTCCCAGATCTCGGTGAGTTTGGTGGAGCCTTCCACGTCCAGGAACAACACCGTGACATCCTTTTCTGTTTTCCCCCGGTCCAGCGCCTCGGGATCGGAACGCAGCACGGTGCGAACCGATTGGGGGAGAAACTGCACCAGGTTTTTTTCCAGGTCCTCCATGATCCTCACCCGGGCCAGGGTGCGCTTGAGTTCCTCGTGGTTGCGTTCCAGCTCGGCCCGGTTTTCGCGCAGATCGCGCACCATCGTGCGGAAGCTTTCATTGAGCAGCGACACCTCGTCGCGTCCCTTGAGGGGAGGGATTTCCAGTTCCAGGTCTCCCGAGGCCACGCGATTGGCGGCCACCTTGAGCCGGTCCAACGGCTGGACCACCCGGGAGAAAAACATCCAGAACACCGCCACTCCCCCGAACAGGATCACCAAGGTAAGCACCACCATGTTGAGGGTCTCCATCCGGATGGCCTGGTCCACGTCCTCGGCGAATTTGTTCAACATCAGCAGACCCACCACACGGCCCTCATGCTCGATGGCCCGGTTCAATTGCAGGTATTCATACCTTCCGGACCCGAAAAGCTGTGTGTTGCCGATCCCTTTCATCTCCCAGGCCGCCCGGGCCGCGCGGGCGGTTTCCGGAAACCTCCGGTGTATGCCCACCTTCTGCATCACCTTGAATTGATTGTTGCCGTCCGCGACAAAGGAAAAGGTGCCATCCTCCATCCGCCGGATCACCAGGGCGTTGTCCACATTGAATTCGCGCTGGATGCGGTTCAATACCCCCACCAACTGCCGGTGGGGCTCGGTGCCCTTCATTTCCGGAGCGGTCAGGCTGATCAAGCCCGTGGTGTTGATGCGGCGAACGCCGTAACCGGCGATCAGTTCCAACTGCGCCGTCAGCTTGGCGATGTGGCTTTCCTTCGCGCTGAGCCAGTTGGTATAGGCCATGATGCCAAGGGCCAGCAGAAAACTGGGGATGAAGATGGAGAGGATTTTAAACTTGATGGAATGATGAAACGTCCAACGCCGCAACCCGCTTATTCCGCGAAAAATTTTCATGGAAAATAAGGCCTTCGTCATTCGAAGGGTTGTCGAGGGGCCATCTCCAATGAACCTTCTTTGCTTCATGGACCCTCCTTGGTTTCTTTCTTGGCTGGCTTGTTCCATCTTAACCCATAGCAAGGCCCGCGCAATACGGTCACCCTTTGGCGGCGATGATTCATTTTGTACGGGTCCATTCCCCGCCCCGTGCGGCGAGGTGCTTCATTTTTCCGCCGGCCCCTTCCGGGAGTGGATTTCACCTTGTTTTACTCACTCCGGGGGAATGATTTTTATTTGAACACGATGAAACGTTTCTCTGTTAATATTGGTCGGATTTCCCCCCCCCAAATGTTACGGGATTCTTGCGGACCGGATGATTTTTTTCCTGTGGGCCAGGCCGTTTCCGCATCGGCCATGACGGGTTCGGCGGGGGATTTTTGCCGCGCGGGGAATTGGGCCAATCCGCAAAATTGACCGAATAAACTCAATATCCCACAATGATGACCAGCAACCGGGAAGATTTGCGCCGATGGAGCCGCCGGTTGATGAACATGACATGGGGGTAAAACAGCGTGGGATTGATCGACCTGATCAAAGGCGCCGGAAGGAAGTCGGGAGATGCGTTGACGGTGATTTCCCAGTTGAGCCGCTCCAAGACTCCGGTCAAGGTCGAGATCGAAAGAACCTCGGCCCATTTCTATTCCCGAGTGCTGCTCCGTTCCGGAGCGGTGGTGCTGACCTATCCCCAGAAACTGGAAGCCTACATCAAGATCAACGGATGGGTGCGCTTCTGTCCATCGGAGGAAACCAGGCATGAATTGCGGCTTCAGATATCTTCGGCCCGGTACGGCGGATCGGGGCCCATGTCGGCTGACGTGGGGCGAATGTCCCTGTTGTGCAAGATTCCCAATGCCAGCTATGAGCTTTCGAAACGCAACGCGGAGCGATTCAACACCAGACAGTTCAAGGACCTGCTGCTGGAACTGAGGGGGCATCCCTCGCCTTATCCCATCTTGAACCTCAGCAGCGGAGGCCTCCGCATCCGCCTGCCGGAGGAAGATTCCGGGGAGCTGTTCGTGGCCGGCGCCAACGCGGCGGAATGGGGGATTATCCACCTGGGGAAGAAATCCCGCATCGAATTGGTGCAGGCCGTGACCCGGCATGTTGAAAAAAGCATGGTGGGCCTGGAATTTCAGATCGATCCGGACGGTCAGGAGCGGAAAATGCTGGAGGTCTTTCTGGACACCTTGAGGGCGGAGGAGCACAAAACCACCGAATCGCCTTGACTCAAGAAAATATAGGCCGATGCCGCTGGCGGCACGGACGGCGCTGACGGCGCTGACGTCCCCGCCCGCCCGGCCAGGGACGGGCGCCGGTTCAGGCCCCAGTACAGGCCCCGGTGCGGGCGTCCTGTTTTCAGCCATGGCGCCTTCCCCATGTGATCCACTTGGATTCGCGGTCCTGTCCCGGAATCCCTCACGGAGCAGGCTGTCGCGATGCACTTGTTTTGCTTTGCCCCCGGCCCTGTTAGCCTTTGTGGACGACCCAGGCTTAAGGAACCGGACACCCCATCGCCCTATCGGCCGCCTGTTCCCCAGCCGCCCATTCACCATCCACGGAACCCCCCTCTCCGGTTTCGCCAAGGAATTCCCGGCATCGCCGGCGATATACGGCCTGAAAAAAAGGAATATTTCATGAAGCCCGTTTTCATTGCCATGTTGAGCCTCATCCTCGGCGCCGGCCTGATCCATGCCCAGGGAAAATCCTCCCTGAAAACACAGAAGGACAAGATCAGTTACATCATCGGGCTGCGATATGGGAGCGGATTGAAACGCCAGGATATCGAGATCGACTACAAATCATTCGAAAAAGGAATTCGTGATGGTTTGAAAGGTGGCCGGAAATTGCTGACCAAGGCGGAAATCCAAACCGTGGCGGAACAATTTCAAAGAGACATGCGGAACAAGGCCGTTTCGAAAAACCAGCGTGAGGCCAAGGCCTTTCTGGCAAAAAACCGCAGACGCAAGGGTGTGCGCAAAACCGCCAGCGGGCTGCAGTACCAGGTGATTCGCCGGGGAACCGGCAAGTCCCCCAAAGCCACCGACAAGGTTCGCACCCATTACCGGGGCACCCTGCTCGACGGAAAAGTGTTCGACAGTTCCTACCGCCGGAAACGGCCGGCCTCCTTTCCGGTCAACGGGGTTATCCGGGGATGGACCGAGGCCCTGCAATTGATGAAGGTCGGCGCCAAATGGAAGCTGTGGATCCCGGCCAAACTGGGTTACGGCCAAAGAGGCACGGGACGCATGATCGGTCCGGGGGCCATGCTCATTTTTGAATTGGAATTGCTGGCCATCGAATAAAACCATCGGGTTCGGCCCAGACCTTCGTCCCCCGGGGACGGTTCCCCGGGCCGGCGCTTTTCAGCCCCCTCTCCCGTTCCAGTGAAGGCCGCCGGCGTCCAGCGCCTGCTTTTTCGTGTCCGCCATTCCGGCGGGCTTTGTTGCCGCATCCCAGCCTCCGCATCTCAACGCTCCAGACCAAACCCAACCCTGGCCTCGCCAAGGGCCGCCCTTTCAGGCGCCGGCCCAATCCCACCCCGCCGGATGTTTTATTTTTCGCCCGTTCGCCCTCGGCGCCCGGTCTTCAAAATGAAATAAATATATTCTATTATTGACGCCTCGGAAAACTCCTGTTATGCTGAAATCAACACCTTGAAAATATGGCGAACCAATGGGACGCCGGTGGAAACCGGCGCGGCGGGAAAAGATCAAATCATCGAAATCCCATGTTTTGCTGGTGCTTTTTTAGGCCAGGCAACCCTGAAAGCGCCGATCGATCCACGGGCCTGTTCCGGCTGGGAAATGCCGACCCCCTCCGGCAAACTCCTTTTGCGATGCCGGAAAGGCCCGTGGATTTTTCGGCCAACACCACGCCTCCGGTTTTGCCGGGAACCATCAACGGCGATTCCCCTTGCCGTGAAAATCGATGCGCATGAATTGGGCTTGAGGGTTGATCCTCCCACCTGTGCCGATAATTCCCGGCTATCGCGGAAATCACGGAAACAGCTCCACCCGGTGGGAAGAGCGGAATACACAAAGTTGCCCCGATGACGGAGTACCGAAATGCAAATCCCCCGAAATGCCGCGGATGGTCTAAAGGTTGCACAAATTTGCACAGTTGAAGATCGCAAAACCGAGGGGGAAAGACACCGGAAGGCATCCGCCGCGAGGCCCATGGGATGCCTCCCGGGAAAAACGGATCCCCCATGCCGTGGGTCGGATTGAAATATTGACCCTCGGAACGAGGAATGGCGTTTGATCCATTGGCCCCCTTGCCGGGCCAGGTTTTTGCCTTGCCGGGCCAGGTTTTTGCCTTGCCGGGATAGTGGAATCGCCTCCCCTCAGCCACGATGAAAAGAGCTGAAAAAATGTGCCGATTGATGAAACCTTCCATCAGTATGCTGTTGTTCCTGTTGGCCGCCGTGCTGAGCGCCAGCTTGATCCAGGCCCAGGTTGCCCTGCCCCGGATCATTCCCGGAGCGCCAAGAATTCTCAATACGCGTTTTCCCATCGAGGTTGGCAATACGATCATCCCGGAAAACCCCGCCGCGTTGCAATGGGGCGGGCCTTC
>JACZSY010000242.1 GCA_022573975.1 SAR324 cluster bacterium | reverse complement strand
GAGTACCAGGCCAAGGGGCCTTAAACCGACACGATCCTGGGGCTGACAGCCGTCAACAACATTGTCTGCATCGTTGTGTTTCAGGCGGTGTTTCTGATGATGTTTCCGATGGTGGCGGCGCCGAGGCGGAGGCCCGCCTTGCGGAGCTGATCCGCCGCCGTCTGGCCATGGAGCCCGGCCTGGTCTTTACCATCGAACCCCCGCCCCTGTTCTCCCTCAAACCCCCGTTGACCATCGAGATTCAGGGAGAGCGGCTGGCGGACCTGCAACGCTTCGCCAGCCAGGTGGAGGCAAAATTGCGCACGCTGCCCCAATTGCGGGAGGTGCAATCGCTTCAACAGGCGGGCAAACCGGAACTGCAAGTCATTTTCAACCGCGAAGCCCTTTCCCGCCACGGGCTTTCGGCCAGGGAGGTCGCCGAAAGGATCCGTTCCAAACTGCAAGGGGATACCCCGGTGCGCTTCCGCACGGCCCAAAAGCGGCTGGTGGTGCGGGTGCGGGTGAGCCGCCTTCAACTGGATTCGGTGGACAAACTGGCCAGCCTGGTGATCAATCCAGGCCAGACAACGCCCTTGCCGCTGAGCGCGGTGGCGACCCTGCGCGAAGGCGTCGGCCCTGCTGAAATCCGGCACATTTCCCAGCGCCGCACCGCCCTGGTCAACGCGGGATTGAGCGGGGGCGACCTGAAAGGCGCCCGCGAGGCCATCGTCCGGGCCCTGGACGGCCTGCAACCCCCGCCGGGCATCACCTATCGTCTGGGGGGGCAGGGCCTGGAGATGCAACGCTCCCTGCGAAGCCTGGCCCTGGCCCTGGTGCTGGCCGTGTTCCTGGTCTATCTGGTAATGGCCTCCCAGTTCGAATCGGTGGTTGAGCCGTTCGTGATCCTCTTTTCCGTTCCCCTGGCCGGGATCGGGGTGGTCTGGGCCTTGTGGGCCACCGGTGGGGGGCTGGACGTGCTGACCGGGCTGGGCCTGCTGGTGCTGGTGGGCATCGCGGTCAACAATGCCATCGTGCTGACCAACACCTACAACCGCCTGAGAAGGGGGGGACTGCCCGTCACCGAGGCGCTGCTGGAGGCCGGCACCGTGCGCCTGCGGCCGATCCTGATGACCACGCTGACCACCGTGCTGGGACTGCTGCCCCTCACCCTGGGCACCGGCGCCGGCGCGGAAATCCGCCAGCCCATCGCGCTCACCCTCATCGCCGGCCTGCTGACCTCGATGGTGCTGACCCTGGTGGTGGTGCCCTGCGCCTACCGCCTGCTGGCCAGGGATGGCAAGGAGGACACAGCGGAAACCTGAAACGGCCCACCCAGCACGGCGCCTGCGAAATGGAACCACCGAAAAACACCGAAAAACACCGATGAACGCGGAAGAAACGCGCTGCGTTTCCTGCGAACCGCAACAGCGGGCCCCACCCCAGACTCTCCAAAAACAACATGGTGAATCTGACTCCCGGCCATGCGGAGAGGGTAAAAGCATCGTGTTATCAACGATATGGAGAAAGGAATCACCCCCTTCACCCCATCGCCGGTCACTCTTCCGTTTCCGCGCCACCCAGCCCGGCCAGCACTTCCCCGGCAGCCGTGCTGAAATCCACATCCCCCCGCAGCAGGGCGTCACAGAGCGCATCGAAATCGGCGCCCTTGAGGGCAGCCACCCGTTCCCGCGCCTGCCTGGCGACAGCGGCGCCCAGCAGTTTTCGCATCCGCTCGCGGGGCGTGCGCGATCCTTCCCGGGGTGAGGTTTCGCGGGCATGGGCCTCCACCGCGTCGGCCATTTCCGGCACGCCAAGGCCCTCGGGCGCGGTGGTCACCAGCACCGGGGGGCGCCAACCCGATTGCGGGGTCAGCGCCAACGCGTCGCGCAGTTGTTGCGCCGTCTGCATGGCCAGCGGGTTGTCGCCCTTGTTGACCACCAGCACATCGGCGATTTCCAGGATTCCCGCCTTGATGGCCTGAATTTCATCTCCCATTCCGGGAGCCATCACCACCACCTTGGTGTGCGCGATGTCCGCCACTTCGATTTCCAATTGGCCGATGCCCACCGTTTCCAGCACGATCACGTCCATCCCCGCGGCGTCCATCACATCCACCACCCGGGCCGTCATGCGGGTCAGGCCGCCGGAGTGGCCCCGGGAAGAAAGGGAGCGCACGAACACGCCCTCGTCTCCGGCGTGCGCCCCCATCCGCACCCGGTCGCCCAGGATGGCGCCCCCGCTCACCGGGCTGGAGGGGTCCACGGCGATCACGGCCACCCGATGCCCCCGGCGGCGCAACTCCCCGATATAGGCGCTCACCAGGGTGGACTTGCCCACGCCGGGAGCGCCGGTCACGCCCACCACCATGGCCCTGCCCGGATGGCCGAAGATGGCCCGCATCACCTCCAGCGCGCCCGGAGCCTCGTTTTCGATCAGGGTGATGGCGCGCGCCAGGGTGTTGCGATGACCGGAAAGCAGGCGTTTCCGCAACGCCTGCTCCCCCTGGGCCACGGAAGAGGAAACCGAAGCGGGCACAAAAGAAGACCCCGTAGAGGAAACCGTCGAGCCCGCCTTGGAGGCCGAAAGGGTACTGGCATTGGTTTTCATCTTTTTTCGCATCGGCCGGTGGGCGCGGAAAATGGGAAATCCGGTGCGTTCAGTCTGGTTTGGCTTATAAAACAGACGCCACGGACAGGCAAGGGGCGGAAGCGGAATGCATTGGAGGCGTTAAAATCATCTGCCGATAAACATTAACGATTCGCATGGATAAGAACCGGAAAATTTGGTTCAAATTCATTGTATGACATTGAAGATTTAGGAATATTTTCAATTCAAATAAATACCCCAGCCTTGAATATATGTATAAATTAAACATATTTTATGTTTTTCCATAAATCTATTTAAAATATCCTGGCCGCCGCATATAGAATGGGATATGAATATCACTGAAAGTACGGCCTCTCCGCGAGCGGCGAAGTATCAACCAAGGGAATTTCGGTGTTTTCCCCGTGGCAAGCCGCGGAGACTTCGGTCCAAACCGATCGACTGCGGATATGGACCGAAATTCTTCAAAACGCGCCGTTGAATTGTTGGGGAATTGCGATCTTTTTGTGGAGATGGCCCTTGGCGGAGAAAATACGGTGAATTAATTGAACCATAACCCTTCCGGCATCGTTTTAATGGGTATTGGAATATCGGCTGAGAATGGTTTTCCGGCCCTTGGCGAAAAGAAAAAAATCCCCCCCGGCATCCAGACGATTTAACATAATTTTGGCGGAAAACAACATGACCGGCATGGGCGCCTTGTGCGATTTCAAGATGATTGCGAAAAAAAGGCGGCGGGGAGGAGGCTGTTTATCACTGGCGTTGCCGGCACTTTTCATCCCGGATGACCTTATACATCACCGGTGAGGCGGAAGGGATCCCACCTCATCGTCCGGTTGCCATCGCGGGATGTTTTAATGAACGGTCCCGCCGCCGGCGGCGAGGGTTCAAAACACCGGGTTTTTTTTCGCTGCAAGTGGCTGAGAATGGAGCTGCATATAAATTAAAACCGTTCGATTTCATTGAAAATATTAAACTTAAATGGTGAAAAATTTAGTGAGTGCTTCAAACATGGTGACCGGGATGAACCCTGAAATCGGAAATATTTTGATTGTGGATGAC
Source organism: SAR324 cluster bacterium (assembly GCA_022573975.1). GTDB lineage: Bacteria > SAR324 > SAR324 > SAR324 > JACQKK01 > JACZSY01. The sequence continues at coordinate 3,167 of JACZSY010000242.1, read as the reverse complement.
GATCAGGATTTTGCCGATTCCCTGGAAGAGTTCCTGGAAAATTTCGGTTACCGGATCAGGACCGAATACAATTTGAAAAGCGCCGAGCATGCCGTGGGAGAGTTTCATCCTCAGGTGGTGCTGGTGGATGTGCGTTTGGGTCATACCAGGGGAATCGATCTTATATCGATGATCAAGGACGACTGGCCGGAATTGCTGTTCATCGTGATGACCGCCTATGCGGACACCGATACGGCCATCGAGGCCCTGCAACGGGGGGCCTACGATTACCTTCGCAAGCCTCTCAACCTGGAGGTGCTCACCTCCACGCTGGAGCGGTGTTTCCGCAATCTTCAATTGCAGCAGGAAAAAGAGGAGGCCCTCAATCTGCTGAAACTCAATGAGGAACGTTTCCGCAAGCTGATCGAAGGTTCGGTTCACGGCATCGTCATTCACGATGGAACGACACCGCTTTTTTTGAATCGGTCCTTTGCCTCGATTTTTGGATATGCCTCCAAGGAGGATTTGGCCGATTTGACTTCCCTGGACGGGCTGCTGACCCATCCCGAGCAAAATCCATGGAAGGGGAGCCTCTCCCCGGCGAGTTCCCAGATGGCGGCCCCCTTGGTGCTGACCGGCCTGCGGAAAGACGGACGGGAGATTCAAATCGAGGCCATCTCCCAGGAAATCGAATGGGAAGGGAACACCGTGACCCAAACCTCCCTGGTCGACATCACCCAACGCAATCAATTGGAGGCCCAGTTGCGCCAGGCCCAGAAAATGGAAGCGGTGGGTCAACTGGCCGGTGGGGTGGCCCACGACATCAACAACATGCTCCAAATCATCCGCGGGTATACCGAATTGGCCCTGACCATGGTGCTGGGCACCTCCGCTGCCAATCCCCATTTGAAAAAGGTGCTCAACGCCGCGGACAACGCATCGAAACTGACCCGTCAGTTGCTGGCCTTCAGCCGCCGGGAGGTGTTGCAGCCGAAAGCGTTGGCCGTCAACGACCTGATCCACAACCTGATGGATATGCTCCACCGGCTGCTGGGCGAGGACATCGGCCTGAGCATCCGTGCGGCGGAAAACCTGCCATCGATGATGGCCGATCAAGGCATGATTCAACAGGTGCTGGTGAATTTGTGCATGAACGCCCGGGACGCCATGCCCAATGGCGGCGATTTGGCCATTGAAACCACACTGTTCGTGGTCGACCAGGCCTTTAGGGACACCCGCGGGTGGGCCGTTCTGCCCGAATACGTGGCCATCTCCATATCCGATTCGGGCGCGGGGATCGAAAATCAGCTGCTGGCCAAAATTTTTGAACCGTTCTTTACCACCAAGGAAGCCGCCAAAGGAACCGGGCTCGGATTGTCGATGGCCTACGGAATCATCCATCAGCACAAAGGAGCCATCGAGGTCGAGAGCGAGCTGGGCGTGGGCAGCAAATTCACCGTTTACCTCCCTCCCTCCAGCGCCAGACCGGAGGCGGAGGCGCCTTCGCTGAAGCGGGAGGTTTCCGGGGGAGAAGAAACCATCTTGTTCGCGGAGGATCAGGAGGAAGTGCTGGCCCTGATGCAGGGATTGCTGGAGCAGAAAGGCTACCGGATTTTTCCCGCCTTGAACGGTGAAGAAGCCCTGAAGGTGTTCTCCGAAAACCCGGGCCAATTCGATCTGATCATCCTGGACATGGTCATGCCCAAGTTGAGCGGAAGGAGCGTGTTTGAACAAATCCGGGCCCGGTATCCTTCCCTGCCGGTCATCTTCAGCACAGGATACTCCTCCAATCAATTGGATGAGGAATTCATCCGGAACAACGCGTTCAAACTGCTCCGCAAGCCATACAGCCCGGACGACCTGTACCACGCGGTGCGCGAGGCCCTGGATGGGTAACCCTGGGGGAAATTCCGGCCATGGAACCCTGAGCATAAAAACCCTGAGCATAAAAACACCGTGCGCCCATGATCCATCCCTGGCGGGGCGGTCAAGCAGCCGCTTCGAAGGCCTCCAGCATCCGCGCCCCCATTTCCGCGCATCCCACCAGGGTTTTCCCAGGGGCCATCATGTCCGCGGTGCGAAAATCGGCCAAAACCCGGTCCACCACCGCGTGGATTTTCTCGTCGATCCCTGGCTGCCCGAAGGAATAGCGGAACATCATGCCCACCGACAGTATGGAGGCGATGGGATTGGCCTGGTCCTTCCCGGCGATGTCCGGGGCGGAGCCGTGACAGGGTTCATACAGCGCATGGCGTTTTCCGATGCTGGCCGAGGGTAGCATTCCCAAGGAGCCCGAAAGGTTGCCGGCCGCATCGGAGAGAATGTCCCCGAACAGGTTTCCCATCACCAAGGTGTCGAAGCGCCGCGGGTCCCGGATGATCTGCAGGGCGGCGTTGTCCACGTACATGTGATCGGTTTCCACCTCCGGAAATTCCGCCATGACGCGGGTGGCGATTTCCCGCCAGAAGCGGCCCACCTCCAGCGCGTTGCCCTTGTCCACCGAGGTCAGGCGCCCCCGGCGGCCCCGCGCCAGTTCCAGGGCGAACCGCACGATGCGTTCCACCTCCGGCTCGGTATAGACCATCGTGTTCAGCGCCAGGCGGACGCCCGCTTCCTCTCGAAAGCCCCGTGGTTCCCCGAAATAGATGCCGCCGGTCAGTTCTCTCACGATCATCAGGTCCACGCCCTCGATCCGCTCGGGTTTGAGCGGGGAGGCATCCAGCGCGCCCGGAAACACCTTGGCCGGACGCAGATTGGCGTACAACTCCAGGTTTTTGCGGAGCCAGAGCAAGCCGCGTCCCGGCCGTTTTTCATGAGGGGCCTGGTCATGGCGCGGGTCGCCAATCGCCCCGAAGAGAATGGCGTCCGCGGCTCGAGCCTGATCGATGGTTTCGGCGGGCAGTGGGTCGCCGGTCTCGTCCAGGGCCGCCCCGCCGATGAGGGCGTTCTCGATCGTGATTTCCAGCCCGGCCTCCCGTGCCGCCGCTTTCAGCAGGTGAACGCCTTGGGGGGTCACCTCTTTTCCGATGCCGTCACCGGGCAATATTAATATTTTCTTCATTTTTTTGTTTTAATACAAAATCGGGGTCTAATTCCCCGCGGCTTGCCGCGAAAAAAGGGAACCTATTCCGCAGCTGATACCCCGCCCCTTGGGGCGGGGTCATTCATTCTTGTTTTTACAGAGGGTT
>JACZSY010000241.1 GCA_022573975.1 SAR324 cluster bacterium | reverse complement strand
AACGGGGATGGAGTTGGGGCGGTGCGCTCCCGTGAGCATTGATGGACGAAAGCCCTCCCTCTCTTTTGGAGAGGGAGGGTTTGGGAGGGTGAGGTGCTTTCCGTGCTGAAACTGGAGGAGTAGGAGCGAAAAACTCCGAAAATAATCACGGATAAACACCGATGAACACGGATTGGAAAGGCAGCTGCGGGCAGGGGTAGGAAAAATCGCTATTCGGAATCGAAAGCACTCAGAAATGTGTCTCTTGGTATGCCTGCCTGGGTGCAAATTGATCTTAAGGTAGACCCCTTTATTCTGGCATGACCGGGCATGGTTAACGGCGTCCTGGTGCCATCCTCGTTTTCCCGAACCATTGAAATGTGATTTCCTTCCCGGACCAACCTAAATCCAAGGGATTCAAATATTGAATTACTTTGCCTTTGGGAACATCTGAAGGAAATTTAGCCATCGTTTCAAACCGTCTCGCGGGCCTCCGCCACGAAGGCTTCCAATACCAAGGTTCCATCTTCGAATGCCTCACCCCCGAAGCTTTCCATATGAAAACGGATGGCCGAATTGACATCCTCAAGTGCGGCATCGTAGGTGTCCCCTTCCCCGGCAATCACGCCTTTGAGTCCGAGCGGATAGGCCACATACCCTTCCGGGTGTTTCTCCACGATCAGTTTGATAGGCTTCATGAGGGTCCATGGAAGACTGTTAATTTTTTTCCCTGGGTTTTGGATTATTACGTTCGATGTATTAATGTCTCCCTCAGGGAAATCGGCATGGTGGAGCGGGGGAAAATTTTATTCACCCGGCCGTAACCCTCAGATCAATACCAGGGGTTTAAAACAACATGACCGACTTCAGCAACAAAATCGCCCTGGTGACCGGGGCTTCCATCGGCATCGGCCGCGCCACGGCCCTGCAACTGGCCCAGAGCGGGGCGGACGTGGCGCTGGGCTACCTCCAGGACGCCGAGGGGGCCGGGGAAACGCGGGCCATGGTGGAGGCCGCCGGGAGCAAGGCGCTGGTGGTGCGGGCCGACGTCTCCAGGGACGCGGAAGTCAAGGCCATGGTGGCCCGGGTGGAGGCCGAACTGGGGCCGGTGGATATCCTCATCAACAACGCCGGCTGGGCGCGCCGCCAGGAGATGGACCAGATCACGGAAGCCGACTGGGACGCGGTGGTGGGGGTGAACATGAAGTCGGTCTTTCTGGTCACCCGAGTCTGTCTGCCCCACATGCAAAAGCAGCGCTGGGGGCGCATCGTCAACGTATCCTCTGGCGCGGCGCGCATGGGGGGCCTGATGGGCATTCACTATTCGGCGGCCAAGGCCGGCATGGAGGGCCTCACCCGGGCCTACGCCTCCCGGCTGGTCAAGGAGGGCATCACGGTCAACGCGGTGGCGCCGATGCTGATTCATACCGGAGAAAAGCGCGACAACGTGGCGCGCCAGAAGATGGTGCCCCTGGGCCGCCAGGGCACGGCCGAAGAGGTGGCCGGCGCCATCATGCTCTGCGCGGGCACCGAGTTCATGACCGGGCAGACGGTGCACATGAGCGGGGGGGTGTATTACGGGGGATAGGGGGAGAGGATGGGGGGGGCCTGCCGGTGAGGGGTTCCGGGGGCGGCGATCGTCCCGCCGCGGCCGCCGCATCAAAACAAGTTGACGTTGTAGCGTTCCTTCCCCTTGATCAGCAGCGCCTCGGCGTCCTCCAGGATCGCCTGCCGATGTCCGGGCGCACCCTCTCTTTTGGAGCGGGGCCGGGGGTGAGGTGTTTGCGCAAAACCCGCGCCCTCACTCCTTTTTCTTGTAATAGGCTTCCGTGGCCGGCTTGAGGGGACGCAGAAACCACAGCGGGCGGCGCAGGCCGTCGTCGCGGTTGGGTGGGCGGGTCATGGCCAGCCATTCCTTGTAGATCTGGAAGGATTTTTCCGTATCCACGAAGATGTCGCCGTAACGCTCTCCGGCGGCGGGTTTTTCCACCCGCACCCGCTGGTGCCAGCAATGCATGCCGCTGATGGGGTCCGGATGCACGGCGTGGGTGATGTTCTGATGCACCCCCCCGTCCTTCCAGAAGATGCGGCTGGAATCCGGGTCGCTGCTTTCGAAGGGCTTGATGCCGGAGAGCTGGCGTATGCGCCATTTTCCGGGTGCTTCCTCGGTGATCTCCACGGTGTTGGCGGCCCATGAGTTGCCCTTCACGCCGCCCGGAACCTGCCAGCGCCCCATGTGATGGGAGCAGGCCACCACGCCTGGCTTGATGCCCTCGGTGACCCAGGCCCTGCCGATGAACCAGCCGATGTCGGTGACCAGCTTGACCGGGTCGCCGCTGGCGAAGCCCATCCGGGCCGCGTCGGCGCTGCTCATCAAGATGGGGTTCTTGTGGGCGATTTCCACCAGCCACTTGGCGTTGCCCGAGCGCGAATGGATCAGGTTGGGCAGGCGGAAGGTGGGCAGCAGCACCATCTCGTTGCGCGAGGCGTCCAGGGTTTCCGGGTGAATATGGCTTTTGATGTATCCCGGCACGGCGTACTCGGGCCAGCCCCATTCCACCAGGGTGGGGGAATAGAACTCCTGCTTGCGCGAAGGGGTGGGGAACCCGGTGAAGGATTCCCCGCCGATCCTCACGCCGATGGGTTGACCGTCCTTGGAGATGGTGCCCGCGGCGTCCACCTGGCTGCCCTCCAGCGCGGCGGCGTCCAGCGTGGCGAGGTGCTTCTGGTAGACGTGTTTCTCCACCTCGAAGGCGCCATGGCGGCACATGTATTCATAGGGCGTGCGGTCCTCGGCGGCGGCGGCTTCCGGCAGCCCCGGGGTGTGCTCGAAGATGTAGCGGTAATACTCCTCGACGGTTATCTTCTCCCCCTCGCGATAGGGAGAGATGAAGTGCTGGCGCACTCCCAGGGAGCCGTCCGGGTCCATGCGCCAGGAAAGCTCGATCCAGAACTCGTCCTCTTCCCAGACCTCCCCGGGGTTGACCTCATGGGTGAAGGTGACTTTGCGCCCCTGGGCCTCGGCGAAGCGGCGCAGCACCGGCTGGCGGAAGGCGATCCATATGCCGGCCTGGGTCTCGTAGCTGTTCAGGTCGTGGCGCTCGGTGGCATGGCCCATGGGCAATACGTAATCGGCGTAATTGGCCGTCTCGTTCCAGGTGGGCGTGAGCGCGATGTGCATCCCGATGTACTTTTCCTCGCGCAGCACCTCGATCCAGCTGAAGCCGTCCGGATAGCTCCAAACCGGGTTGAAGACCCGGGTGAAATAGGTGTCGATGCGGCCCCGGCCTTCTTTGAGCATGTGGGGCAGAATCTGGCTCATCTCGAAATGGGCCAGCGGGTACTCGTCCGGAAAGTGCAACTCGTTCCAGAAGGTCTGGGCCGGGGGCGTGTCGAAGAAGCTGGGCTTGAACTTGTTCCAGGAGTTGGGCAGGGTGCCGCCCTTGGTGCCCACCGCGCCGGTCAGCACGCTGAGGAAGTGCAGGCAGCGCGCCACCTGCCAGCCTCCCAGGTTGCCAGTGGAGGGCCCGCGCCAGTTGTGGGCGGAAAAACGCGTGCCGGCCTCTCCGATGCGCCGGGCCACGGCGACCAGCATTTCCGCATCGATGCCGGCCTCGGCGGCGGCGTATTCGGGGGTGAACTGCGCGTATTCCCCGATCACATGAGCGATGAAGGTCTCGAAAGTGCGTTCGGCCGAGGGGTGCTTTGCTTCCAGGTAGGCCTGCCAGTTGACCCAGTTTTCCAGGAAAGGGCGGTTGTAGAGCCCCTCCTCCAGGATCACCCGGGCCATGGCCAACAGCACGGCGGCTTCCGAGCCGGGATGGGTGGGCAGCCAGTATTTGGCGATGGAGGCCGTGTTGGACAGGCGCGGGTCCATCACCGCCAGTTCCGCGCCCGCGGACATGGCCTCCACGATGCGCTGGGCGTGGGGGTTGAAGTAATGGCCGGTCTCCAGGTGCGAACTGAGCAACAGGATGAAGCGGGCGTTGGCGTAATCGGGGGAGGGACGGTCGATGCCCTGCCAGATGGCGTAGCCCAGCCGGGCGCCGGAGGAGCAAATGTTGGTGTGGCTGTTGTGGCCGTCCACGCCCCAGGCCTTCAGCACGCGGTCCATGTAGCCCTCGTGGCCCGGGCGCCCCACGTGGTAGACCACCTCGTTGTTGCGTTTTTCCCGCAGGGCCTTGCCGATGCGCCCGGCGATGTCGTCCAGCACGGCGTCCCAGCTTACCCGCTCCCATTGGCCGGAGCCGCGCGGCCCTTTTCGCTTGAGGGGATAGAGAATGCGTTCGGGATCGTTGAGTTGATTGATGGTGGCCGGGCCTTTGGCGCAGGTGCGCCCCCGCGAGCCGGGATGATGGGGGTTGCCTTCCAGGCGGCGCACGGTGCCGCGATCCTTGTCCACGTAGGCCACCATGCCGCAGGCGCTTTCGCAGTTGAAGCAGGTGGTGGGGATGATGTGGTAGCGCCGTTTTTCCCTGCGCGGCCAGGCCGTGGCCTCCCATTCCTCCCAGTTCTCCCAGCGCTCGGGCGGGGGGAAGTTTTCCAGCGAGCGCACGTCCATGTTGAACCGGGCGCCATCGAGACCCCCGGGTGGCGGGGTGTCCACCCGTGGAATGATCCGCAGGGCTTCGGCCGTTTTTTCGATCCAGGATTTTTTCATGGGCTGTCGATTCTTTCCACGCCCGCTTTTGGCGGGTGCGAGGTTCAGGGCGCTGGTTCCGCCAGGGGCGGTATGGCGCAGGGGGCGCCGGTCAACTCAAGGGCACCAATTGGGGGGCGCGCACCCACACATGCTCGAAGACCAGCGCGAAGACCAGCACCAGCACCGCCGCGGCGATCATTGGCGCCGCTCCGGAGGCGAAGCTCAGCAGCACCAGGGGCAGCAGGTTGCCCAGCGCCAGGGCGCTCCGGAAATGCCACTTCAGCGACCCTTGGCTGATAATAGCCATCGCGCGCGCCGTGTCGCCGGTGACATGTGGCGTGAACAATTCGGCCGCTGCGATCCCCAGGTGAACGATTACGGCCACTATCAACGCGCTGTGCACCCAGGGCATATTGGGCGCACCGGCAACCCATCCGATCAACAATACCGCCGCCGAGCCCGTCATGGCGCTGGTGACGGCCATGCGGAACGGCAGCAACGGACTTTGCCACAGGTCCCTTCCCTTGGCCTGGGCCAGCAGAAAGGCCGTGTAAATAGCCGTCAGCAAACCCAGCGCCACCAGTGGAATGCGCAGCGGCGGCGCGCTGGCCGGCTCCAGCCAGAGCAGGGCCAGCCACAACGTGGTCACCCCACCGAAGCCCATGATGATCCAGGCGCCCCGCACCAGCCATGAGCGCCACTGGGGGCGGAGCAACACATACAGAAATCGCCATGGCTGATCCAGATCCTTGACCAAAAGCCCTCCCGTCAGACCCAGGAAGGCCAGCGAAATCAGGGCCAGGGCCATTTCGAAGCGGCGCTCCATCCCGGCCATTCCCAGCAGGTTGAGTAATAGAGGGATCACCAGCACGCCGGCAGCGATGGACTTGGTCCACAAATATCCCGATACCTCCCACCCCCACAGCACGCCGCGTTCCGGGGTGTCGTAGGTTCGGCGCGGGGCCGCTTCCGAGGAATGTGCCGTGCCATCCGCCAGGTGGGTGGGGTAGGGAATCACCTGGCCTTTTCCACTTTCATCATGGGCGAGGGGTTTTCCGGCGAAATGACCCACTCCGGCCGATTGCCCGGTCACCGTGTAAGGCCCCGGCGGCGCTTCCTCCGGGCGTATCGAGGCGCCATCGGCCTCGATGTAAAACAGCTTGGGGCGGGTGTTCTTCTCGGGCTTGCGCGCCATCAGAGTATGCCGGGAGGCCAGCCGCGCAATGTTGGATTCCGGATGCTCCAGGTCGCCCGAGATGATCGCCTGCACCGGGCAAACCACCACGCAGGCGGGTTCCAGTCCCTGGTCCACACGGTGCGCGCAGTAGTTGCACTTGGACGCGGTGCGGGTGCGCGGGTCGATATGTAGCGCATCGTAGGGACAGGCCTGCATGCAGGCCTTGCAGCCGATGCAGCGAAGCGGGTCGAAATCCACGATGCCATCGGGCCTGACAAACAGGGAGGTGACGGGGCAGATTTCCACGCAAGGGGCGTCCTCACAGTGATTGCAACGGTGTACCGTGAAGAACCGGCGTGTGTCGGGGAAGGTGCCCTTTTCGACGTATTTGACCCAGGTGCGGTTCACGCCGATGGGTGTGTCGTACTCGGATTTGCAGGCAACCGTGCAAGCATGACATCCGATGCATTTGCGGTTGTCGATGATGAACCCGAGTTTCATGGTGCTCCTGGGGTTTTCCGCCTGAGGGAAAAAAAGAAACGGCTCCCCAAACGGAACCGATTTTCGACTCAAACAGTTCTCTCCGCACCCATCTGTGAGGAAATCACAAAACCCGGCGATTTCATAGAAGACGGTACACCCCCGGGATGCAGGGCGCCCGATACTCAAACCACCGGAAAGAAACCACCGGACTCAAATTTCCGCGCCTAAGGCAGGGGAAACCCATCAACCCACTGGACCACGCGCTGCGGGGTTTTACTTTGAATAGCAGGGGGGGGTAGGTTTCCCCGGGGCGTGCCGCACCTCTGTTTTGCAGTCCACCGTCCACTGGCGCCGCGCCTGACCTACCCCCACAGCCGCGAGGTGGCGATGTCGGCGCCCTCGCGGAGCGTCTTGAGCTTCGCCCAGACCACGTCCTCGGCGACCCACTCCCAGCCGACGAAGGTGCCGAAGCCGCAATCGACGCCGGCGATCACCCGTTCCTTGTCGCCGATGGCGTCGACCACGCGCTCGATGCGCTGGCGCAC
>JACZSY010000240.1 GCA_022573975.1 SAR324 cluster bacterium | reverse complement strand
TTCCCCCCCCCCCTCGACCCAACCCTGTTTCCATCAAGAGAGCCAACCGCTCTCCCGCGCTATCCTCCAACCTCCGCAAAGGAAAAAATGCCAAAGGAACGAACCCTGTCCATCATCAAGCCCGATGGGGTGAAAAATAAACATGTCGGTAACATTCTCCAACGTTTCGAGGATGCCGGTCTCACCATCGCCGCCATGAAAAAAACCCGGCTGAGCAGGACAGAAGCCGAAACCTTCTATGCGGTGCACCGGGAACGGCCGTTTTTCGCCAGCCTGACCGGCTTCATGTCCTCGGGTCCCGTGGTGGTGTCGGTTTTGGAAGGGGACGGCGCGATCGAGAAAAACCGCGCGCTGATGGGCGCCACCAACCCGGCCGATGCGGACGATGGAACCATCCGCAAGGATCTGGCCGAAAGCCTGGAGGCCAACACCGTCCATGGCTCGGACGCTCCGGAAACCGCGGCGGTGGAAATTCGTTTCTTTTTCTCCGACAAGGAGCTCATTTCCACCATCTGATGGGAAATGACCCTACGCTCCGCATCGAATGGGGGGCCAGAGCCGCTAATTCCACTTAACGGGTCCTCTCAACGCTCTTTCCAAATCGAGAGGGGTTATCAAAATCCAAGCACCCATTGGAACGGCGCCAAAGTTTTTAGGCGGGGTTTTGGCTGTCATCCTGCTGGCCGCCTTTCTCATCGCGCCGGATGCGGCCCATGCCCAACCCGGCCCGAATGTGCGGAAGATGGTGCTGGCGGCGGGCCAAGGAGATTTGGCTCAGTTGAAGACCCTGCTGGAAAAAGGCGTGAACCCGGACGCCGTGGACCGGCGGGGGCGCCCCGCCCTGTTCCTCGCGGCCAGAAAGGGAAGGTTGAAGATCGTCCGCTTGCTGCTGGAAAAAGGCGCGCGTATCGACGCAGCCGCCTTGAACGGGCAGACCGCGCTGATGCAGGCAGCGGCCAACAAACACGGCGAGGTCGCCAATTTTCTCATTGCAAAGGGGGCCAACATCAAGCACCGCTCAAAAGGACGAATGACGGTGCTGATGGCCGCCGGTTGGGGAGGCGATGTTGAAATCATGAAAATGCTGATCGACAAGGGGGCGAACCCTCTCGCCGTGGGGGATCGTGGGGTCACACCCGTGTTTTTTGTCTCCTACTCCGGAAGTTTGCAAGGCGCCAGGCTGCTGGTCGGTCTCGGGGCCAAGCTCAATGCGGCCTTCTCCCAGCCTCCAGCCAACGAATCCATCACGCCCTTGGAAATGGCCTTGTCCCTCGGCCACCTGGAGCTGGGCAGGTTTTACCTGTCCAAGGGCGCCCGCATGTTCGATCCCTCCGGCAAAGCCGCCGGAGGCATCATGTATGGCTCCGTGGTGCTGAACAAAGCGGATGTGGTGGCCTTCATCATCGCCAAGGGCGTCGATCCCGACATCAAATACAAACAAGGGGTTTCCCCGTTGATCAAAGGGGCCGAAAAAGGGGCGCTGCAGTCCATCAGGATGCTGCTGAGCAAGGGCGCGAAGGTCAATGTCCGGGCCAGCAATGGCACCACCGCGCTGATGATGGCCTCCCAGCAGGGAAAGAGGGAAATGGTGGGCCTCCTGCTGGCCCATGGGGCCAAAGTCAACCTCAAGGACAAGGCCGGACGCACCGCGCTGACATTGGCGGAGGATTTTCGTCATACGAAAATCATCGACATGCTGAAGGGAGCGGGGGCCAAATAGACGGGTACGGCAACCGCCAAGGGGGAGGAAATCAAGGCCCGGCTTCTTCCTGCCCCGGCGCCATGAAAGAGACGCGCCAAGAAAAAAGGGGGCTGTTCCAGCGCGCGCGAAAAGAATTGGCCGTTCAGCCTATTGTGGAGCGGGGGCAGGATGGCTATAATGCCCAAAGCATCCGGGAATGGATTCCCGGCCGCCGGTCTGGGATGTGACCGCCGGTCTGAGGATATCAAATTGGAAGTCACCAACTTTATAGGGATGTAAAGCGGTGATTTTAAGCCAGCTCAAAGCGCATCTTTCCGCCTCGGAACCCTCGACCCGGGAGTTCGTGGCCCTGATGGACGCCACCTTTCGCTTCTACAGCGAGACCCGTTCGATTTTTCTGGAAAAGCTCCCCCAGCACCTGCTGCAATCGGAATTGATCTCCCTGATCAATGTGGAGATCAAGGAACGGCTCTTCAACGAGAAATTCTGCCATGGCATCAAGGACGCCCTAAAAGCGATCCAGAGGGCCATCGTCCGCCTGGAAAACCTCCGCAAGGCTCATCCCCACCATCCCGACGCCGTCAACGACCTCACCAAACTGATCGCCGTCGCCGAACAGGTGGAAGCGCTTTATCAGAAACACTGGGAATATTACCGTTACCAGGGGCGGATCGGTGAGGAAGAACTGGTCGGTTTCCTGTTGGAGATAGACCAGGCCGCCTATCATTGGGATATTTACCTGAGCGGGTTTTCGGCGGTTTCCGGGGTGATGGAATCTTTGCAGGGACAGCCCTGCCCGCCGGACATGACCCCCTTGCGGATCAGCTATCAACGCGACGGCGTCAGCCATTTTTCGGTGACGGCGATGTGCGCGGTGATGAATTTTCTGGAGGTGGGGTACCGCTTCATCTGCGCCGCGGCGGAAATCGACGTGGAAATCCACCCGCTTTCCATGTTGCAGGTGGAGGTCGCCGAACCCATCGAATTGGTGCTTTCGGTGCCCGGGCTGGCGGCGCCAAGCTATCGCAAGTTCCTGCAATACCTCTTTCTCAAAGACATGCTCAAACGCGATGCGCTGCTGAAGATTGTATTCGAAGCGGTGGGGCGGGAGTTGCAACCGGCGAAAAGCCTGCCCCCCGCCCTGTTGAGCCGGTTTCAAAAAGAAATGACCGCCGCGCTGAAACAACTTCCCCCAGGGGGACGGTTCACCATTTCCGGCCGGAATTTCCCCGAGGACGCCATCGAGGTGCTCCAGGAATTCACCGAAACCCTGGATGGAAAGAACATTCGTTATGACGCCATGCTCCGGCGGGAGCCGTCAAAAAGCGGCAAATCCAAAACCGCCCCCAGGCTGAAAGAAGGCGCCAAGACGGAACCGGCGGGCTCCCGGCAGGGAGCCATCAAGGAATACGGCAACCGGCCCGAGGCGCCGGGGGCGCTGTTTCAGCAAATGGATGAAAAGGATCACATCGCGGTGTTGACGGAGCGAAAATCCTGAGCGGGTCACCAAGCCCGCTATTCTTGATACTCCCCCCATTCCGCCCGCAGGGCGTCCGAGATTTCCCCCAGGGTGGCCAGGTTTTCCACCGCCTCGATGATGACCGGCATCAGATTTTCCGTTCCCCCGGCCCTGCGGCGGATTTCCTTCAGCACCTGTTCCACCCGATCGTTGTTCCTCTTTTTCCGCAATGTTTTCAGGCGCCTGGCCTGATCGGCGCGCACCGAATCGGGAACCGTGAAAATATTCGGCACGGAGGCATCCTCGTCGAGGAAATCGTTCACGCCAACGATGATGGTATGGCTTTGGTCGATGTCCTGCTGTGAGCGGTAGGCCGTTTCCCGGATTTCATGCTGGAAGAAACGATTGGCGATGGCGGCGACGGCCCCGCCCATGGCATCCACCTTGGCGATGTATTCCCCCACCTGCTCTTCAATCTGGTCTGTCAGGGCCTCCACGAAATAGGAGCCGGCCAACGGATCGGCCGTATCGGTCACGCCGGTTTCATAGGCGATCAGTTGCTGGGTGCGCAAGGCCGTCTTGGCGGCGCGTTCCGTGGGAAGGCTGAGGGCCTCGTCCATCCCATTGGTGTGCAGGGATTGGGTGCCTCCCAAAACGGCCGCCAGCCCTTGAAAGGCCACCCGGACGATGTTGTTTTCCACCTGTTGCGCGGTCAGCGTGCTGCCACCGGTCTGGGTATGAAAACGGAGCATCATGGAACGGTCGGCTTTGGCCCCGAAGCGTTCCTTGACGAGCTTGGCCCAAATCCGCCTGGCCGCCCGGAACTTGGCGATTTCCTCGAAAAAATTGTTGTGGCCGTTGAAGAAAAAGCTCAAACGGGGGGCGAAAGTGTCAATTTCCAATCCGGCTTCAAGGGCGGATTCCACATAACAGATGGCATTGCAAAAGGTAAACGCCAACTCCTGAACCGCGGAGGCGCCTGCTTCGCGGATATGGTATCCGGAAATGGAGATGGTGTTGAAGCGGGGCATCCCGGTGTTGCAGAAAGAAAAAATATCGGTGATCAGCCGCAAGGATTCCGTAGCGGGATAAATGTAGGTGCCACGGGCGATATATTCCTTCAAAATGTCGTTTTGAATGGTGCCCGCCAGCCGCCCGGGCGCGACCCCCTGTTTTTTCGCCACCGTGATCAGCATGGCCAGCAGGATCGCGGCGGTGGCATTGATGGTCATGGAGATGGAAACCTTGTCCAGCGGTATGCCCTCCAGCAGCACCTCCATGTCCTCCAGGGAGTCAATGGCGACCCCCGTTTTCCCGACTTCGCCTTCTCCCATCGGATGGTCGCTGTCGTACCCGATTTGGGTTGGCAGATCGAATGCCACCGAAAGACCCGTCTGGCCGTTTTCCAGCAAATAGCGGTAACGCGCGTTGGACTCACTGGCCGTGCCAAATCCCGCGTATTGCCGCATGGTCCATAGCCGCCCGCGATACATGTCCGGGCGAACACCCCTGGTGAACGGAAATTGACCCGGCATTTCCCCGCCAACGCCTTCGGACACGTCCTCGGGACCGTAGACATCCTTGATGGAAAACCCGGATGTGTTCTTGTATTGCCTTTCGCTTTTCATGGAAGATCACTTATATTTACATAATATTTTTTTAAACCTTGGCGGCCGGACATTTCAGGAATCCTTCCCGGTTTCTTCAAAAGACCTCACCTGGTTGATGATGGCCTTGAAAATTTCCTCGACCGATTGGTCAGGCAAAGGCCCATGGTTATCCTTGACCAGCCTCTCGATCACGGCCTTTTCACGCGCCGGGGCGTAAACGGGTTGGTTGTTGGCCTTCTTCAATTTTCCGATTTCCAGCGCCGCTTCCGTTCTCCGGTTCAACAGCTCCAGAATCTTGCTGTCGATTTGATCGATCGAATTTCGAAAGGCGTTTAACGGATCTTTGTCCCTGGATGCCACTGTTTCAACTGGTAATGGTTTGGTTAATTTTGATCGACGGGTTCATTTCCCGCCGGTTGCGGCAAAAAATATACCGCTGATTTGAATCCTCGGCACCCGCCGCGAGGGTGGGCCTTATTGCCGGGTGTCAACAGCCTGGAACAAACCGTCATTTCAAGACGTCAGGGCATTGCTTCCCCTGTTCCTACCCCCCATGAGGGCCGCAGGGCAATCTCCAATCGAGAAGCCCGCGAATTGCGTTGCTCTTTTTATGGCTGCTTTTTGCTTTTCCCCTCCCATTGAACCCGAATCGGAGACCCATTGAACCCAAAATGATATCTGATTTGATGTTGCATGAAGCGTGTATAGGATTCAGTGATGAGTTCCGGAAAACTGGTGAAAAATTTAAAGGTTGGCGGTGCGCTCCTGGTTTGCAGTCCATAAAAAACTTTTCCAGGGGAGCGTCCCCGGCCGGGAGGCGGGAACCTGAGCATGGCGGATTGAACCACCCTGTTCAAATCGGCGGTTTGTACCCGTTTTTGAAATTGCGCGGCGGCATTGTCGATTTCCCGAAAAAGTTTTCGCATTCCTGTTCCATCCAGGGCGTTGGTGCGCACGATCGCGGCGTGATCGATGAAGCGAAACCTATGCCGGATCGCGCTCTCGATTTCCTTTTCCCGGATTTTATGCTGTTTGCGCGGAACCCCTTGCAAGGCCAAATCCCATTTGTTCACGGCCAACACCACGGCCCGGTCATGCTCTTGAATATATTGAGCAATTTTGGCGTCCTGCATGGCCAACTCTTCTCCTCCATCCAACACCAGCACCGCGACGTCCACCAGTCTCAGCGCCCCAATGGACTGCAGCACTCCAATTTTTTCCAGGTACTCGGTGGTCCTGGCCTTCCGCCGAATTCCCGCGGTGTCGACCAGGATATATTCTTTTCCAAAGACGCTGAGGGGGATTTCATTGGCCTCTCTGGTCGTCCCCGCAATCGGTGAGACGATCATCCTGGAGTTTCCGCCAATATTGTTGATGAGGGAGGATTTGCCTACGTTTGGCCTCCCCATGAACGCGACCCGCACCGGCCTTGAACGCTCACCCTCCGGGTTCGCTTGCTGCTGGGATGGGCTCTCCAGCACGCGCGGACAGCCAATGGCCGTTTGTTCCAGCGCCTCATCGATGCCCGTTCCATGGGATGCTGAAATCGGGATCAGACGGTCGCTCCCCAAGCGGTAGAATTCCACCATTTGTTTGACGCGGGCTGGATTGTCGGCCTTGTTGACCAATATCAAATGGGGCTTCCCGCTGTTGACCACATGGCGATAAAGGGTGGCATCGAAAGGATTCCAACCTTCCCTGATGTCCACCAGCATCCAGATCACATCCGAATCGCGAACAGCCTGCTCAATTTGACTTTCCACCTCCTCGGAAAACGCCCCTTTGTCCCCGAAACCCATCCCGCCGGTGTCCACCAGATGAAAGCGGAATGCTCCCCATCGCACCAATTCCTTCTTCCGGTCGCGGGTCGTTCCAGGAATATCCGTCACCAGCGCCTTGCGGGATTTTGTCAGGCGATTGAACAGGGTCGATTTCCCCACATTTGGGCGGCCCACCAGCGATATCACTGGGATTTCGGAAGGGTTTCCTGTTTCGTGTTTTTGCTTAGTTTCCAAATCGTTTATTGTGGTTTGCAGTCAAAAATAAATGACCCCGCCGCAAGCGGCCGGGAATGGTCCCCTACAAAAAGAA
>JACZSY010000239.1 GCA_022573975.1 SAR324 cluster bacterium | reverse complement strand
GAGACGGCAAAGGAGCCGACACCGAGTAGTGGGTCATATTGAGAATGGCCGTCCTGAGCATGGCGAAGGACCTCCCCCCCAATCACCCCCATCATCAATAAAAAGAAGACGGTTCGCGTCACCCAACATGACATGGCGCCAGAAACTTGATCGAACATTGAAAATGTCCCACTACCCAGCGCCGGGCGAGGGCGCGTCTTCCCCACCCCGCGGCGGGTAGTCCCCTCGAGGAAAAAACCGCGCCCCCAACCCCCCGCCGATTTTGGCGCGGCAAACCTTTTGAGGCTCAATATCCGAGGTGAAATGACCGGCCGGCTTTATCAGCAGGACAGCTATTTAAAGACCTTCCAATCCGTCGTCACCTCCGTGCGGGAAGAGGGAGTGGTGTTGGAAAGCACCGCCTTTTTTCCCACCGGCGGCGGCGTGGAGGGCGACCAGGGCGCTTTGACCGGAGACAATGGAGCGCGGTTCGCGGTGGTGGAAACCCTGGATCGGGAGGGAGAGGTTCTGCACCGGTTGGAGCGGCCGGGGCTGGACGTGGGAGCGGTTGTGAATGGCGAACTCGATTGGAAGCGCCGCTATCTGCTGATGCGCTATCACACGGCCACCCATGTGCTCTGCGGGGTCATGTTCAACGATTACGGCGTCAGGGTGACGGGCAATCGGCTGACCCCGGAGAAGGGACGGGTGGACTTCTCCTTCGAGGTGTTCGACCGGGCCGTGCTGGAAGAAGGGTTCGCCCGGGCCAACGCCACCATCGAAAAAGACCTGCCCGTGCGCATCTCCTTCATACCCGCCGCCGAGGCGGAAGGCCGGCCGGAACTGTTCAAGCTGGAATCGGGATTCCGCCACAACCTGGAGACCCTGCGGCTGGTGGATATTGTTGATTTCGACGTGCAGGCCGATGGCGGATGCCATGTGGCCAGCCTCAAGGAAATCGGCAAGCTGGCCTTGAAAAAGTCGGAAAACAAGGGCAAGGCCAATCGCCGGGTCTATTTCGAACTGGAATCATGATTCCTTGCCGGGTGCGTCATGTGCGGGCCCGCCATGGGTGGGGACAGGATTTATCCCCTCCGCGCCAGGAAGGCCCATCCCAGCAACCCCCAGGCGGCGATCCAGAACACGCCACCGATGGGGGTTATCGCGCCGAGGATCAGCACATCGGTCAGCACCAAGGCATAGAGGCTGCCCGAAAACAGGACGATCCCCCCGGCGAACAGGGCCGCGCTCCACCGCAGCAGGCGGCCGCGTTCGGGGAAAACGGCCAGCAGAATGCCACAGGCCAGCAAGGCCAGCACATGATAAAGGTGGTAGCGAACCGCCAGCGCATAGGTTTCCCTGGTTAGCAGGGGAATGATGGAGCTGGGAAGATGAGCGCCCATGGCCCCCAGCGCGACGCCCAGGGCGCCCAGTATCCCGGCGGTTCCAATCCAAAACGAAGCATCCAATTTTCGCATGATATCGTGTAAGGTAGATGATAAAATAAAAAATTCCCCTGGAGTGGCCAGTGTAAACGATGCGATGCGGGATTGGCCAGCGTCGGCCTGGATTTGGTTTTTGGGGAAGAAAAGACCGAGCATCGGGAGAGGGAACCATGATGGAAGCGGAGATCGACCAGCTGGCCGCCGTCAAGGCCAGCCTGGAATTGATGATCATTGAAACCGAGGAAATTCACGAATATTTCTCGGATCTGGTGGAAAAACTCGACGAGTTGGAAGCCCTTGAACCGGACGAACGGCGGGGGAAATTCCAAACCCTGGTGGAAATGGGCGCTTTCAAGTTCAACGGCCTGGACATCCGCCGCTTCAGCCGGGCCCAAACCAGCGGGCCACTGTCCCCGCCCTTGTTTTTCAGCCGCACCCGCCGCCGCCTGAAAAACACCACGCTGATGGTGGAGGAGTTCAGAAAACGGGAATTGTTCAGCGAAGCGGACCGATTGTTGGATGAAATAGAGATGCTCTCTTCCACCATCGTCAATGAAAACGATCACCAGGAGGTGATGTCTTTCAAGGAAAATGTGGAGGCGCTGAGGGATTCGGACGATTTTCAGAAATACGTGAAAGCCAGGAATTCCTTTGTTCACAAGGACACCGACTTGAAAACCGACACGGAGCTCATCGCCGCCAAAGAGACTGTGGAGGAAGGCGAGGAAATGCTCCAGCAACGGGGCGAGGAGCTTACCGGGCTGAGCGAGCAATTGGAAAGCGGCAAGTCCAGCGTCGAGGATATCGGCAACGTGCTCGACAAAATGTCTTTCGACAAGACCTGAATCCTTTTTGGCGCTCCCTCTCCGCCCACGGCCACCATGGAAACCTTGACCCCATCCCAACACGCCCATCCCCCCCTCGCGCCCGCGGTGGCCGGGAAATACGCCGCCCTGCGCGAAATGCTGGAAGCTCTGAAGGGCGCCGTGACGGCCTTTTCCGGTGGAGTGGACAGCTCCCTGGTGGCCTACCTGGCCCATGACGTGCTGGGAGAGCGCGCCCTGGCGGTCACCTCCGGCTCGGCCAGCCTGACCCGGGACGACCTGTCGCTGACCCGCCGGCTGGCCGGCCAATGGGGCATGGCCCATCGGGTGATCCAGACCAAGGAAACCGAAAACCCGGACTACCTGGCCAACCCGGTCAACCGTTGTTACTTCTGCAAATCCACCCTCTACGCCGACCTGGCCGCCATCGCCCGGGAGGTGGGACACGGCACGGTGCTCAACGGCATCAACCGGGACGACTGGGCGGACCACCGGCCCGGGCTGCAGGCCGCCCGCGAGCACAAGGTGCTGGCCCCGTTGTCCGACTGCGGCTTCGGCAAGCCCGATATCCGCGCCCTGGCCCGCCATCTGGGCCTCGACAATGCCGAAAAGCCCCAGGCCGCCTGCCTGGCCAGCCGGGTGCCCTACGGCTTTTCCATCTCCATTCCCATGCTCGATCAAATCGAAAAAGCCGAAAAGGCGCTAAGAGAACTGGGCTTCGGCCAACTGCGCGTGCGCCATCACGACGACGTGGCCCGCATCGAAGTGCCCCCGGAGGAATTCCCGCGGGTGCTCGAACAGCGCGAACGGATCGACGCCGCCCTGCGCAACCTGGGGTACCGCTTCGTGACCCTGGACCTGCGCGGGTTCCGCTCCGGCTCCCTCAACGAAGGCGTGCTGTAGCTTGCCGCGAAGCCCCTCCTTCCAGTACGCAAAGCACCGCCAACTGCTTTTGCAACCGCCGATGAACGCCGATGGAACTGCGACTGTATCCACATTTTTCCGAAAAATTGAAAATTTGTTGAGGAGTCCACGGGGGAATCCCCATCCTGGGCCCCCATGTTATCTTCCCCATTTGGGTGTGCAAAATCACCAGGGGAAGGGGTGATTTCTTGGCCTATATCGTTGTAGCGCGACGCTTTCCCTCTCCGCACCTGTATAGACCGGAGAGGGCCGGCGGGTTGTCGCCGCCGGGGTGAGGCCTCGGGCGTCGCAACTCCCATCCCCCGCCCGTCCATAAGGCCGGCGCCGGCGTTCAGGAATTGGCCGCGGCTCTTTGCGATGCGTCCGGCACGGGAAAATGATGCCGCAACCCGCGCATGGCCTGCCGCAGGCGTTTCTCGTTTTCCACCAAGGCCATGCGGATGTACCCTTCGCCTTCGGGGCCAAAACCGATTCCCGGGGACACCACCACGCCGGCCTCGTCCATCAGGCGCATGGCGAAATCGTAGCTGCCCTCGCTGGCGTACATTTCGGGAATCTTCACCCAGACGAACATGCCGGCCTGGGGAACTTCCACCTCCCACCCCGCCTGCCGCAGCCCGGCCACCACCAGATCGCGCCGTTTTTGATAGATGCGCACCTGTTTTTCGATTTCCTGCTCCCCATGGCGCAGGGCGACGATGCCGGCGATCTGCACCGCCTGAAAGATGCCGTAATCGTAGTATCCCTTGATGCGGTTGAGCGCCGCGATGATTTTCCGGTTGCCCAGGGCATATCCGATGCGCCAGCCCGCCATGTTGTAGGCCTTGGAGAGGGTGCCGAATTCGCAGCCCACCTCGCGCGCCCCCTTGGCCTGGAGAAAGGAGGGATGCACCAATCCGTCGAAGGTGATTCTCCCATAGGCGAAATCGTGCACCACGATCAGGTTGAAGCGCCGGGCGATGTCCACCACCTGCTCGTAAAAGGCCAACTCGACGCATTTTCCGGTGGGGTTGTGGGGATAGTTGAGGAACAACACCTTGGGCCGCGGGGAATCGTTCTCGCAGCGGCGCACCAGATCGCGCAGAAATTGTTCCTCGTCCCTCACGTTGAGCCCGATGGATTTTCCGCCGGCCAGCACCACCGAATAGGCATGGATCGGATAGGCCGGCGCGGGCACCAAGGCGGTGTCGCCCGGGCCGATGAGGGCCAGGCAGAGGTGGGAGAAACCCTCCTTGGAGCCGATGGTGCAGACCACGTCTTCGGGCGAGAAGGCCAGATCGTAGCGGGCCTGATAATACTTGCAGACCTCGTTGCGCAGGTTGTGGATGCCCGTGGCCACCGAGTAGCGGTGGTTGCGGGGATCCTGAACGGCCTCGGCCATCTTGTCCACGATCATCTTGGGGGTCGGATCGCGGGGATTTCCCATGGACATGTCGATCAGATCCTTCCCGGCGCGCCGCTTTTCCTGGCGCATGGTGTTGATCTGCTCGAACAGGTAGTCGGGCAGCAGGGACATCCGCTCGGACAGCCGGATCGGAAATTCCGCGTCGCTCATGAGGCCTTGTTCACAGGTAGGTATTGAAAAGGACGTTGGTTTTAAAAAGCCTTTGACCAACTAAATGCGTGGGGGATTTCATCCCCCGCACCCCCAGACCGTTTTTTGGAAAAAATGGATGAAAACTTTTAATATGATATTGGAATGAGAGGTTGAAATACTTGTTTTTCCTATAAAAAAATTTGTTGCAACTTTTCAAAGTTTCCCCCCGGAGGGCCGCCGGAGGCACCCCCTTCCGCTTTAATTGAGTTGGTCACAGCCCTTTTAAAAGGGTGTCGATTTATAAATGGAAACGACGCTGGGGGAGCTGTCAAACCGATGGCGGAACTTTCGGGCTTCCAGCCCCGCGAGGCGGCGGGGCGATCCCGCATCCCAGGCGCCTGGCCGCGCCACGCCTATTCAATGATGTAATGATTTCCGGGAACTTCTGTCAAGGAAATCCAGCAATTCCGGCCACGGCCCGCCCCTCCGGAAAGGACCGGGGCGAGGCCCATGGCACCCTTCCGGGTGCTATGGTAAATTGTACAATAAGCACCATCGCGGGGTGTGAAGGTTTGCCCGCGGGAGGTCTCGGGCCGGTCCACCGGGCACGGTGATTCTCCCCGCCCCTCCCGTTCGGGATCATTCGGGCCGCGGACGGAAGCGGGCGATCGCCGGAATGGCGAACCCTGATTTTCCACGCCTCTCCAGACATCAATCGCAAACGACGCCATGAAAAATCGACCGACCGATCCCAAAGAAACCATCGCCGACGATGTTTCCAAGGCAGGCAAGGCCGCAAAAACAGTCAAGACCGCCAAGACTGGCAAAGCCGCCAAAACGGTCAAGACCGCCAGGACAGGAAAAGCCGCCAAAACGGTCAAGGCCGCCAGGACAGGAAAAGCCGCCAAAACGGTCAAGACCGCCAAGACTGGCAAAGCCGCCAAAACGGTCAAGACCGCCGGGACAGGAAACACCGCCGGGACAGGAAAAGCCGCCAAGGTGGACCCTGCGTCCAATTTTTCCGAGGAAACGGAAAAAAGACATTCCGATCTGTACGAGAGTTTGAGCGGCATCCTGAAGGACAGGTTGCAACGGGCGGGCACCCTGACCGAGGAGGTGTTCGAGCGGGCGCTCAAGGAAGCCATGGAGTATGCCGGGGAGAAGCGGGCGCACTACAAGGAGGACATTGCCCGGGTTTCCGGATTCGTCAAACGGGACTGGCATGCCGCCATCGGTTTCGCCCGCGATCAGACCAGGCGCAGCCTCAATCCGGATCGCTGGCAGGCCGGCATCATGGGAGTGCTCTCCTCCCTGGCCAAGTCGGCCGGGGAGCAGTTGGAGAGCTTCGCCAACAAGATCGACGACAAGCTCACCTACAAAACAGGAGAGGTCGCCGGGGCGGGAAATCTGGCCTGCACCCAATGCGGCCAAACCCTGAGTTTCGAAACGGCCACGCCCATTCCTCCCTGCTCCAAGTGCCACAACAATGCCTTCCGCCGCACGTTTTGACATTCCCGTGGAAGGAGGCGCGGCGGAGGGCGCCGAATCCCGGCCGCACCAGCCATGGTGAAGGATTGCCGGGTCTTCCGCGGCGGGAAAATTCCCCGTCCAAAAGCCGCCATTTCGCCGATTTTTCACGGAGAGATATGCCATTATCCATTTTTTATGATTTCAGGCCTTGACACTCCTAGTGTTTTCAACATATTAAAAAAATCCAAATTAATTGATTTGATTCTTCTTTGAAGAGAGGTGCCCCATGGTCAAGGCCGATATTATCAGATCGATTGAACTGAAATTGGGCCTTTCTCACGAGGAAGCCAGCCAGCAGGTGGAACAAGTTATCGCCGTGATCAAAAAAACCCTGGAGGATGGGGATTCGGTGTTGATCAGCGGATTCGGCCAATGGAAGGTGAGGGACAAGAAGAAAGGGCCGCTAGTATTCCAATAGGGGTGAACAGACAACCGCCAGAAGAGGAACAAGCACCACCGGGAATTCCACCGGGAGTTCCACCGGTAGGGGCAGCCGCTTCTGAAGCTCAAGCAGCGCAACCCGGAAGAGCGGTAGGTGAAACGGGTGTTACTGAAGGTGTTGCAGGTTAGTATATTATTAAGTTAAAATTAAATGGAGGTTTAAAATGGCAAAAGACAAGTGGCAAACTAG
>JACZSY010000023.1 GCA_022573975.1 SAR324 cluster bacterium | reverse complement strand
CGGTTCCTGGCCCATGATGCTCCGGGGGCCGAAATCAAGCGGGTCATCGAAGAGATTTCCCAAGCCTGGCAGGAGGGCGGCGGGTCTTCAAGACCCCAAAATTCGACATCCCCTGGTGGGGAAACCCAGGGGCGCCGGAAACCGGCCGAAACCTCCACCAAAACCTCCACCAAAACCTCCACTGAAACCGCCGCCAAAACCTCCGCGGAGTCGTGGGATTTTCCTCAAGGCAGACGGTTTTCCAGCGAAATCCGATTCAAAGAGGATTGGGTCAAGGTGGTCGCCCATGATATCCGTACACCCCTGGCCATCATCAACAGTTACGCCCGCATCCTTCGGGAGGCACGCTATGAAATTTCCGGTCAGGCCCGGTTGATCCTGGAACGCATCCAGGACACCGGCGGGTGGATGATCGATTTGATCGATAATATTCTCGACCTGAGCATGATCGAGGAGGGCCGGCTGACCTTGAAATTCAAACCGGTGCGGTTGGAGGAAATTCTCTCGTCGGTGGGCACAAAGATGAAATTCCTGGCCGATTCCAAACAGGTGCTGTTGGAGTGGGATGCTGGCGGCGATCGAACCCTGTATCAATTGGACCGCCTCAAAGTCGAACAGGTACTGCATAATCTGGTCACCAACGGCATCAAGAATTCCAGTAAAGGAGACCGGATCCATATTTCGGGAAGGGGCGATGGCGGAGCAGTGCTGTTTCAGGTGGAGGATACAGGGAGGGGGATGACCAGGGAACAGGCAGGTGGAATCTTCGATAAATTCTCCCCGCAAACCTCGGAGATTCAATCCGGAAAAGGCCTTGGGTTGGCTATCGCCAAATCGATCGTGGAACTGCATGGCGGTGAAATATGGGTGGAAAGCACCCCGGGAAAAGGTTCGCTGTTTTCCTTCACGGTGGTTCCCCATTCGGGGTAATCCGCCACCTTGATCCTCCAGATTTCAGGTTCCAAATCATTGCCGCCCCGATGGTTTTTCGATTCGCCCGGGGAAGATATTTTCGTATCCAGGCGGACCGGGCGGAGCCCTGGGCCAGATTCATCCCACCGGCCCGGCCAGGGAGATGTTCCGGGGGTAGCGGGCCGGTTTCAATGTTCGATCAAATTTTTGGCGCCATGTGGTGCTGGGCGACGCGAACCGTCTTCTTTTTATTGATGATTGGGGAGATTGGGAGGAAGGTCCTTCGCCATGCCTCCTTCGCTAGGCCCAGGACGACAATTCTCAAAACGACCCACTACCGTTCCGGGTTGCCAATGGACAAAATCCATCTAAAATGCTTCTATTTTCGATCAATGTGAATGAACTGCCTGTTTGAATCTTTTTCATGGGTCCATTCCCCACAGCTTGCGGCGAAAAACCAGCCGGAGTTTTGTTGGCTCGCTCCTTGGGGGGCGGCCGTTTAATAAAGCAGTAACCGTGGAAATGCTGGCATGCCGGTGAATTTGGATATCGTCTTGAGCGTTTTTGGTTTGGTGCTGGCCTTTTACGCGCTGAACCGGGTGACCGATTCCTATTTCGTGGAAAGCCTGGAGGCGATCTCGGCCCGGTTGCGCCTGACCTCGGATATCGCCGGCGCCTCCCTGATGGCCATCGGCTCCAGCGCGCCGGAATTGTTCACCTCGCTGCTGGCCTTGATCAAGGGAATGGAATTCGCCGAATTGGGGGCGGGCACCATCGTCGGATCGGCGCTTTTCAACATCCTGGTCATCATCGGCGGCACGGCCTTGATGGGCACCACCGTTTTGAGCTGGCAGCCGGCCGTGCGCGACCTGCTATTTTATTCCCTCAGCATCGCGCTGTTGTATTACGTGATCTCCGACGGGGTCATCACGCTGTCCGAATCGATAATTTTTGTCGGGTTTTACGCGGTGTATCTGGCGGCCTTGCCATTATGGAGGCGGGTCTTTCCCTATGAGGACCAAGCCGCGGCGGGAGCGGCGGTGATCCTCGAAAAGGAATACGTGGAGGTCTCGCAGGTGCCTTGGTATTGGTGGTGGACCCTCCCCATCGACGCCCTGTTCAAGGCCATCATGCCGGACCTGGGCCGCCGTCCGAATCTGTACTGGTGGACTTTCCTGCTGTCCATCGTGGCGATCATCCTGTTGAGTTGGGTGCTGGTGGAAGCCGCGGTGGTATTGGCCACCTCATTCGGCGTGCCCCATGTAATCATCGGGCTGACCGTGTTGGCGGTGGGCACCTCGATCCCCGATCTGCTCAGTTCCCTCATCGTGGCCCGTCAGGGCAAGGGGGACATGGCGGTCAGCAATGCCGTGGGCAGCAACATCTTCGATATCCTGGTCGGCCTCGGCGCGGTCTGGATGGTGATGATCCTGATCAATGACCAGTCCATCGCCATCTCCCATGCGGAACTGGCCCCCTCCCTGGCGTTGTTGATGGGGTCGGTGGTCTTCCTGGGGGTGCTGTTCCTGTCGCTCCGTTTTCGGATCGGAAGGCGTTCGGGGATTGTCCTCATTTCCGTTTACTGCGTGTATATCGTGTTCACCATCGCCAGCATATAGCCCCCCAGGGCATCCGCCGGATCTTTCCTGCATTTTCTCCCCCTTTCCGACGGCATTTTCGGGCTGCTGCCCGCGGCAAGACCGGCCGGGCTCTTCCCGCCCTTCCCCGGCGTTTCAGAAGGAAGAGCGGATATCGGCCACCAACAACTCAGGGGCCTCCAGGGCCGCGAAATGCCCCCCCCAGGGCATTTGCGACCAATGCACGATGTTGTAGGCGCGCTCCACCCAGGATCGCGGCGGACGCAAGATTTCCGCTGGAAAATCGGCGAATGCCGTGGGCACTTCCACCCGTTGCCCCGGCCCCAGCGGACTCTCGTTGTGCTTGAATTCATAATAGAGCCGCATGGAAGAGGTGATGCAGCCCGATATCCAGTAGATCATCAGGTTGGTCAATAGTTCGTCCCTGGTGATTCTGGCTTCGACGTCCCCGTCGTTATCGCTCCAGGCGCGGAATTTTTCCACGATCCAGGCGGCCAGCCCGGCGGGAGAATCGTTGAGGGCCGTACCCAGGGTCTGGGGGCGGGTGCCCTGAATGGCCTGATACCCGAAATCCTCGCTGCGTTTTTTTCGCGCGAGTTTGAGAAAGGCCTGCTCTTCCTCGCTCAGCGGCGGAGCGCCCTCTCCGATGTGAGGCCGCAACCCGGCCATGTTGAGATGGAGGCCTGCCACGGAATTGGGGTGATCGAACGCCAGCCAGGAGGCGATCACGCTGCCCCAATCTCCTCCTTGCAGGTAAAAACGCTCATAACCGAGCACCTCGGTCATCAGACCGTGCAGCCATCCGGCCATGCGGCGGCAGTCGGCTCCGGGGGCGGTGGGCGCCGGGGAAAAGCCATACCCGGGAAGAGAGGGCGCGATCACATGAAAGGCCGAGTCGGGGGTTCCCCCATGGGCCTCCGGGTGGGTCAGCATGGGAATCAATTTGTAGAATTCAAAAAAGGAACCGGGCCAGCCATGCAGGATCAATAACGGCCGGGCGCTCCGGTAGGGGGACTTGGCGTGTACGAAGTGAAGCTGTTGGCCTTCCACCGGGGCGGTAAATTGCTGCATTTCATTGACCAGGGTTTCCTGGCGTCTCCAGTTGAAATCGGTTCGCCAGTAATCCAGCAGCGTTTTGAGGTATCCCGGTTCCGTGCCTTGCTCCCAGCCATATTCCGGAATGCCCTCCGGGATGCGGGAATGCAGCAGCCGGCGGTCCAAATCGTCCAGAACGTCCTGGGACACGGTCAATTGAAACGGTTCGATCATTTTGCCAAAGGGAAATAGGGTGAAATGAATGACCCCGCCGCAAGCGGCGGGGTATCGGCCAAGGGATTTTCGTTGCCTTTCCCGCGGCGAGCCGCGGGGAATTCGATCCAAGAAAATTGACGTTGCGGGTTTTCCGTGATTTGCATCGTTTTAGGAGGCCTGTGACCAACCAAAAGCGCGGGGGATTTCATCCCCCGCACCCCCAGACCATTTTTTGGAAAAAATGGATTAAAACTTTCAATAAGATATTGGAATGATAGGTTTAAATTCTTGTTTTTCCTCTGAGAAAGTTTGTTGAAACTTTTCAAGGTTTCCCCCCGGAGGGCCGCCGGAGGCGCCCCTCTCCCGCTTTTTTCGAGTTGATCACAGGCCTTTTAGATCGGCGGGTTGAAGCTGGGGTGATCGAGCAACGGCCCCGGTCTCTCCTTGCTAATTTTTCCCCAACCGGCGGAGGAACTCCCGCAACAGGGCGGTCTGCACCTCGCCGTTGACTTTGAACACGCCCTGTTCCAGGGTCCAGTCAATGGTATAATGATCCCCTTGCTCCACCAAATATTTTTGCTGCAACACCGAACCCATCTGCAGATCGATGGCATTTTTGATCATCCTTTCTTCCACCGATTTGTCCAGGGTGAGGCCCCGATTTCTGGCCAGGGCTCTCAATTTTTGGCGCAGGTGTCTCTCAAACACCTCCGCCACCAGGCTTTTGGACAACTTGAAGGAGAGGTGGGCTTTTGTCCCGGCGGCCATGTATGACGGGGAGGGCCTCCTGAACGGATCCATCCAGGGCGGCTCGATGGCGCCCTCGATCCGCAGCTTACCGTGGTTGGTGTCGAGGTTCAGGCCGGTCAGTTCCAGCCGTGGCGGCATGTTCCGGAATTTCAGGCGATAGGAACGCCACGTCTCGGCCATCATCGGGAGTAACCGGGAGAGATCGGCGACGGTTTTATTGCGCTGCAGGAATTTTTTCAGCATGTCCTCGAAGAGGGCGCGGTTGATCCCTTTCAGTTTCATCTCCAGGCCGCTCGGGTTGATCGAAAAATCTCTCCCCTGCCCTTTTTTCATGGCGATCTTGAGGGCAATTTCGAGATTGCCGCCATTTTCGGATAAGCCAACGGTGTATTTGAAGTCCTCCAACTGGAAATTTTCTTTTCCCTGCCGGCCCGCCATGGAGCCGATCGAAAACGTGAGGCCGCCGAGCCAAAGGGAGTCGCCGGCCTTTGCGGATTTTCCGGAAAGCCGAATATCGGTGGCCAGAATATCGCCCCTGGAACCGACGATTTTGATGCCCGGCGCCTCGCTGCCCATGGAAAAACTGTTCCCGTCCTTTGCCATCTCCAACCAGGCGCTCAAGCCGCCCCATTGGATGGTGCCGGGGGCGTTTCCGGGGAGGCGGCCGTTAAAATCGGGAACACTGAGCCCAAATCGAAGGGTATCCCCCAATCCCATCCTGGCCGAAATCGTGATGGGTGGCCGGTCTCCGAAAAAATGTTGGACGATACCCATGAGAACCGGGTTCACATCGCCGGGAAGCCGGAGGCCCGCCTCTCCTCCCGCGACGAATGGAGTGATGATGGGCCAACCGAATGCGACCGGCCCATGGTGGATCACTCCTTTCCCTTTCAGCGTCAGGTACGCTCCCTTTTCATCCCGGGCAGGGTTGGGCGCCAGGGCCGCCGCTTGGGGATGGTAGATTTTCAGGTCGAATTCCACATCGGAACTCCGCACCCCTCCACGGATCGACGTCACCACCAGGGCCAGACCATAATCTTTCAATTCGTAGATTTTTCCCGCCAATTCTTTTTCCACCTGCGTCCCAATATAAAAAGGAATGGCGGCAAAAATCACGATCAGGGCCAGCGCGGCCAGTGCGGAGATCGCGAGCGGAATTTTTTTCATGGTGTGGGCTTCCCGGAAATTTTTGACCCGCATGGGCGAATGAATCCAAGCACCCGCGGCGATGGGAAAAAAACTGAGAGCATGCCTTCTTTATAGGGATATCTGGAACGGCGCACAAGAAGGAGGATTGCTGGTGGAAGGGCAAAGGCGCAAAGGGACGCGAACAGTTTTTTAGCCACGGATGGACACAGATACACACGGATTTGACTGCCGCCTGGATAATCCGCAGATGGCGCAGATTACGCAAATTTGAACTGCGAACAGCAAATGAAACCACGGATGAACACAGATAAACACCGATCACAGCGAACCGCATTTTCCACGGATTTCGCGGATTGCTCAGGTTTAAACTGCGAACAGCAACTGCGACCGCCGATGAGCGCGGATGAACGCGGATAAAACTGCGAACTGCTTTTTTTGCCGCGGATGGACACTGAAAAACACGGATGGGTGGGAGAACTTGGTGATGGAGCTGGATAGGCTTGGGGGAGGGGAGATTTTTCCTGTCGCGAAAATTTTTGGGCTGGAAAGGAAGTTGGTTTGGCACGGAAATATCACCACCGCCGATTGGCGGGCAAGGCCGAGACGCCGCAATTTCCCCCCTCTCTTTTGGAGAGGGGGCAGGGGGTGAGGCGCGGTTCGCGGTTAATATCTGCGTAACCTGGTGTAATCCGTGGACAAAGCAGTTGTAGTTGGCAGTTCATCCGCGTCCATCGGCGTTCATCGGCGGTTCCAAATGCAGTTGCCGGTTTTCCCCCAAAACACCCCCAACGGGACCGTAACGCACTGCACCGACAGGCTGGGGGTGACGGGGCAAAGTTGGGTCGAAAGGCGCATCCCCGCGCCCTTGTTGATGACCCCGATGCGGAGGCGAGCGATGGCGTTCCATGGCAAGCGCACGGCGCGCATGGCGTTTTTGGTGGTGGCGGGACTGGCCGCGCTGGCGACGACGGCGGCCTGCGAGACACCGCCGTTCGGCTACCAGGTGGTGGGGCGCGACGCCTTTCCCGTGTTCGACGACCCGCGCATGTTGAGCGCGCAGGCGGCCGAGGACAACGGGGCCATCTACCCGCGCGACGCGGTGATCGGCGTGGCCCACAACGGCGAGGCCAAGGCCTACCCGATCACGGTGATGGGGCTGCACGAGCTGGGCAACGACACCATCGGGGGGGTGCCGATCGCGATTTCCTGGTGACCGCTCTGCCAATCGGCGATCGTGTATCGCCGCGAACTGGAGGGGCGGGTGCTCAGCTTTGGCCACGCGGGCATCCTCTACCAGTCATCCTTCGTGATGTACGACCGCCAGACCAAGTCCCTGTGGGTGCATGTCACCGGCCGGGCACACGCCGGGCCCCTGACCGGCAAGCAACTCACCTTCATGCCCTCCACCGTGACCAGTTGGGAGCAGTGGAAGGCCGCCCACCCCTACACCAAGGTGCTGCCAGGCCATCGGCGGGGCGGCTTCATGGGCACCTACACCGGCCTCCGGAGAGGCCGCGGCATCGGGGTGGTGGTGGTGGTCCGATTCAAGGGACGGCTCTACCGCTTCCGCGACCTGCGGGCCCAGCCTCTGGTCAACGACCGCTTCAACAAGACCGATCTGCTGGTGTACTACTCGCGCAAGCAGGGCACCGCCACCGCCTGGAACCGCGAGCTGGACGGGCGGACGCTCACCTTCCGCGTTACCGGCCAGCGCGGCGCCCGCGCCAAACGCCTGCTGCGCGACGACCAGACCGGCAGCCTGTGGAACTGGCTCACCGGCACCGCCGAATCCGGGCCGCTGAAAGGCAAGCGCCTGGGCCAACTGCTCTACAACCCCATCCTCAACGACCGCTTCCGCGCCCACTACCCCAAGGGCAGCAGGTGGGTCAGGTGACCCGGCCCCTTCAGCCTCGGTGCTCCCGCCCGCACGATTGGATTCGTTTCGCAAAACGCGCTTTTTACCGGAGTGTGGGTTTTCGCGTTTTCAGTTGATTGTTATCATGGGATAATTCTGAAATTTGACAATTTATTTTTGGTAAACCGCCAACGGCAACTGCTTTTGGAACATCGGAAGGGCACGGCTACTCTACTGTAATCTGTGGAAGGCTTTTGCAGGAAACGCAGTTCGCTGTTATCAGTTTTTATCGGTAAAAATCTGTGGCTGCTGTTCGCAGTTTGCTGTAATCCGCGTTCATTGGTGTTCATCGGCGGTTCCAAAGCGGTTCGCTGTTGGCGGTGCTTTGCGCCTCTGCGAGACCCTTTTGCAGTTCGCTGGTATCAGTTTTTATCGGTAAAAATCTGTGGCTGCTGTTCGCAGTTCTTTGCGCCTCTGCGAGACCCCATCGCAGTTTGCTGTTCGCAGGAAACGCAGTGCATTTCTTCCGCGTTCATGGGCGCTCGAATTTGCTGTTTTTTCATGACGCCAACCCGGCCCGCACCGCTCCTTCGATTTCAGCGCCCAACTCTTGGCAGGTGGCTTTTCCGCCCATATCGGGCGTTTTGACGTCCCTTTCGCGCAGAACGGTCTCGATGGCGCGCATCACCACCGCCGCTGCTTCGGCATGGCCGAGGTGCTCCAGCATCATGACCCCGCACCAGATGGCGCCAATGGGGTTGGCGATGCCCTTGCCGGCGATGTCCGGGGCGGAGCCGTGCACGGGCTCGAACATGGAGGGAAAGTTGCGCTCCGGGTTGATGTTGGCGCTGGGGGCGATGCCGATGGTGCCCGTGATCGCCGGGCCCAGATCGGACAGGATGTCGCCGAACAGGTTGGAGCCCACCACCACGTCGAACCAGTGGGGATTGCGCACGAAGTGGGCGGTGAGGATGTCAATGTGGAATTTGTCCGTGGTCACCTCCGGATAGCCGGCCCGCACAGCCTCCCAGCGGCTGTCCCAGTAGGGCATGGTGTGAATGATGCCGTTGGATTTTGTGGCGCTGGTGAGGTGTTTGCGCGGACGGCTTTGGGCCAGCTCGAACGCGTAACGCAGGATGCGGTCCGTGCCGGCGCGGGTAAACCGCGCTTCCTGCCAGCACTCCTCCTCTGGCGTGCCTTCCCCCCGCATGCCCCCCACGTCGGAGTATTCTCCCTCGCAGTTCTCGCGGACGATCATCATGTCGATGTCCCCCGGTTCGCGGCCGGCCAGGGGACAGGGCACGCCGGCCATCAGCCGTACGGGGCGCAGGTTGACGTACTGCTCGAACCGCCGCCGGATCGGGATCAGCAGCCCCCACAGCGAGATGTGATCCGGAACGCCGGGAAACCCCACGGCGCCCAGGTAGACCGCATCGTGGCCGCGGATCTGCGACAGGCCGTCTTCGGGCATCATCGCGCCTGTTTTGTGAAAACGCTCGCAGGACCAGTCGTAGCGCTCCCAGGCGAAACTGACGCCGATGCCCGAGGCCACGGCGTCCAGCACCCGCATGCCCTGGTCGATCACCTCGTTTCCGATTCCGTCGCCGGGGATCACCGCGATCTTGTGTGTGCTCATGTTATTGTCCAGGCTGAATTTTGGTTGACGGCAATTTCCCGTTTCCAGGGATATGTCCCGAGAGGATGAACGATTTTCCACCAGCGAAATCCCCGCTGTGGACATTTTTTTTATCACATCTCCCAGTTGCCGGTCTTAAGCTGGAGTCGCGCTGTAACTGTTCTAACACGTTTCAAACGAGGTGGGTCGATGCCTCAAGGATACTAACTGGAAGGGGCCAAAAGAAGAGAGAAATATTTGAATTTATTGATATTATTTTCAAATTCGAAGGTGTTCTCGTGGCGTGTGGTTGGCTTTCCCCGAAATAATGGGGGAATTCGCTCCTGTCTCTCCAGCTAAGCGCAAGGCTCACTTCACCAAAACCCCGCGCCCAAAATAGGTGATGAATTGTTGATGTTGAAAAATCACCAGGCGCTGGTTATACGATTTTAGAAAGCAGGTGTGAGGGAATTTGGTCCAATTTATTTGGATAGCGCTGGATAAAATAATCGCAACGTTTGACGCCGTCAGTATTGCCTTATTTTTAAATCTTTTGCTCGGGCCTTTTGTAATTCGCCTAGAAAATAATTCCGTTGTAATGGCAGACAGACCTTCCGTAAACCCTGAACACATTTTCCCTGGTGAAAATGCGCAGGATTTATTTGAAGTTTTTCCAATAAATGAAGCTCAAAACCGTAGACCGCTTATATTATTCACGGAATTTTTTTGGATTTTGAGAATCTGCGAAAAACGGTCTCAATCAAATTAAATTTTTTTCCGCAACAAAACTTTTCCGCGAAAAATTCCATCTAAATTATATGTGATTTTTATTTTTTATCTGAACCAATGAAAAACTTTCTAATTAACTAATTGTTTACATTTCATTGGGTTTTTGGTTTTCATTTCCAATGCGAACTTGCATTCTTTTAAGCAATTCTTTGTACTCCTCGATGGCGGAAATAGGGTCAATATCAAAATATCGTCTAATGAGTCCAATATAACGCTCGACAATGGGCATATGATCCCGCTCCAATTGTTTAATTTTTGTTTCAACATTTTCAAGCAGAGGTTCCAATTCCTTCATCTCTTCTTTCAAGGCTCCTATGGCTTCAGGCCCCGTTCCTCCAGGATGAGCGAGAATACCTTCCTGAACACCTAATCTGCCTGAAGCAGTCATTGCCCGGTAATCAGGCTCATTCTGATCATTCAAAAAGATTGCGCCCGTGCCATTGAGTAACCACATTGGGTTGACACCATATTTATTTACAATGCCATGGATCAGCTCAATATTTGGTTTACTCCCCTGTGCCCCGATGAAGTTATTGTAGGTTTGGGGTTTCATCCCAATATCCGAGGAGAATCTGCTCTTGTTCAATTTAAGCAAATTTCGCAAATATTCAATTCGTTCAATTATGTCCGAGAATTTTTTTGATTGTTTCATTTTTTTTTTAGAAGCTCCAAGATAATTTGATTAAAAACCAACTCAACCAATTATGTGATTGTTGTCTTTTTTCCAAAATTATTCTCCCCCCCTAAAGATCGTTTGCACAATGGTTAGGGCCATTGCCGTCATTTAACTTTGAGAAAAACTCTCTTATGGTTAAAATTATAAAAATATTAAATAAACTTAATAGCTTAATAGAATAAAACAACCTTGACGAAATTAGCTCAGTCACAGATTTTATAAATTCTTGTTTCACTATTAAACCATCAAATCATGATCTTGTGGTAAAAATTTGAAGGAATGGTAAAATGAAAAAGAATTAGAATAAGTAATTTATGAATTATTTATGGTTCCTGATTCCTCCCTCAAATTGTGTAGCTCACAATTTCTATTTCTGCTGTGAATGTTTTATCAGTGCGAATATTCTATTTTGTAGGTATCATTTTTCGATAACATAATCCAATCGTTTATTCAATAAGGATTTATACCGAGGCTATGGCCGATGGAAATATAAATAAAAAAATCTATTTTAACTAAAACAACTATGTGATTTCCAATATAAATCTCTTCTTTGTGTGATTTCCAAAGGGGAAAAAATTTTACTCTAAAAATATACTTCCCAGAATGTTCAATAAAATTTTAATCGGAACACGGCCCAGGGCTTGACGGGAACGATAATTTTATCCGTTTTAAAATTTTTTTATCGGCTTGGGTCGAATGTCCCTCCGCTTGCGGCGTGAAAAGCACCGATGTTTCGATTGTTGATACCCTACCCCTTGGGGCAGGGTCGTTCATTCTTGATCCACCCTTAGATTAATCGGAAAAATTTGGTGGATTTAACAAATTCATGCCGTTTCTCTTGGTTTTCCTGATCCAAAAATTTACCTGCCAACGATTTGAAGCTTCGATTTAAAAAAAATGAACGAATTCCGCAATAAAAAATTAAGAGAATTTTCTCACTGACAAATTTCCACCGGAATTTAAAACCGATCAACAAATATTCTTAAATCGATTTTTTTCGAACCTTCCACTGCTTTCGACGATAATGACCTGTGAAATTTTAATATTCATTGCTGGTGGTTTTAGATACGGAAATTTATAAATTTCAAATTAGGTCTCATTCCATCTTAAAACATATTGTTTAATATTTACATGTATTTAACAATTATTTACATGTTTATATCTAGGATAATGGTTTGGAAGATAATAAATATATATGATCTACCATAATGACATCCAGAAAAATGTTTCTCTTGGATTCAAATTTGAAAATAACTCAAAATCTATACAAGTTAAAGCAATGGTTCAAAATGTCTATTTCTCTTTGTACACGAATGAAAAGGAATTTGAAACAGTTCAGGAAAAAACCGTCAAATAAAACAAAAGAAACTATCAAATTATATATAATTCCTCAACGACCAAAATTGCGGAAAGCTACCGGATGTCAGCAAGCGGAATAACTGGACCTTTTTCGCAACAGAATATGTTGTTTAGACCCAAAAATTATTAATAAATGATTACTCGCCCAAAGATCGGCGGATTTTGCAACAACGGCAACTGCTCATCCCGATGGAGTATTTTGTAATCCTTGCCTTGCTTCCTTGCATAATCACCATACATTTGCTCATCGCCATGTTTCCCGGCAGTGCTCGCAAAATATCCGTCAAATCAGAATTCTCCACCCCACAATTGCTCTTTTACCTGCGGGCATCGTTTGAATATCGTCCTTGCAGTCAAGCTCTTTATGATTCTTACAATCTTTGTCACGCCAAGGAGGCATGTTCCGAGGCCTCGAAGGCTTTTCCGATAGATGATCCATGCGGAGGCCATGCGGGGAAATTGATCGAAACAGCAATATCTCGGGGTTCGGTAATCGCCTCAATCCCGCCGGACGCAACTGTCGAATTCGCGTTTTGGCAAGAAGTCCATCAAATGTGAGAAAACGATCCATGCTGGATACATCGGCCACCCCGTTCCGCGTTTCCATGGAAAAAGAAAAACCGGAACCCACGGCTGATCTGAAGCCGAACCATGTCATATTATGGCATAACCTATTGATTGAATAGAAAATATCAGGATATTCAAAAATTTAACAGGAAAGGCAACGATAGAAAGTATATTCATGAAAAACCAGCCCAAAGGAAATCGTACCGGTATTATTCGGCGAGGTAGACTCTTTTTTGGGGATGCCGCATGCGAACAGTTCCCTGCGCAAAATTTCCAACCTCAAAATTTTTACGAGGGACACGGCATGCTGTTCGCCCACTTCTTCGCGGCCTCGCAGGGTAGGAAATCCTGGGGGTGGAGCGGCAGGACATGCGGGAGCGGGGCATTCCGCGCACCCTCCTACTTCTTTCCGGCCTTGCGAGCCAGGAAATCGCGGGTGCGCTCCAGGGCGTTGCCGGAATCGAAGATTCGCGTGAAGGCGGCCATGCCGGTATTTTCCAGCTTGACTTTCCCCAGAGGTGTCGCCAAAATAAAAGACCAATCGGTCTTAAAATATGATTCACAAAATGATCGTGAACTAAAATTATTATGGTCTTAAGGTTCATCAATGAGAAAAGGGGCGGCAACCCGGGAACGAATCATCGAAACTGCGGCACAGGTGTTCAATGTGCACGGGTATCATGGCGGTTCATTGTCCGAATTGATGGCCCGGGCCGGGCTTAAGAAAGGGGGCATCTACAATCACTTTGGCTCCAAGGAAGAACTGGCCCTTGCCGCCTTCGACCATACCGTTTCCCTGATGATGAAGAAAATCAACGATGCGGTGCGCCCCCACAAAACCCCTGGGAAACGAATGAACGCCCTGCTGGATTTCTACCTGCGTTACGCATTGGACCCTCCGGTGGAGGGCGGATGCGCAATCATGAACACCCTCACCGACTCCGACGGCACCAACCCTGGCCTCAAAGCCCGCGCCAGGGCGGCCCTCGAATTGTTGATTCAGCGGCTGGCGGGTCTGATCCAGCAAGGAATCGACTCGGGAGAATTTCTCCCAAACACCGATGCCAAATCCACGGCGGTGACCATGGCCGCCATGATCGAAGGCGGCATCCTGATTTCCAGGGCTTTTGACGACATCCAGCCCATGGAACACGTGGCCCGCCAAATCCGAGGCATATTGTCGATGACGGCCTGACTGGAGGAAAATTTTTTTAAGCAAAAACAAACCAAACGGTTTGTTTTATATCGCCAAATGTTTTTTTAAAAGAAAAGGTAAAGCCATGAAGATTTCCAGCATTATCCCCAAAGTGTTGATTTGGTCTTTTCGTGTCGTGTTCCGGTTGACGGAATTGACGGTTCCATCGTTGGCCAACCGCTGGGTGGTGCGGCTTTGGTTCACCCCCTTCCGGGCGGCGGGCACGGCAAAGGGGGGGACGGCGATGAGCAGTGCCCGGGTGGGGCGGTTGCCCTTTGCGAGGCGGCACCATACGGACAGCACGGGTGATCACATTGTTGCCTATCACTGGGGAAAAGGCCCCCGCATCCTGCTGGTTCATGGCTGGGGCGGAAGCGCCGCCCAACTGTCTGATTTGGTGAATCCATTGGTGGAGGCCGGATTCAGCGTGGCGTCCTTTGACGCGCCCGCCCATGGCGCCTCACCGGGCAGGCGCACGGACCCTTTCGAAATCGGCGCGGCACTGAAGGCGGTGGAGGCCGAATACGGCCCGTTTCACGGAATCGTTTCCCACTCCATGGGCGCGGCTGTCACCGGCCTTGCGCTTCGCGACGGCGTTTCCATTCCCGCTTTCACCGCCATCGCCCCCCCGGCCTCCTTCGAAACTTATCCCCGGCAATTCGCGCTGAAGACGGGAATCTCACGGCGCACCTTGCGGTTTCTGCTGGATTATCTGAAATCCCGCTTCGGGAACCTGAACGAGAAATTTTCCTTTTTCTCCCCCCAAAATCTGGGCATTGCCCCGGGGCTGATTATCCTGGACCGTCAGGATCGGGAGGTGGATTTCGAGGAGGCGTCCACCCTCGCCCAGGATTGGCCCAACACGGTCGTGAAGGTCACCGATGGCCTGGGGCACACGCGGATTCTGCGGGATGCGGGCGTGATTTCCACAGTGGTCACCTACATGCTGAGCACCTGGCAATCGGCCAAATCGGGATCCCCTAAAAGTCACGATAGTTACGGAAATTTCAGAGCCATCGGATAGCGGGAGAAGAGCACCGGTTGCCCTACCCCTTGGGCGCGGCCTTGCGAGCCAGGAAATCGCGGGTGCGCTCCAGGGCGTTGCCGGAATCGAAGATTCGCGTGAAGGCGTCCATGCCGGCCTGCACGCCCGCGGCCACCCCGGAGTCCAGCCAGCCTTCGATGAGCCGCTTCTGGGCGCGGATGGCGGCCGGGTCGGCGGCCAGAATCTGGTCGATCCAGGGTTGCAGGGTCTCGTCCAGCGCTTCCGGCGTCGCGATGGCCTCGATGAATCCGATTTCATAGGCGGTGACGGCATCGATGATGCGGCCGGTGTAGAGCAGCTCGCGGGTGCGGCCCCAGCCGATCAGGGTGGGCAACATGGCCGCTTCCACCACCGAGGGCAGGCCCAGTTGCACCTCGGGCATGCCGAAATGACTGTCGTCCGAGGCGATGCGCAGGTCGCAGCAAGCCGCGATCTCCATTCCCGCGCCGAGGCAATAACCCCGCACCCGTGCGATGGAAGGCACGGGCAGGGCGCGGAAAAGGTGGCAGGCCTGGTGCACCTTGTCGATGAAACGCAGGGCCGAATGCGGCGTGAATTCAGCCATTTCCCGGATGTCCGCTCCCCCGATGAAGGCCCGCTCTCCCGCCCCGGTGAGGATCACCAGCCGCAGCTTGGGCAGGGTGCGGATTTCCGTGCCCAGTTCCAGCAGTTCGTCCAGGGCGGGCGTGTTGAGCAGGTTGAACTTGTCCTCGTGCAGGGTGAGGGTAGCCACCCGGCCGCCGTGGCTCAGCTCCAGGTCGAAATATTTGGATTGGGATGTCGATTTTGCCATCAGAGCGCCTCCTCGGCCTGTGGACCGTCGCGGCCCGGCAACCATCCCCATGGTGGAGATCGATCGGAGGGAAGCGCGGGCCGTTTCGATGTCATTGTTTTCCGCGTGATTTCCGAATTATTTCCGTGTTATTTGCGGTAACGGCGAACCAGGGGACGCGCGCCGGATTTTTTCAGCCGGCGGGAAACGTTCAGGGCGCGCTGCTTGTCGTCGAAGGGTCCAATGATTATGCCCATCAATCCGCTGGGACGCCGGTCCAGGGAGAACGCCGCCCAGCCATGGATGCGCCGAAACCGTTTCAACTCGCGCCACGCCAGCTTGGAATCGGGATAGGCGGCCACCTGCACCACGTATTGCACGAAAGGCCGCAACCCCACGTCAGGAAGCACGGACGCGGGCCATCGCAAGACCTCGATGCGCACCCGCGCGGTGCCCTTTTTGTACATCCCCAGCCGGATCGCCGCCCCCTTGGAGAGGTCCAGAATGCGGCCCCTGGCGTAGGGGCCGCGGTCGTTGACACGCATGGACAAAACCCTGCCATTCTCCCGGTTGGTCACCCGGATCCACGTGCCCATGGGCAACACGGGATGCGCCGCGGTGATGCCGTTCTGGTCATACCGCTCACCGTTGGCCGTGGGCCGGCCATGAAATTTGGGTCCGTACCACGAAGCGATGCCTGTCAGGTAGGGTTTGATGAGATGAAAACCTTTTGGCTGACGTTTGGATTTTCGCCGCTTCAGCGAGTTGAGAGGGCCGGGCCGGCGATTTGACGCTTTCTGTTTCCGCAGGGACTGTTTCAATCGCGCGCCCCGCTTTCGATAGCGCTTGCGGCCGCGTTTGCTGGCGGCACGGCGGCGCTGGGAAGGCGGCGCCGCACTCGCGATTTTCCGGTCGTCTTCGAAACCCCGCATGATTTCCCGCCGCCCGGCGGCGGGTGAAGTGCGCCGGCCCGGCCGGGTCTGGAATCTCTTCTCCACACCAGGGGTGGACCAGTAGGGAGTGAACTCGGAGGGACGGGGTTCCCGGGGAATGGGCCGGATGGTTGGCTGAACGGGTTGCTGTGTGGGCGGCTGAGCGGGCGGCTGAGCGGGCGGCTGAACGGACGGATCGCCGCGGGAATTTTTTTCCTCCCCCAAGGCCTCCGCCGGGGCATCCACCCGCGCCGAAACTTGGCGGAGGGGATCTTCCAATTGGATGCGGACTTCCCCCGCCGAAGCTCCACCGGGTGGGGGCGCTTGGGCCTGCCGCCGAGGGTTGAGGGATGTGCGGTGCTGGAGCGGGCGGTCGGACAACGCGATGGAATCGGATTCCTGGCTACAGCCGGAAAAAATAAGCGGCATCAACAGGAAGGAAAAGGGAATCGCTCCCCTTAAAGCAAAACAAAGCAATTTCAAATGACTTTCTCTCCCTGACAGCCATTTTTGGAATCCAATCCACCGCGCGCCCAATGCACGGTGTTAGTTTCTTTCCAATCCTCTATTCAAAAGTCTGGCCATGCGCTTCGCGAAGTAGGTCAAAATGAGATCGGCGCCCGCCCTTTTGATTCCGGTCAGCACCTCCACCATCACCCGTTCCAACTCCGCCCAGCCGTTGTTCGCCGCGGCCCAGATCATGGAATATTCGCCGCTCACATTGTAGGCGGCCACGGGGAGCGTGGTCTCCTGGCGCACCCGCCAGATCACGTCCAGGTAGGCCAGCGCGGGCTTGACCATCACGATGTCGGCGGCCTCCGCGGCGTCCAGCACCGCTTCGCGCACCCCCTCGCGCCCGTTGGCCGGGTCCATCTGGTAGGTGGCGCGGTCCCCGAAGGTGGGCGCGCCCTGGGCGGCCTCGCGGAAAGGGCCGTAGAACCCGGAGGCGTACTTGGCCGAATAGGCCATGATCGGCAGATCGGGGTGGCCGGCCAGGTCCAGCGCCTGGCGGATGGCGGCCACCCGGCCGTCCATCATGTCCGAGGGAGAGATCATGTCCGCTCCGGCGTTGGCGTGGGAGACGGCGATTTCCGCCAGCACGGGCAGCGTCTCGTCATTGAGAATGCGCTCGCCCTCCACCAGCCCGCAATGCCCGTGGGAGAGCCATTCGCACAGGCAGACGTCCGTCATCACCACCAGCTCGGGACAGGCGTCCTTGATGGCCCTGATGGCCTTTTGGATCAGCCCGTCCGGGTCGAGCGCGTGCTTGCCGGCCAGGTCCTTCTCCTTCGGCACGCCGAACAGGTCGATCGCCGGAATGCCCAGCGCCGTGACCTCGAGCGCTTCCTTCACCGCCTCGTCCACCGATAGCTGGAACACCTCGGGCATGGAGGACACCGGCTTGCGGACGCCCCGGCCCTCGGCGATGAAGAGGGGATAGATGAGATCGTCGGTGCGCAAATGGGTTTCCCGCACCATCCGGCGCAGGGTGGGGGTCGCGCGCAGACGGCGCTGGCGCACATACGGGAAGCGGGGCGCGGGGATGCCAGAAAATGCGTCGCTCATGGGGTCTTCTCCGGAGGGTTTCTCAAATAGTCCAGAATGCCTTTCTAACACATTTCACCTGGCCGGAGCGGAAATGGTAATCCGATGTGCCCGTGCGTGGACCGAAGGGCCTTCATCGCGAGGATCAAACCGCGATGATCCACCCATTGCATAAGCGCTTGATTGAATGACCTCTCTGCAAGCGGCACGGAATGGAGCCGAAAATAAAAGTTCCGGTTTTGGAAGGTTTCCTGGGATTCCTCCGCTCCGGATTGGGGCGGGCGGGGGAATAAAAGCGGGCCTGCAAGCGTTTCATTGATAGGACGACTAATTCACTCCTGGAATTCGTACGCCTTGTTACGGAAAAAACCCTCCCCACCGGTGTTATCATTCAAGAGAATGGGAATTGTGGGACATTTTATCAACCATGGGGAAACACAAGGACGGACAGGCCACTCTTTTTTTCATGATGGACTGGAGGGAACAATCCGGTTCTCTTGGAACACGGGGAAAACAGGGCAGGCGCGCACACCGCATGGCGTCAAAACGAGGCCGGCGGGCCAAAATGATTGGCCGGACATTGCTTTTCATAGTTCCCAGGCTTTCCCCGGAACAGCGCGAACAGGTGCGTAAAATCAGGCTGAACATGCGGCGGCGGCTCAATACGAACCGTGCACAACTCAAAACTTTCCGCTTGGACATGCGGGAGGCATTTTGGCAATTCCCGGTGAAACAGGATGACTTGAAGGCGATATTCGATCAAATGGCGAAACTTCGTAATAATAGCGGTATCGAAGGTTCGAGTGGACGTTCATGAGGAGTGGACGGTCCCAACCGGGAAAGGTCGGTTCAATTCTTCGATAGGATCTGGGATGAAGGGAAGACGACAATTTCTGCGGGATGCGATTTACCTCCCTCCATTGATCGCGGCTCTCTTTGCCGCGCCCCTGATGATTTCCTGCGGGGATGATGAGGACCCGCCCCCTGCTTCTGGGGAGGATGGCGGCATATCAGGCGCGATAGGCGGCAACCATGGCCATACGGTCTCCATCACCCAGGTGCAGCTGGACACACCCACTGAATTGACCCTGACACTCTCTGTCGGTCTCTCACACACACACACCCTGGGTCTGACCCTCCAGCAAGTGGAGGCTATCGCGGGGGGCACCACAGTCCCGAAATTATCCAGCATCAACAATATCCATAACCACCTGGTCACCTTCAACGTTTAAAAAGCTCCATCAAAACCTGGATTCGGATAAGAGGAAGATGGCGCCGCCATTCTTCTCCCCCCCTTGCAAACACCCCTACCCGGTCTGGTCCCACCCGGAACGGACACTCGAAACACAACCGTTCCCATGGCCTGAGAGCGTGGCCAATCTCCGTTTACATACGATCATAACCCCCGATAATCCCGACACAGTTACCTGATCTGGAAACTCGAGGGGTCCCCCCCGTGGACCATCACGGGCTTGCGCATGCCCGCTACAGGGGCATATCTGAGCCAGAGCACCATCGACGTGATCCGGGAGTGGATCGCCAATGGCGCCATAGACTGAACACCGAACCCCCGCTAAAACGCTCCAGTTCCCGCCCAAGCCTCCAGGGCGGTCTTTTCCTGTTCGGTGAGCGGGGTGGCGTATTCCAGCGGCATTTGCCGGATCGATCCGACCGGCCCCCTTAGTATCCCACTGGTGATATTAGTCCGCGCCGTGGAATCCTGTGCGCCCAGAACCCCATCGGGATGGGCGGCGGCGTTGTAATAGTTGAGGTCGAAGCTTTGCGGGGTTCCGTCCGGGGACACCTCCCCGGCGGGCACCTGGTGGCAGATTCCGCATTTCAGCCGCATCAACTCCCCGATCCCGTTGCTCCAGAGCGGAGGAGTGCCCACCTGCACTTCGGTGACCGCCTCGTCCCCCAGGGAATCCGCGTCCGAACAGGAAGCGGCGAAGACCACTGCCGCCAGCACCACTGCCGCCAACACCGCGGCCCGCACAGCCCTGGCCCAGTTTGCCTTCCGCCGCGATTGTTTCCCCGGGTTTCGTTTCATCTTGGTTGGCTGCCCCGCCCCCTCAAAGGCCGAAGGAGAGGCTGAGAATGATGTGGTAGAGGTAATCCCCGGTGCGGTTTTGCTCCAGGGTGAAGGTCCAATCCTCGCCCCGGAACTCGATTCCCGCCAGCAGGTAGGTGAACTCATCGTCCAGCGCGATCCGCGCGCCGTCGGAGGCGACCAGCAATGCGGAGACGGTTCCGCTCTTTCCGCCGCCGCCATAGACGCTCCACCGGCCCAGGGGCAGGCCGACCCGCAGATCCACGCCCCGGTTTTCGAACTCGAAGCGGTCTTTCGTCTCGGAATCGGTGATGGGACCCTCCACCACGCCATCGATGGTGTGAGCCCGCAGTTCCACCCCCAACCCCCCCACTGTGCCGCGCAGCCCCAACTCGAACGCCGTCCAGGGGGCGGAATAGTTTTGTACCTCCAGGTCGGGATTGAGGGAAATCCCCAGCAGCAGGCCCCAACGGGCCACCCACCGCAGCCGCAGCCGGGGCACGAACGGGGGTGAATCGATAGGCTCGTCCTTGGCGCCGATGCGGGTGTCCACTTCGGGCATGGGAATCAGTTCAAAGGCCAGCGACCAGGCGGAGCGTTCGACGGGATTGGGAGATTGACCGGGCCGGA
Source organism: SAR324 cluster bacterium (assembly GCA_022573975.1). Taxonomy (GTDB): domain Bacteria; phylum SAR324; class SAR324; order SAR324; family JACQKK01; genus JACZSY01. The sequence goes on along the minus strand of JACZSY010000023.1, from coordinate 5,630 downwards.
AGTCCAGCAGGGCCGCGTAGATCAACTGCAGCCGGTTGGCTTGCTGGATAAAGGTGACGGCGCCGGCGGTGCTGGAAAGCGCCAGCAGCAGAAAAAGGACGCACACTATTATTGGCGCCGTGGCGCGCATCCCGGCCGGCATTTTGATCCGAACCGTGGCGCGCGCCTTGCCCCTCATGTCCCGAGTCCCACTCAAGGTTTCAATCCTCCGGGAAAGAAATCGGACCCTCCGTTTTCCCCAATGGCTCCGGTTCCCAACCGGAAGGGATGGACGGCCACTTCAGTGATACATCACAAGAAAGGGGTTTGGCGATGTGTGAGGAGAAAAATCCGGGTTTCGCATTCCCCCGGGGATAGGCAAACGACGAATATCCGGGATGAGGGACTTGCAAAGAATTTGGCGAACAGCAATCCCGCCGAGTTTTACTCGACTTATACACATAAAACCGTTATTTTATGTGTATAACTTTTTTATGGAGATCGATCCCAATGCAAAGAACGAATATCGAGATTGACGAGGCGCTGGTGAAAGAGGCCATGGAACTCACCAAGCAAAAAACCAAGAAGGCTGTTGTCAATTTTGCCTTGAAGGAACTGGTCAACAAGGAAAAACGGAAAAAACTGCTGGAATTCGAGGGAAAAGTGGAATGGCGGGGCAACCTCGCCGAGATGCGGACCGGCCGGACATGATCCTGGTGGATACCAGCGTTTGGGTGGACTTTCTGAGAGGCGTCGATTCACCACAACGGCGGCGGCTGCATGGACTCATCGAATCCGGAGAAGACATATCGATCACTGGGATCGTGCTCACGGAAATCCTGCAGGGAATTGGGAATGAGAAAGAATATCATACCCTGAAGGAATATTTTCTCGCGTTCCCAATCTATTTCCCGCAAGGCGCGGAGACCTACACCGCGGCGGCCGAACTTTACCGGGAATGCAGAAAAGGCGGAAAGACGGTCCGGAAAACCGTCGATTGCATCATCGCCGCGGTCTGCCTGGAAAACGATCTCACCTTACTTCACAAAGACGTGGATTTCGACCGCATCGCGGAATGTTCGGAGTTGGTGTGTTTGAAGGCATAATGTCTCTTGGCAACACCCCGCCACGCTCGCTTGACATCCATCAAATCCCCCCTCACATGTTGCGCCGGTACTGGCCGCCTACGGCATAGAGGGCGCCGGTGATCTGGCCCAGGGAGCAGTGTTGGACGGTTTCCATCAGGGCGGCGAAGGTGTTTTCGCGCCTGCGGGCCGCAAGGGCCAGTCTGGCCAGGGCGGCGTCGCTTTCTGGAGCATGAATGCGCTTGAAGTGCGCCAGCCCGTCGATCTGCATTTGCTTTTCCGCCTCGTCCGCGCGGATCAGATGGGGCGGCGCGTCCACCTTGCCGGCCTTGGCCGGATCGACGAAGGCGTTGATGCCGATCAGGGGGTATGCGCCGGAGTCCTTGCGCTCCTCGTAGTAGAGGGATTCCTCCTGGATCCTGGTGCGTTGGTACATGGTTTCCATGGCGCCCAGCACGCCGCCGCGCTCGGTGAGGCGGTCGAACTCGGTGAGGATGGCCTCTTCCACCAGTTCGGTCAATTCCTCCACGATGAAGCTGCCCTGGAGCGGATTGTCGTTCTTGGTCAGCCCCAGTTCGCGGTTGACGATCAACTGAATGGCGATGGCCCGCCGCACGGACTCCTCGGTGGGCGTGGTGATGGCCTCGTCATAGGCGTTGGTGTGCAGCGAGTTGCAGTTGTCGTACACGGCGTACAGCGCCTGGAGGGTGGTGCGGATGTCGTTGAAGCCGATCTCCTGGGCGTGCAGGGAGCGCCCGGAGGTCTGGATGTGGTATTTCAGCTTCTGCGCGCGTTCCCCGGCGCGGTATTTCCCGCGCAGGGCCACGGCCCAGATGCGCCGCGCCACCCGCCCGATGACGGCGTACTCGGGGTCCATGCCGTTGGAGAAGAAGAAGCTCAGGTTGCGGGCGAACTTGTCGATGGGCAGCCCGCGGGAGAGATAGTACTCCACGAAGGTGAACCCGTTGGCCAGGGTGAAGGCCACCTGGCTGATCGGGTTGGCGCCCGCCTCGGCCATGTGATATCCGCTCACGCTGACCGAGTAGAAGTTGGGCATGTCATGGCCGCAGAAGTACTCCTGGATATCCCCCATCATCATCAGGGCGAACTCGGTGGAGAAGATGCAGGTGTTCTGGGCCTGGTCCTCTTTCAGGATGTCCGCCTGCACGGTGCCCCGCACGGCCTTGAGGGTCTCGGCCTCGATCTTGCGGTAGGTTTCCTCCGGCACCAGTCTGCTCCCGCCCGTGCCCAGCAGGCCCAGTCCCAGACCGTCATGGCCCGGGGGCAGCTCCCCCCGGTAGATCGGCGCGGGCTCTCCCCGGGCGGCGAACCCCGCGGCGATTTCCTTCTTCGCCGCCTCCCAGCGGCCCTCCGAGCGCAGGTGCGCCTCCACCTGCCGGTCGATGGCGGTATTGAGGAAGAAGGCCAGCAACACCGGCGCCGGGCCGTTGATGGTCATGGAGACCGAAGTTGAGGCGTGCACCAGGTCGAAGCCCGAATAGAGCCGCTTCATGTCGTCCAGCGTGCAGATCGAAACCCCCGAGTTGCCCACCTTGCCGTAGATGTCCGGGCGGGTGTGCGGGTCCTCGCCGTAGAGCGTGACCGAGTCGAAGGCGGTGGAAAGCCGCTTGGCGGGCATGTCCGCGGCGATGAAATGAAAACGGCGGTTGGTGCGCTCGGGGGGGCCTTCCCCGGCGAACATGCGGGTGGGCTCCTCGGACTCCCCCCGCTTGAAGGGAAACGATCCGGCGGTGAAAGGGAAACTGCCGGGCACGTTCTCCAGCATCAGCCAGCGCAGCCGGTCCCCCCAGTCGCGGTAGCGGGGCATGAGTATCTTGGGCACCCGGGTGTGGGAGAGGGTTTCGCTGTAGTTCTCCACCACGATATCGCGGCCCCGAACCTGAAACGTGGTGCGTTCCGCCGCGTAGGCTTCACGGCGCGACTCGAAGGCCTCCAGCGCGTTCCGCCCTTCCGCTCCGATTTCCTCCAATGCCCCATGGTAGGCCGCCAGCAGTGTTTCCACGCCGGATGGCGGTGTTTCCGCGCCTGCTGGCGGGCCGCTTGCCTCCACGCTAATTTCCGCGCTTGCCTCCGCGCTTGCCTCCGCGCCTGTCCCCGCGATGGGAGCCAGACCTTCGGGCAGGGCCACCCCCAGCGCGCGCAGGCCTTCGCGCAGGCCGTATGCGCGGGAGGCGGCGCCGGCGCGATTTTCGGCGTCCTGCTTGTATCCGCGCACGGTTTCGGCGATTTCGGAGAGATAGCGCACCCGCTGGGGGGGAATGATGGCGGTCTCCCGCGCCCGGGATTCGGCATCGCCGGAGAAAGTTTCCGCGGGGGCCTTTTCCGCCGGGCCGGGATCGCTCCAGTCCAGCTTGAGGGCCGCTATGAGCCGCGTCACCAAGGCGGCGTAAAAAACGTCCGTGGCCGGGTCCTGGAAGCGGCTGGCGATGGTGCCGTAGACGGGGATTTCGCTTTCGGGCGCATCGAACAGGCCCCGGTTGCGCCGCACCTGTTTGATCACGTCCCGCAGGGCGTCGGCGGAGCCTTTCTTGTCGAACTTGTTGATGGCCACCATGTCGGCGTAGTCCAGCATGCCGATCTTTTCCAACTGGCTGGCGGCGCCGAATTCGGCGGTCATCACATAGGCGGTGAAGTCGGCCAAATCCACGATATCCGTGTCGCTCTGGCCGATGCCGGCCGTTTCCACGATCACCAGGTCGAACCCCGCCGCCCGGCACAGGGCCGCGGCCAGGGAGATGCCCCCCGCCAGGGACTGGCCGCCCCCGCGGGTGGCGATGGAGCGCATGAAGGCGCGGGGAGTGTCGATGGCGTTCATGCGGATGCGGTCGCCCAGCAACGCCCCGCCGGTGCGGCGCTGGGTGGGGTCCACCGAGAGGATGGCCACCCGTTTTTGCGGATAATCGGCCAGGAAGCGGCGCACCAGCTCGTCGGTGAGGCTCGATTTTCCCGCGCCGCCCGTGCCGGTGATGCCCAGCACGGGGATCGGCGCCCGCTGCGTGCGGGCCTTCGCCAGGGCTTCCACCCGGTGTTCGAAGTAGCGGGCCGCTTCCTCGTTGACCAGGCCCAGCGCCCGCCATTCGTTGAAGGTCAACAGCCGGGCCAGGGCCTGCACCGTACCGTCCGCGAGCCCGGCGCCGGAAGCGCCGCCCCCGTTTTCGCCGGAGGCTTCCAGCCGCGCCAGTTCCCGCTCCGGGTCGATCTCAGGTATTACGGAGCAGGACGCCACCAGATGCTCGATCATGCCCACCAGACCCATCTTGTGCCCGTCTTCGGGTGAATAAACCTTGGTCACCCCATAAGCCTCCAGTTCCGCCACCTCCCCGGGCACGATGGTGCCGCCCCCCCCGCCGAACACCTTCACCGCTCCCGCGCCGCGCTCGCGCAGCAGGTCCACCATGTAGGTGAAGAACTCCATATGTCCGCCCTGGTAGGAGCTGACCGCGATGCCCTGCACGTCTTCCTGGACGGCGGCGTCCACGATCTCGCGCACCGAGCGGTTGTGCCCCAGATGGATCACCTCGGCGCCCTGGCGCTGGATAATGCGCCGCATCACGTTGATGGCCGCGTCGTGCCCGTCGAAGAGGCTGGTGGCCGTGACGATGCGGACGGGAATCGCGGGGGCGCCCTCCTCCGCCGGGTTTTTCGAAATCGCTTGGGTCATTGGTTCACTCTTTTCATGTTTTCACTCCGCTATTGGAGCGCCTGGCTTCGGGTCACCCCACCACCCGCGCCCGCCTTTGCCAACCGGTTCCATGGTCTCCTTGCCGAGGGTCATGGGCGCCATTGGAACCTCTGCTCCAGCACCGGCTCGCCCCATTGAGGCAATGACCGGTGTGCAAAGGCGCGTCTTTCATGGCACAATTCATTGGCTGGCCTATCATGAGCCACCAGTTCGCATCGGTGGCGGTTTTGGAGGAGAACCGGATGTTGCGAATCGAGACCGAGCGGGAAACCGATGGGCGGTGGATGGCCGAGATTCCCGCCTTGCCGGGCGTTTTGGCCTATGGAGAGACCCAACACCACGCCATCGCCAAAGTAGAGGCCCTGGCCCTGCGGGTTCTCGCGGACAGGCTGGAAAATGGTGAGGAAATTCCCAGCCTTCACCGGCTTTTCGGCGCCGCGTGAGCGACTGGCCGTCCACAAAGGCAAACCGGGTGCTCGCCTCCTTGTTGCGCATTGGCTGGAATGTCAAGCGCCAGACTGGATCCCACAAGGTGTTGGCCCGCGATGGCTGGCCGAACGTGGTTTTCGCGTTCCGGGACCGCGAGGAACTGGGCCCGCGAATGCTGGCCCGCATTTCCAAGCGCACTGGCCTCAAGCCCGAAGATCTCTGAGGAGACCACGCAGGGGCCTGGGATTTACAAAGGTGTGGAATACCCCCGCCGCCCGTTCGCGGATTCCCGGCAAAAGCCTCACAGCCGCTCCAGGCGATGGATAAATTCCCATCGGTACTCCGGACATTCATCATTTTCCCATCCCGTTTCATTTTTCCGTTCCAAGGCCTCAAGGACGCCATTGGAACCTCTGCTCCAGCACCGGCCCGCC
>JACZSY010000428.1 GCA_022573975.1 SAR324 cluster bacterium | reverse complement strand
GGCGCCCTCTCCGGCGCCCTCTCCGGCGCCCTCTCCGGCGCCCTCTCCTGTGCCCTCTCCTGTGCCATCCCCGGCGCCGTTTGGCCCGCGCGGATTTTGCTGGCCGGAGGTGGAGTTTGTCATGGGAAAATCCGGGAGGCGCTTACGCCTGAGGCTTCCGGGAGCAGGTGGGTGCATGGGAACAATCGGATTCCTTCGGTGGCCCCCGCGGAGAATGTCACCGTTTTTTCAAGGTGGGCGGTTCGGGGCCAACTTCTTCGATCTTTCCCTGGAAGGGCCTTCTGGTCCAGGGAATCGGTCTGGGATCCCTTTTGAAAATAATCGGCTGGAATTCCCCCGGTTCTTCCGCTCCGGTTTTGCCGCTTTGGTCCGGCGGTAAAGAGCCGGCCCCGCCACTTCTTCCAAGGGCGGCGATATGGGAAAAGAACTTTCGAACCACCCCAGGCAAAACCGGCCTCACCCTCCGGCTGGGAGCGGAACCCCCGGAAGCCGGGGGGCCGTCTCCGGGTTCAACCGGGATTTCTCCCCGGGCGGGCCGGCGGTTGGGCGGGTCCTCGTCCGCCGGCGTCCCGCTCCGGCCAGGCGCATCGGGGGAAATGCGATCCGTTTCCCCGTCCCCGTGTTCCCAGCTGCGATGCGGCTCCTCCGGGGCGTTGACTTTCTCCAGCCCGGCCCGCTTGTTTCCCGCGGAAATCAGGCCGCGCACCCAAAAGAGAACCAGGGCGGCCAAGCCGGCCCCCACGATAACCAATGCTTTTGTCAGTCCATCGTCCATGGAACCTCCCAGCATGGAGAAAAAGTGCGGGTGTTTCCGGCCAAAGGCGGCCGCGGCCCCTATTTGACCCGTTCCACGTATTCGCCGGAGCGGGTGTCGATCTTCAGCTTTTCGCCCCGTTCGATGAACAGAGGCACCTGGATCACCGCGCCGGTGCTCATGGTGGCGGGCTTGCGGCCCCCGGAGACCGTGTCGCCTTTCACGCCCGGGTCGGTTTCGGCCACTTCCAGTTCCACGAAATTCGGCAGGGAAAGACTGACCGGCTTGCCGTTGTGCATCAGCACGTTGACATCGTTGTTTTCCAGCAGGTAGTCGGCGTCGTCCCCCACCTCCTCCGCGGTGAGGGAAATCTGCTCATAGCTCTGCTGATCCATGAAGTGAAAGCCCCCCTCGTCGGAATACAGGTATTGCATGGTGCGGTCCTCCATGGAGGCCCGTTTGAGCTTCTCCCCGGATTTGTAGGTGCGGTCCAGCACGGCGCCGGTGACCATGTTCTTGATCTTGATGCGGGTAAACGCGTTGCCCTTCCCCGGTTTGACGAATTGAAAATCGATCACCGCATAAGGCTCGCCGTCGATTTCAATCTTCAATCCCTTGCGAATGTCCGAGGTGTCGTACATTTATCTATCATCCTGTTGTGTAAAGGAGTTCCCCGGCGGATTTGGCGCCGATTCCTGCTGTTTTGGATAAAAACATCGTTGTTAAAATATCTGGCTGTTAAAATACCGAAATCGGGGGGGAATGAGAACCGCAATTTTCCAAGGCGGTGTTCCGTTTTGAGAATACCGGGCGATCCGGGGGTCGGTCGCGGCAAATTTACCTGCCGGGCCGTCCCTTGGCCAACCCCGATATTGACTCACCCGAGGGGCCATGTTAACAATTTGAGTTGTTTTGTTTCGCCCGGTTTTCCCGCCAGTTGGCGCGCCACGGAGGTTCCACGGAGGTTCCACGGAGGTTCCACGGAGTGTCCGTTGAGGCCATGGATACGCCTGGAAATCGGAAACGGCCCTCCCGTCTCCTTGCTCCTGTCCCGGATTCATCGATGGCCGCCACCCCTGGAAAGCTTCGAGGGCCAACAGCCACCCTCTGTCCCCAGAGTACCGAAGCAGAGTACCGAAGCAGAGTACCAAAGCACTGACACGAGCACTGGCCGCCGTTCATGGATCCCATTAAAGTTTTCGATTTCGGCCTCCTTCACATGGAGGTCAACACGCCCTTGTTTATCCTGGCGCTGGTGTTGGTTT
>JACZSY010000022.1 GCA_022573975.1 SAR324 cluster bacterium | reverse complement strand
GGAGGGCTTGGCTGACGGGGCCTTTTCCCCGGGGCGGGAAGGGACCTTTCCAGCGCCTCGCAGCGGGAAGAACAGAAGGTGGACATTCGCCGGCGGATGTCCACCGGCTTGCCGCAGAAGTAGCATTGGCGTTTCAGGCTCATGGGGTCATTTTAGCTTACCCAGCCCAGCCACCACAACCCGGCCACCACCGCCGCCAGCATCAGCCGGTACACGATGAACACCCCCGTGGTGTGTGTGTTCAGGAACCTGAGCAGGAAGGCGATCGAAGCGTAGCCGCTCACCGCCGCGGCCAGCAATCCCACCCCCAGCGCCGCCAGCTGCAGGTTGGTCACGGGGAATCCATCCGCCGAAGCGCCTTGCAACAGCTTGGGCAGCTGATACAGCCCGCTGCCGAAAATGGCCGGGATGCCCAGCAGAAAAGAGAAGCGGGCCGCGTCGGCGCGGCGCAGGCCGAGCAACAGTCCCCCCAGAATCGTCGAACCCGAACGCGAGGCGCCGGGAATCAACGCCAGGGCCTGGAAGCAGCCGATCACCAGCATTGACTTGAGCCCCAGTCCGCCGATGGCTCCCTCCCCCTCGCCGCGCCACTCCGCCCAGGCCAGGGCCAGCGCCACCAGCGCCAGCATGGCCGCGATCAGCCCCAGGGAGCGGAAATCGGTCTCGATGGTGTCCTTGAAGGCCAGTCCCAGCACGACGATGGGAACGTTGCCCGCGGCGATGCCCCAGGCCAGCCGGGCGTCCGGGTGGGCCCGCCATTGGGGGGAGACCAGGGAGCCCAGGGCCGCGCGGCCCAGGCGGAGGATATCGGCCCAAAAATAGGCGAACACGGCCGCCAGCGTGCCCAGTTGAATCACCGCCGAAAAAGCCGCGCCCGGATCGCTCCAGCCCAGCAAGGCCGGTACGATGCGCAGGTGCGCCGTGCTGCTGATGGGGATGAATTCGGTCAGGCCCTGCACCAACCCCAGCAACACGGCCTGGAAAAAGGACATCTCGGTCATGCCGCTCCGGAAACCGCCGATGGGGGGAGAGAGGTGAAGACGCGGGAGGACGCCAGCATCTTTCGCGTATCAAAGCACGGGCGGCGGAGAGATGACAATCGGGGCGCTGACATTCGGCGCACCGGCAATGGGGGCAGGCCGGCCGGCCCGACCTTTTTCACCCTGCGATTTTCCTCTCTGGAACCGGTGGCCAGAAATGACGCGATCACAGCCGGTTTCAAGAGAGCACTGGCATGGTGTGCTGTTCGCCGCCAACTCTTTTGGCCAATACCGATCTTCCAGGCCTTTTTCGTTTGGATGGTAAAGCCAAAGCGGGGTCACCGCGCCAAGCGGGCATTCCCGTCACCGGCCAGAAAACCGAGGCGGGTTGGACGATTGTCCCGACTGGCGCCTTTGTGACGGCCCATACCCGTGAGTGAAGTTGACGGCTGGATTTGAAACAAAAGGCAAATCGCGTAAGGCTCCACTCCCGGTAAAAAACCCACCAAAAAGGGCTTCGAGCACCTTTATTCAACCCCAGTAGAGACCAAGAACTTGAATTTGTTAATTGGATATGTGGTATTGAACGCTTGGGAGTTGCCGCTGAGATTCTGGCGCTCCCATCCGGGAGATGTCCGTGTATCCTTTTTTAACGAGCAAATACTAGGGACGGGGCAGGCCATGCCGAGCGAGTATATTCAAGACGCGCTGATTTCCGCCATCGTCAAGCACAGCGGCGACAAGAGCATCTGGATCGTCGATATCGCTTGCGGCGACGGCGCGACCTTGAAAAAGCTTGCCGCGCTTGGGTACACCAGGTTGGAGGGCACCCTCTTCGGCGACGACGAGGAGGTGTTCGACTACTCCGGGATTGACTACGGGGGGCAGATCAAAATCACCCGCAACGTCAATCTGCTGGCCAAGCTCCCCTTCGACGACGATTCCATTGACGTGGTGATCAACTCGGAGCTGTTGGAACACATCGAAAACCACCGCCACGCGGTGGCGGAGCTGACGCGGGTGGTCAAGCCGGGCGGGCTGCTGGTGCTCGAAACGCCCAACATCATGCGCCTGCAATCCCGGTTTAACTTTTTCCTCTCCGGGTTCCACAAGCCCCGCACGCTTTTTCCGTCTTACCACGGGCCCCTGGTGGAGCATCTGCGGGTGCACTCCTTTCCGGTCTACCTGCCCATCCTGGATTACTTCATGCACCAGTACGGGATGCGGCTGGAGAAGATCGCCTGGAACCGGTGGAAGGTCTTTCCCGTTCTGCTGCTGCTCCTGTGGTGGCCGCTGATCCTCCTGAACTCCCTGCTCTTTTTTTTCAAGGAAAAGGGGCTCGACACCAAGGCCAAGGCGCACCTGTTCAAGTTGCTCCACCACCCGGCGATTCTGCTGTGCAACGTGCTGATTCTCACCTATCGTAAAGTGGGCCATGGGGACGGAGAAAATCAGGGCTGACCCAGGGCGCGGAAGCGCAGCATGCGGCGGAGTTGGATGCCACGGGGTTGGCGCCGGAATTCGGCCCTCAGGCGGTGCGGTTCGATCGAATCCGCTCGGCAACAATAGTATTCGGCCAGGGGGATGCCCCTCCGCCGGTGCTTTGAATGGGCCAAAGCCGTTGCCTACGGTCGTACCGGGCGGAGCGAAGTTCCTTCCTTCAAATCTTCCCAAATCGTCCACATAAAAGAAGAGGCTCCACTCAGCCCGGCATGTTGCTGGAATGCAAATATTATTTTCAAATTGAGTTTCCACACCGCGGTGGCGCCGAGTGGGAAGGCAGGCGGAATTTTGCTATCATGGGCTTCCAGCTCCCGTCTTCCTCAGCTGGGCAAGGCAGTCAGGAACAAATACGTTTTTCCCATTGCCCGGGATGTTTATTCACCCGCCTTCAAGCCTTAAAATCTTTCCAATTCATACCCGATGACCGACACGCTCTCTTCCACACCAGAACGGCCCTGGTATTCCGCCCTGGCTTCGCGGGACACCTGGCTGCGCGGATTCGTATACGCCCTGTTCATTTTCAGCATTTTCACCATGGCCGGAATGGAGCTGGCGGTGATCATGCTGCATCTGTTGGCGCTCTATCACCGGCTGCGCACGCCGGTGTCCGAATGGCTGCCGAAATGGGTGGCCGCCCCCTTCCTCCTGCTGCCGGCGATGGGGGTTTTTTCCGCGCTGATCAATCCCAACTTCCTCGAAACGATGGTTACCATGAAGGGGGAGTACCGCCTCTTGCTGCCCTTCATCATGCTGCCCGCCCTGGCGCTGGTGAAGGTGGAGCGGTTGATGAAGGTGTACTTGGTGTTCGTGGCGGCGATCGGGGTGATCTCTCTCTTCCAGTTCAATTTTGCCTGGCATCCCCTCCACCCCGGATTGCAGGGAAAATTCGCCAACGGGGGCTTCGGGATGAACCTGACCCTGGGCGGGGTGATGGTGATGACGGCGCCGGTGCTGGTCTCGCTGGCCTGGTCCGCCCGCGGGCGGCAGCGGTGGATGTGGGCCGGCGTGGCTGGGCTGGCCTCGGTCACCACCGTGCTTTCCATGAGCCGCTCGGCCTGGATCGGCTTGGCCGTGGCGTTTTGGTTTTGGCGCTCCGCTTGCCCCGGCGCATCGCTTTCCCGCTGATCGGGGTTGCCCTGGCGCTGTTCGTGACCATGGCAACGCTGATGGCCACCGGATGGGTCAAGGAACGATTCGAGGGGAGGTTCGAATCGGTGTTGGTGAGGCGGTTGGTGGAAACCTCCCTGGCCACTCAAAAGGAGCGCCCCTTGCTGTGGCGGGCCGCCCTGCGCGGCGTCGCCGATGCTCCCTTCTTCGGCCACGGATTCTCCCGCGAAGCCTATGACCTCTACCGTGACAAACTGGCCAAGGAAGAGGGCTTCACCGGGTTCACCTATCCCCATCTCAGGCCCCACAACCAGTTCCTGCGGGTGGCCTTCGCCATGGGAGTGCCCGGGCTGGCGGTGTTCCTGTGGATGTTTGGCGCGGTGATGGTCTGGAACGGCATCTGGCTCTACCGCGCTTCGGGCCTGTTTCCCTTTGAGGCGGGGTTGCTCTGGGGCATCAACGCCGCCCTGGCGGGGTCATTGGCCAGCAGTTTTACCCTGGGTCAGTTCTTCGACTCGGAGGTGCAGACCAACATATTGATGTGGATGGGATTGGCCTTTTCCGTGGGCATCGGCTTGCGCCGCCGCCTGAACGAGGGCATCCTGGTGGCGGACTGAAGGCCCGGCTCAGGATTTGTCCAATTCCCGCAGGGTTTCCGCGAAAATCCGTTCCAAATCGTTTTGCAGCACACGCTCGATTCGCTCCCGGATCAGGGTCTCCAATTCCGCCCGCAACGCCCTTCGCACCTCCGGTTCCAGAGACGCCACCACCCGTGATTGGGGATCGTTTTCCTTTGCCGGTTCCAAATTCCCTGTCAGGTCCAAATCCCCTGTCTGGCCCATGTCCCCGCCCTCCAATACCCCGCCGCCGATGGGGTGTTCCCCATCTTCAGCCGAATTTTCGATTCCGCGGAAATCCACGTTTCGCGCGGCTTCCTTCTCCAGGATATCCAGAAAACCGGAGACGCCCGCCTCGATGGTGGTGTTGACGATGACGTGATCGTAGCGATGGCTCAGTTCGATCTCGGCGCCGGCGCGTTGCAGGCGTCTTTTCAGGGATTCCGGCGTTTCCGATCCACGGCCCCGCAAGCGTTCCTCCAGTACGGACAAGCTGGGCGGCGCGATGAAAATATAGACCGCGCCGCTGAACCTTTTTTGAATGTTCAAGGCCCCCTGGGTGTCGATATCGAGGAGGGCGTGACACCCCTGGGAGAGGATGTCTTCGATCTGGGTGCGGCCGGTGCCGTAATAATTGCCGTAACTTCGCGCCCATTCCAAAAACCAGTCGCGGGCTATCATCCGCTCGAATTCCGCCTTGTCCACGAAATAATAGTCCCGCCCCTCTTCTTCCTCCTCGCGGGTTTCCCGGGTGGTGGTGGACACGGAGAGTCTCACATCCTCCCGGCGGTCGAGCACACCGTGAATGATGGAAGATTTTCCGACACCACTGGGTCCGGAGACGATGAACACTCGGGGTTGCGTCATGGCTGGTTGATGGGTGAAAGCCCGTGAAAAATGGGCTATACGATGTTTTGCGTTTGCTCGCGCAGTTTTTCGATGGCCGATTTGATTTCAATCACCAGCGGGCTCATCCGCAAGTGGTTGGATTTCACGCCCAACGTATTGACCTCCCGGTTCATTTCCTGAAGCAGGAAATCGATCTTCTTGCCCACCTGCCCACCGGATTCCAGCAGGGAATCCAGATGATCGAAATGGGCCTTCAACCGCTCGAACTCCTCCGTGACGTCGCAGCGCTCGGCGAAAAGGGCGATCTCCTGGATGATCCGTTCGTCCGCCACCATTTCTCCACCTCCCAGCCGTTTCAAATTTTCGCGCAACTTTTCTGCGTACACCCCGGGAAGGTCGCCGGCCAGGGGGGCCATTTTTTCCGTAATCCGCCGCATCGCCGCCAGTTGGGCGGCCAAGGTTTTCCCCAGGGCGGCGCCTTCGGTGACGCGCATGGAGACCAGGTCGTCCAAGGCAAGCTCCAACGTTCGTTGCAAGAGGGTTTCGACGGCTCCCGGATCGTCTCCCCAGTCATTGGATCCAATCAATTCCCGATTGGCCGTCAGGTCGCCCAGGGAAACCTGAACCGGCCTTCCCAAAGCCGTTTCCAATTCTTCCAGCAATGACCGGTAGGCTTGCAACAAGGGGCGGTTCACCCGCGGGGCGCTCCCGGCCGCGCCATCGGGCAGCAGGGTGATGGAAACCTCGATTTTACCTCGTGGGCATTGGGCTTTGACCTGCCGTTTGAAGGGGTCTTCCAGATGACCCAATCCGGCCGGGAATCTCGCCCGAATATCCAGGTAGCGGCCGTTGACCGAGCGCATTTCCACATGGCAACGCCAGCCCGCTTCCGCCAATTCGCATTGACCGAATCCGGTCATGGATTGGATCATGCGCGGGTGCCCTCCTCTGCCTTGCGCAATTCGCGGTCGTAGCGCGCCCGCCGTTGCTCGTCGCCCAATACGTCGTAGGCCTCGCTGATCCTGCGGCTCATCCGTTCGGATTCGGTGCGCACCCATTCAAACTGGGAATCGTTGTGTACATCCGGGTGATACTGCTTGATCAGGGTGTGATAGGCCGCCTTGATTTCCTCCTGGGTGGCGCCGGGATTGAGTTTGAGGAGTTGGTACAGCGTGTTTCCGGCGTCTTTCTTCGGTTGTTTCCTGGGTTCGGAAAAACGAAGGGCGTTTAACTGGGCGGCGATGGTCTTGAGCCGGTTGTGAATGGAGCCAAGATCCGATGCCGGATCGTCCAGTTGGCGGGTAACCGATTGCAGTTCCGCCTCGATGCCCATCAACAACGCGGTGTGTTGCTGCCGCGGGTCCGCAAGGCGCACCTGGTGGATTTTCGCTTCGATGTCTTCCAGCAGTTTGCCGACCAGCTGGCGCCGGGTGACCGCTCTTGCGCCGGGTTTGGCCGGGCTCCGCCTGGGGGCGGCGCTCGCGCTTTCTTCGGTGGCTTTCCTGGCCCAGGCCGCGCGGGCGCCGCCATCGCGGGCGCTGGCGGCGGGTGGCTGCCGGTCCTCGTCGAGGCGCACCATTTTGAGATATGGCAACAGGCGGCTTCGGTAGCGAATCGCCAAAAAGGCCAGCCCGCCCACCCCGGCCAGGATGGCCGCCAGCAAAACGATCAGCGAATTGAACGCGCTGGCGTCGTGGGCGTCGATCTCTTTGCGCATGGCCAGCGCCATGGAATTGCGGGGGTCTTTTTGCAGCGCGACCTTCAGCAGTACATCGGCCGCCGGGTATTGGCCCGCGATCATTTTCTCCCGCGCCTGGCGGATCATGATTTGCACCGACCGTTTGGCCTCCGCCTTCCGAATCAATTGCATGGCCTCGGGATACCGGCGGCTGTCCTCCTGGATGCCGTCGGCCAGCAGAGAGATGGCGATCTTGTTCTCCCCCTTGGAAAGGGCGTCCCGGGCCCGCTGGAAGACCCGGGTCTCCTCAAGATCCCGCAGAAAGCGCAAGGCGGCCGCCACCTCGGAATGGTCCGGCTGAATGCGCAGGACACGCTTCACCTCGCGCCGGATGCGATCGGCGTTGCCTTGTTCCACAGCCAGGCGCAGCCGCGACAGGGCCGGCTGGAGGCTATTGCCGCGGGGCTCCCGCCCCACCGCATTGAGCAAATCGCTTTTCAGTTGGGGCGAAATGTTGCTGGAATCCATCAGGCGGACGTAACTCTGGGCGGTTTGATAGGCCTTGCGCGCCCGCAACCGCCTCACATAAGCCATGGGGTGGAGCGGACGGGAAAAACCATAGAGGCGCACGGTGTTGCCCAGGGCCGCGGCCAGATAGCGGCCGGTGGGGCTGGCGGCGATGCCTTCCGGGCCATTGGCGGCTACTCGCCCGGCCGCCGCCGGCCGATCGATGGGGGTCAGGATGGCGCCGCCCTGGCCGCCGGTCAACAACAGGTGTCCGGGTCCCAGCCTCGAAAAAGAGGCGATGGAAAAGGATTTTGGGAGGTGCTCGATGAACCGTGACTCGGCCAAGGCGCCGTCCCCTTTCCACAGCACCAGGGTGTTGCCCCGATCCAGGGACAAGATGGCGCCAGAGTTTCCGAAGCGCGCGCCGATGGCCTCGAAGCGGTGCCCCTTGAGGGTTTGGGCCGGACGGTCCGTCCCCAGGTTCACCAAGGACAGTTCCTTCTTTCCCTGCAAGACCATGATGGCCTGTTGCAAATCGGGGTGGAAGGAAAATTGGCGGAGCGTGCCCAAGCGCGGTTTCCAGGCGGGGCGGTCTTCCCCCGCGCCCCCGATGACGACCCCCTTGCCGTGGAGCGCTCCGGCGGCGATCCAGTACACCCGGCTCGGCGGGGTGCCGAAGGCCGCCTTCCCGGGTCCGTCATTGCCGGGAAATTCGACCCGCCAGCGCCGTTGATTTTTTCCCAGCGGAACCTTGGGGTCCATGGGCGAAATGGGCAGGCCCCACAATTCCAGGGCTTCGCTCCCGCCGACCAGCAAAAGATCGGCCACCGGTGAAAACCGGAGCCGGGGCCGCGCTCCAACCTGGACATCGATCATCCCGAGACGGCCCATGCTGGGCCGGTCGGTCAGCACGACTCTCCACCGGCCATTTCCCGCTCCGCTCCCCTGGGCAATTGCCGCGGCGATGATGGTTTCATCGGCGTTGATGGCCACGGCGCCCACTTTTCCGTCCAGCCTGAGCACCCGCTCCTGGGTCAGCAGCAGCGAAGTGGCGCCCTGGGCCATGGCCTGGGGGGAAAAAACCGGCAGCAACACCGGCACGACCAGCGCCATCAGCGAGAGAAATCCGGCCAGCGCCAAAGAGAAAACTGTGGATGAAACGCCAGCCCGGAGGGTCCGGCGCGAGTGAAACCCCTGGCGGTCGGCGGTGGTGGCGGAGTAGGGATTGAACGAGGGGGACATGGACTTTCCCGTTCAAATGCGGGAGGAGATCGCGTTGGGTGATGGATGACACGGGCTGTCGCGCCGGAGCCTATTCATCGCAAGCTGGCCCATATGGCAACTTTAGCCCGTTGCGCCCGCTTTATCCAATTCAAGATAAAACACGGGTTTGCCCATGGCGCGGAACAGGTTTTCGAATTCACTGCGCACCGACAGGTTCGCCAGGCGGCTGCGCTGGATGTCGTTGTGAAACGCCCGGATTCTCCACCCGGGCGCGTGGGACAATATGGAAAGGACATGCAATAAATATCCCGAATGATCCGTTTTGAAGCAAAAGCGGCCGTCCGGCCGCAAAACCCGGCCCAGCACCGTAAAGAAGTCCGCATTCAACAACCGGTGTTTCCATTGGGAGGGTTTCGGCCAGGGATCGGGAAAATTGAGATAGACCCGGGACAGGGATTCCGGTTCGAAATACAAGGGGAACCGCTCGGCCAGGTCTCGTACCAGCCATGCGTTCTTGAGGCCCCTGCGCTCGATCTTGCGGGCCGCCTTGACCAGCCGCTTGTAGCGCAATTCGAAGCCGGCGAAGGCCATTGAAGGGTGGCGGGCCGCCATTTCGACCAGGAAATTCCCCGATCCGCAGCCCAACTCCACCGCCAGATCCAGCCCGCCGGCGATTTCCGCGGCCATCATTTCCCTCAATCTCCCGGGGGAAGGAATGGCAAGCAGGACGGAAGGATGCTCATGAATGTGGGTGGTGTAGGGGTTGACTTCCGAAGGCGGGTGCAACGAAAGCCGCCGCAGGGTTCGCTCGTTGGGTTCCTCGCACCCTTTCATGGACGTATCGGGCAATAATGGTTAAAATTCAGGGGTTGAAATTTCGGCAGTTAAATATTCGGCGGTTAAAATTTTCCCGTTGGGGCCGTGCCGCGAACCGTACCGCGAACCGCACCGCGAATCGTACCGCGAATCGTACCGCGAATCGTACCGCGAATCGTACCGCGAATCGTACCGCGAACCGCACTTGGAACCGCGCGGTTCCAATCCCCGGTCCGGCGGTCAGGGGGATCGTCCCGGCCGGATGAATATTTTTCGCGAGTCCATTCCCCGCCGCGCGCGGTGAAGCGCTTCATTGCAAGGCCATGAAAAACGGGCAACAAAAAACCCATTACGAGGTGCTTCAGGTGGACCGGATGGCCGGCCTGGCCGTGATCCGGGGCGCCTACCGCGCCTTGCTGAAGAATGCCCGCAACCACCCCGATCTGGGGGGATCGCAAGCTCGGGCACAGGCCATCAACGAGGCTTTTTCGGTGCTCAGCGACCCCACCGCCCGCCGGGACTATGACCGCCAACTGGAAATGACGCATCCCGCGCTGGATTTTCAGGCGCCTCTGGTGCGCACCGAATATATCCTGATTTGCCCTTCATGTCGAAAGCGCAACCACGTGGACGACGATCGCGGGCTGGAGCGGATGCTCTGCGGCGCCTGCAAGGCCCAGCTATTGCCTCCCCGCCGCATGCCGATGGAAACGGACCATTCCCGCGCCTTCCGGGTGGGCATCTACCTGTTCGACAAGGGGATGATGGGGCGCTCCCTGCGCGAGTTCGAGGCGGCGGTGCGGTTGAAACCGAATAACGCCAAGTACCATTACTGGCTGGGGCGCTGCCAGTACCAGATGCACCGCTATGAGAATTCGCGCAAGTCCTTCCTGTCCGCGGTGGCGCTCAACCCGAGGCGGTTCCATTTTCATTTTTGGCTGGGACAGATCAACTACGCCCTCAAGGAATTCGCCGACGCGATCCGCAATTTCACCACCGCCCTCAAGGTGCGCCCCAGGCATTCGCCCACCCTGCTGCGGCTGGCTTCGTGCTATTTCCACGTCAGGGACTACGCCAGGTCGGTGCGCCTGCTGGAAAAAGCCATCCTCCGCGAGCCGGCCCGGCTGCAACTTTACACCCTGCTGGGGGTGGTCTACCTGGCCAGCAAGGATCACGGCGCCGCCCTGCGCGCCTTCCGGCATGCCGAAAAAATAAGCCCCAAGGACACCTTCACCCAGCGCTACCTCAACATCCTCGGCGAGGAGTGAGGGGGATCGCGCCACCAATTCATTGCCACCCGCCCGTGGTTTCTCACCCCCCGTGGTTTCTCACCCCACCACTCGCCCCTCCCTGAACGCGCCGATCTCTTCGCCGGAATACCCCAGGGCCTCCAGCACCGCGTCGGTGTGCTGGCCCACCCCAGGGGAGAGGCTGCGCACGCTGCCCGGGGTATCGGAGAATTTGGGGCCGATGCCCACCTGGCGCACCGTGCCGAATTCGGGATGCTCGATTTCCACCACCATTTTCCGGGCCAGGTTGTGGGGATCGTTCAGGGCCTCGGCCATGTCGTAGACCGGGGCGGCGCAGATTTCGTCCTGGGAGAGAATCTCGAACCATTGGTCGCGGGTTTTGGTCTTGAATTTGGCCGCGAAGTGCGCCTTCACCTCCTCGAAGGCGGTGGGGTCGAACTCCCTGTCGGTATACTGTTCCGCGTCCATGATGCGGCAGAGGTTGCGCCAGAACTTGGTTTCCAGGCTGCCGATGCTGATCCAGCCCCCGTCCTTGGTCTCGTAGACGTTGTAGGGGGGCAGCAGCCCATTGAGGAAATGAGTGCCCCGGCCGGGGGGGGCGCCTCCTTGCAGCACGCCCTTGGCGAGGGTGGCCATCAGGTAGAGCACGCCGTCGCTCATGGCCACGTCCACGTGCTGCCCGCGGCCGGTGGTGCTCCGGGCGATCAGCGCGGCCATGATGGCCATGGCGGCATGAAGCCCGCCCCCGGCGAAGTCGGCCATGATGTTGGCCGGGATGGCGGGCGGCGTGCCCGGCCACCCGATCAGGCCCAACATGCCGGCGATGGAAATGTAGTTGATGTCATGGCCCACCAGGTCCGCATAGGGGCCTGTCTGGCCATAGCCGCTCAAGGAGCACAGGATGATGCGCGGATTGACCCCCTCGAGGGTCTCGTAATCGCAGCCCAGCCGGGCGATCACCCCGGGCCGGAAGCCTTCGATCACCACGTCGGATTGCGCCACCAGCTTGTGCAGGATTTCCCGCCCCCCCGTTTCCTTCAGGTTGAGCACCAGGGAGCGCTTGTTGCGCCGCAACGGATCGAAGGCGTCGTCGCGGGCTTGGTTCTGATCGGCCCAGGGGCGGTCGATTTCGCTGGTGGCGCCGGCGGGCGCCTCGATCAACAACACGTCCGCGCCCAGATCGCCCAGCACCATGGTTGCGAACGGGCCGGGGGCCAGGCGGGAGAGGTCCAATACCTTGATTCCTTCGAGTGGTTCCATGGGGGTTTCCATCATAAGGTTGCAGGGTCGGGTTGGGGGCCGGTTCATCCCGCCCGCCAACCGGCGCGCCGGGCCGGAAACGGTCTTCCGGCAGCCCGGTTACAGGAAAGGCGATCCTAAACCGGGGAGGGAACGGGATACAAGGGGGGAATTGTCAAAAAAAGGCGGGCCCGGGGGCGTCGTGCCGGCCGGCCCAGACCGGCTGGGCGGCGGAACCTTTCGCTAGTTCAGCGAAATGTTGAGCATGATGTAGGGGCCAAAACTGTTGGTGAGCACCGAGTTGGTGGTCTTGATGCGGTCCCGCCTGACCCCGATCTCGAACCCTCCTTTTTCTCCCATTCGGGTGAAGAGGTAATAACTGTCGAAATCGATATCGCCGGAGATGCGATCAATGTTGGAGCCGGTGTTCACGTCGGTGCGTTCTTCGGTCCATTTGTTGCCCCGGGAGGCCTGGACCCGCGCGCCGATTTGAAAAGAACGAATCGGGATCAGAAAGCCCAGCCCGAGATGGGGGCCGAGGGTGGTGAAGTCGATGGCCTCGGTAACCCCATTGACGACCACCTGGTCGCTGTAGGAGATGTTCCCCCAACCGAACTCCAGGAAGAAGGTGGAGAACAAACCGATGCGCAGCCCTCCCGAAAAGTTGGCTCCGGAGAGCAGGTCGCCGCTGTCCCGCACCTCGATGTTGGAAGACCCCAGGCTGATATAGAAATCGTCGTTGTCGGCCGGCTCGAAAGCCGCGGCCATGGGCAGAAAAAATACCGCGTGGGATACCAGCAATACGAGCCCAATGCGCCAGCGCCGAAAGTTCAATATTTCCATGGTGCTCTCCTTTGCTCCCTGAGTTCAGGATAAGAAGGACGCTACCTCTCACCAAATATATACCACCTCCCTTATCGGTGTTCCGGGGGAAAAACTTGAACGGGGCCGCGGATCATGCCGGCGGCTTGGGAAAGGACTCCCCGATCCGCGCGGCGCGGCGCTGCCAGAATTCCAGGCCCTCGTAATGTGTGGGGATGTATAACCGCCCGTTCTCGATGGCCTCCACCGCCATGGCGGCGATCTCTTCGGGCGGCAGGTAGCGGCCCACCAGGTCGGGTCCGCCATGGCTTTTCGAGGCACCGCTGTTCGAGGCACCGCTGTTCGAGGCACCGCTGTCCGCCGCGCTCCCGCCGCCCAGGGCTTCGGGGCGGTTGCGTTCGCTTTCCCGGATGCGGGTGGAGACGCCCATCGGGCACAGCACCGAAACGCCGATCCCGTCGTCGCGCAGGTCCTTGGCCAGGGTCTCCGAAAGGCCCACCACGGCGTACTTGGTGGTGTTGTAGATGCCCAGGCCCTTGGAGGCGATCAGCCCGGCCATGGAGGCGGTGTTGACGATATGTCCGCCTTGTTTGGCCTCGATCATCCTGGGCACGAAGGCCTCGATGCCGTGGATCACCCCCCACAGGTTGACGCCGAGCACCCATTCCCAGTCCTCGTGCCGGGCCTCCTGCAAGGCCCCCCCGATGGCCACCCCGGCGTTGTTGCACAGCACGTGCACCGCGCCGAAGCGGGTGAAGGCCTGGTCCGCCAGGGCGCGCACCGACGGCAGGGAGGACACGTCGGTGGGCACGGCCAGGGTTTCGGCGCCCGTGGCGGCGATCTCTTTTTCCGCGTCCCCCAGTGGCCCGGGTTCGATATCCGCCAGCACCAGTTTCATGCCCCGCCGGGCCAGGGCCAGGGCCAGCGCCCTGCCGATGCCGCTGGCCGCGCCGGTCACCACGGCGGTTCTGTCTTGGAAGGTTTCCATGATGCCTCGTTGAAGGATGGGGTCAAAGCGTGCGATGGGCCGAATCCCGCGATGGGCCGAATTCCGGCGGCGATTCCGGCCCGGTAGTTGCCAATACAGCCGGCCGCGCCGGTTATCGCCGTGGTCAGTTGCCGATCCGCACCGGGTCCAGGGCGTCGGCCACGGCCCGCACCATGGACATGGCGGTGAGCTTGCCGGTGCGGGGGTTTTCGGTGGGCACGTTGGTGATCTCCACCTTGAGCGTGCCGAACTCGCCGGCCACCTCGATGGTGTGGCAGTTCATTTTCAAGCCCGGCACGGCCAGGATGCGGATCATGGTTCGCTCCGGCCCCAACCCGGCCATGGACACCGTGGCCGATACGTTGACGTTGGCGGGAAAGCCCTTGCAGGCCTCCCGCACCGATCCGTGAAAAACTTCCGTTTCTCCGGTGATGGCGTCCAGGTCGATGCCGTGTTGCTCCAGGTAGGGCGCGCCCTTGAGGGCGCCGGGGGGCTTGCGGGTGGTGATGGTGACGTGTTCCACCCGGCCCGCGCAGGCCGACTTGATGCCGTCGATGCCCGCGATGGCGCCCGAGGGCAGGATCAGGCGGCAGCCGGTTTCCCGGGCGAGGTCCATCACTTGGGGGTGTTCCAGCAGCGCGCCGGTGCTGATCACCAGCAGGTCTTTTCCGGCGCCAAAGGCCTTTTCGGCCAGCATCGGCACCAGCTCCCCTCCAGCGGCCTCGATCACCAGGCCGGCCCGCTCGATGAGGGCGTCCAAAGGCAGCCAGGGAGGCGGGTGGGGCAGGGTGTCCAGAAAGGCGGTGGCCTTGTCCCGATTCCGGCTGGTCACTCCCGCCACCTTCACCGCCAGCCGGCCGTCGCCCACCGCCCGCAGGATGGCCCGCCCGATGGCGCCGCAGCCCACGATCCCGATGGAATTTTTGCCGCTCACCTCCCCGGCGGTGGAATCCCTGCCGGGCGATTGATGGGGCACGGTATTTCCTCCTTCGCTCAAAGGCCCTCCACCGCCAGAATCCTGAAGTCCGCGGCGCCTTCCCGCGTCCTGAAAGCCTCCTGGTATTCAGGCGAATGGTACCAAGCCTTGGCGGCCTCCAGTGAGGGAAACTCCAGGATCACCGCCCGCCCGGGCGCCCAGCCTCCCTCCAGGGGCGCCGTTTCCCCGCCCCGGGCGATGTATTTTCCACCGGCCTTGGCTGTGGCCTTGGCGGCCATGTCACGGTACTGGGCGATCTTGTCAGGATCGGTCACGTTATCGATGGTCGCTATCACATATGCGGGCATGGTGCTCCTTTCAAATTGGGTGGATGCGCACGCTTCTCGAACCGGCCCCCCTTCAGGGCGCCGGGGGTGAACAAAGAAAAGCACCCTATCACAGCGGGAAGCCGGGTCACAGCGCCCTGAAGGGGGAAATGCGTCCCGATTCCGCCATCTTTGGCGCGAGGGAAATCGGGGGGGAGGAAAACCGCCGGAGAATTTTGGAGGTGGATTTACCCGCGGCCGCGGGGTGGGCTTGCGCTCACTTGGCCATGGTTTTTTTCAGCCGGTCGCGCCGGGTCTCGAACTCCTCCCGGCTGAGCAGGTTCAGGGAAAACGCCTTTTTCAGGGTTTCACGCTTGTCCAGATAGGTCTTGAAATCTCCCAGGGATATCCGCGGGGCCTCGTCCACCAGCCGGGAGAGTTCCCGGGAATGGTCGGCGCCGATGGTTTTGCTGGCCAGCGCGGCCTGAATGGCGTCCATTTTTTCCTCCCGCTCCCGCACTGTTATTGCGCCCGCGCTGAAAAGCTGGTCTTTGAGGATGTACGCCCGGTCATCGTAGGAGACGTTCTGGCCGGGCTGTTCCACCAGCGTCACCCAGTTGGCCGGCCGGCCGGCCAGGGTTTCCATGTTCGACGGTTCATCCTTGGCCGCCAGTTTGGTGAAGTAATACACCAGGTGGTTGCCCTCGGCCCAAATTTCGACCTCCACCAGATACTGGTGGAATTGATCCGTATAATGGAGTTGCAGCCTTTGATCGGGCTTCAGCTTGGGAATCCATTGGAGCATCACCTTTTTCGCCCAGTCGACCTGGGCCTCGGTGTGGAAGGGCGTGGGGTCGCCGCGGTTGAAACTGATGAATTTGGATACCCGCACCGTTATTCGCCGCAGGCTGCGCTCCACCTGTCCATTCGAGAGAGAATTGAATTTTGGGGAAGGCGCGGTTTGCGTTTCGGGCGTTCCGGTGAGCAACACCGCTTTGAAGCGGTTTTCCCGCTCCTCGCTCAAAACCTCCCGCTGCACGGAACAGCCGCCCAGCACCAACGCCGCGCAAAGGATCGCCGCCGGGAAGCGCGCCAGCCTGGCGCCCATCAAGCGAAACGGACTCCGGCCGGGAGGAACAAGGACAGTCTGGGAACCCAAGGATGGCATCCTGGAGGAAAATAAAAACCGGACAGGCGAACCCGTCACGGGGTGGATTGGACGATGGTGGAACCTTCGGCGTTTTCGATCCAGATCTCGCCTCCCTCCCAGTATTCCTTCTTCCACACCGGGACGGTTTGCTTGAGGCGGTCGATGGCGAAATGGCAGGCCTCGATGGCCTCCTTGCGATGGGGCGAAGACACGGCGATGGCCACGGAAGCCTCTCCGATTTCCAGCCGGCCGATGCGATGGGTGATGGCCATCGCCTCGATCTCCCACCGTTCCCGCACCGCTCCCTCGACCCGCTCCATTTCCTTCACCGCCATGGGGGGATAGGCCTCGTAAAACAAATAGAGCACCTTGCGGCCGTGGGAATTGTCCCGTACCACGCCCAGGAAGGTGGCGATGCCTCCGGCACCTGGAGCAGCGACCTTGGCCACCAAGGTGTTGAGGTCGATCGGCGCCTCGACCATCTCGTGCAGGGCCTCGCCCCTTTTTCCGCTCCCACCGCTCACCGGCGGAATGATGGCCACCTCCTGCCCCTCGGCGATGGGGTGGTCGCCGGGTGAATAGGTATGGTCCACCGCCACGTTGAGCGAGGCGGCGGCATGTTTGAACTGGGGATATTCCTCCACGAACCGCCGCATCAGGCCGTTCACCGTGGCCGGCTCGGGCACCTGGAGTTCAACCTCCTCCCCCAGCGATTCCTTCAACATGGCGAACAACTTGACCTTGACGATCATGGGGGGCGCCTCTGGACGTGAAAAGCGGGTTGAAACCGGTGGAAAAATGATCCGGAAACGGTTTTCCCCAGGCTACCGCCAAACTCACGGGCGATCAAGGCGGCGGGGTTTTTTTAAAGCGGGGAAACCCGGCCCGTGTCCTTCCACAGGGGGGGAAACAATCGTGATTTGAACCGGGCAGCCGGTCCGGGTGGAGGCAGAAACAAATGGGAGAAATGCAGATCGAGCCGACTCCCACGGCGATTTCCGCGGGCGCCGGCTTTCGCACTGGCGGCCAGGGTTTTCCGCTTCGGGCGCGGCCCTACTGGTAAAAGCTGCGCAGTTGCTTGCTGCGGGCCGGATGGCGCAGCTTGCGCAGGGCCTTGGCCTCGATCTGGCGGATGCGCTCGCGGGTGACGTCGAAGTCCTGGCCGATTTCCTCCAGGGTGTGGTCGCGGCGCTCTCCGATGCCGAACCGCATCCGCAGCACTTTTTCCTCCCGTGGCGTGAGGGAGTTGAGCACCTGGCGGGTGGTTTCGGACAGGTTGAGGTTCATCGCCATGTCGTCGGGCAGGGCGATCTTGTGATCCGGGATGAAATCGCCCAGGTGGGAGTCTTCCTCCTCGCCGATCGGCGTTTCCAGCGAGGTCGGTTCCTTGGCGATCTGGAACACCTTGCGCACCTTGTCCAAAGGCAGGGCCAGGATTTTGGCGATTTCTTCCGGTGTCGGTTCCCGCCCCAGTTCCTGCACCAACTGACGGGAAGTGCGCAGCAGTTTGTTCATGGTTTCGATCATGTGCACCGGCACGCGGATGGTGCGCCCCTGGTCGGCGATGGCGCGGGTGATGGCCTGCCGGATCCACCAGGTGGCGTAGGTGGAAAACTTGTACCCGCGCCGGTATTCGAACTTGTCCACCGCCTTCATCAGGCCGATGTTGCCTTCCTGGATCAAATCCAGGAACTGCAAGCCCCGGTTGGTGTATTTCTTGGCGATGCTGATCACCAGCCGCAGGTTGGCCTCGGTCAATTGGCTCTTGGCCCGTTTCACTTTTCGCTCCGACCCGGAAAGCTGGGCGATTTCCTTTTCGAACTCCTCACCGGTGATCTCGGTCTGTACGATCAATTTTCCGATCCGTTTCTCACCGATTCGCACCTTCTCGAAAAATCGCCTGGCCACCCTCGGGGGGTAACCGGAAATGGACACGATCTGCGCGCCGATGGTTTCCCGGGCCTTGTTTTTTCCCTTCAGCCATCTGTTGACCAGGGTCTCGATTTTTTCCGCATCTCCACCCAGTTCTTTCTTGTGGCGGATCAACTGCCGCGAGGTGTGGTTGACCTTGTCGCGGTGTTGCAGCATCACCATGCACATGGCGTCGATCTGGCGGGAGTTGAAGTTGATGCTCTTGATGCCATCGGCCATGGTTTTGCGGTGCTTGCGGGACTGATCCTCATCCGAGGCGGCCGGCTTTTTCTTGCGCTTGATCCGCTCGAGCTTATCCCACCCGCCTTGCACCTTGGCCAGGGAGGCCAACACTTTATCGATGGCGACGCTTTCCTCTTCAATGACGTTGTCGTCCTCGTCCATGCCGGAAATGATTTCCTGCACCTTGATTTTGCTGTTTTGCAGCTTGGCGCCCAGATTCAAGAGGTAACGGGCCACCAGAGGCGAACGGGAAAGCACTTCGATCATCTCCCGCTGGCCCTCTTCGATCCGCTTGGAAATTTCCACCTCTTCTTCCCGGGTGAGCAGCTTGATGTATCCCATTTCCCGCAGGTACATCCGCACCGGATCGTCGGTGCGGGTATCCACCGATGGGTCCAGATCCAATTCCTCGGTTTCTTCCTCTTCGGCCGGCGGGGGCGCCTTGGTCAGCCTGACGCTACCCGAGCCGTCGACCACCTCGATGTTCATTTCCGCCAGAATCACGAAAATTTCATCCAATTGCTCGGCATTGGATTCGTCGGAGGGCAGGGCATCGTTGATTTCATCCAGGGTCAGCAATCCCTTTTCACGGCCGGTGGTGATCAATTGCTTGATCACCTTGCTCTGATCGGACGCCTCGACGGAGGCGGGAAAATTCAAAATTGAAGCGGGCGCTTCCGTTTTCTTCTTTTTGCCGGTTTCCGCTTTGCCGGTTTCCGCTTTGCCGGTTTCCGCTTTCTTGAGTTTCGTGCTGTCTTCCTTGCTGGTTTCCGCTTTGTTGAGTTTCGCACTCTCTTTCTTGCCGGTTTCCGCTTTTTTGACGGTTTCAACTTTCTTGAATTTCGTGCTCTCCCTGGCGTTTTTTACTTCCTTGGCGTTTTTGCTTTTCTTGTTTTCTTTGGCGGCGCTTGCTTTCATTTATGGCGTTCCCAATGGAGAGGTGAGGGTAGTTAAAGGCCAGTATAAAAAAACCGGTATTTAAAAGCCGGGATTTAAAAACCGGTATTTAAAAACCCGCGGGCCGGATTGCTGGCTCAACCAGCAACCGCTCCGGCGCCGAAACGGCGGAACTGCGTATTGCGAATATTTCGGGGTCGGTTCTGCAAAAGGGTGGCCGGCTGGTGGACGGTTTGTCAGGACAGGCAGTGAATGGCATTGTTTTAATGCGCAAAGGCCGTAATCCATTACCGCTAGGTTTTTTTTCCGGCTTTTCAGAACGCGCCGCGGATAAGGGGATTGAGGTCGAATAACACCTCGCATCCCACAATTACCCAGACAAACAAGCATAGCATTTGATTTCAAAAACCACAACACCTAAAATTTTGGGGTGATGTATCAAAAGGTTTTCCCGGTATCTTTCCCGGTGCCTTCCTTATCGTGTGAATCCGGCCCCAGGTTTGCATTTTAAAAGAAATCAACATATAATTCTACATTGATTTTATCGTCTTCGGCGGAAAGATTTTTCATGTTGGAATTGGCCAATGCACTCAAATTGCTGGGAGATGAGACCCGGCTGCGGATTTTGCGTTTGATTGTGCGCGAACCGCTCAACGTGAGCGAAGTCACTTCCATTCTGGGCCTGGCCCAATCGGGAATTTCCCGCCATCTGAGCCTGCTCCGCAACGCGGGTCTGGTATCCGAACGGAGGGAGGGCGTATGGACCTACTATCAGGTTCCAGCCTCCCTGCATCTGGAACGCGGCGGCGGCGGGGAGGGCCGGGCGGACGGCAACTCCGAAGGCCCCCTGGGGCCGGTTTGGGAGTTTGTCCGTGGCCAGCTTTCCTCCTCCGAAGATCCCTTCAGCGACCTGCCCAGGCTGGTGGAAGTGCTTCGCCAGCGGGAAAACTTCGGCGGGGGTCTCAGCGCCAAGTTGCTGGAACCCGGACAGTCCTGGTTCGCTTGGTCCAGGGCCCTGCATTTCCTCTTGCCGGAGCTCACCGCAATCGACCTGGGATGCGGCGACGGCACGATCACGGTGGAAATCAGCCGTTTCGCCAAACACGTGGTGGGGATCGACTCCAACCCCCGGGCGATAAAGGCCGCCTGGCGGCGGGCGGAGCGCGAACGCCGGGAAAACGTCGAGTTCAGGGAAGGCCGGATAGAGGACTTGCGGGAGCCCGAAGGCTCATACCACCTGGCCGTGTTCTCCCAATCCCTGCATCACATGGAAAACCCGGAGTCCGGGCTGCGCACCGCCCATCGCCTGCTGCTTCCCGGCGGCCGGTTGATCGTGGTGGACCTGGCGCCGCACACCCAACACTGGGTGCGGGAAAAGCTCGGTCACCACCACCTTGGATTTTCCCAGGAGGAAATGACCGGGATGCTGGACAGCAGCCAATGGAAGGATATTTTCCTGGAAGAAGTGCACCAGCGGCGCGGAGAATCCTTTCGCGTGATCTTGGCTTCGGCCTTGAAAGCATAATTTTCGTTGAAGGGATTGAGACCCCAATACAGTGTAATTTTGCCCAAACCCAATACGGACCCAACGACCTTGAACGAGCAGGAACGGCAAAACCGCATCGCGGCGCTGAAACAGGCCTTGCAGGAACGCATCCTGGTGCTGGACGGCGCCACGGGCACCTACCTTCAGGAACTGAATCTGTCGGCCGAGGATTTCGGGGGGGAGGAATACGAGGGCTGCAACGAACAACTGGTGGTGACCCGCCCCGAATTGGTCACGGCCATGCACGAGGGTTATCTGGAGGCGGGGGCGGACATTATCGAGACCAACACCTTCGGGGGCGTCCCGTTTGTGTTGGAGGAGTATGGCTTGGGCCAACGCGCGCGGGAGATCAACCGCGCCGCCGCGCAATTGGCCCGGGCCGCCGCGGACCGCGCCACGGCCGGCCCCGCGAAATCGGCCGGCGGACGCCCCCGCTTCGTGGCGGGGTCCATCGGTCCCACCACCAAGGCCATTACCGTGACCGGGGGGGCGGCCTTTTTTGAAATGGAGGAAAATTTCCACCTTCAGGCCCTGGGGCTGATCGAAGGCGGAGTGGATTTCCTCCTGGTGGAGACCAGCCAGGACACCCGCAACGTCAAGGCGGCCCTGCTGGGCATCGCCCGGGCCCGCCAGGTGTTGGGCGTGGAGGTTCCAACGGCGGTTTCGGTCACCATCGAGCCCATGGGCACCATGCTGGCCGGCCAGGGAGTGGAGGCCTTCTACGCCAGCATCATGCATGCCGACCTGCTTTATCTTGGCCTCAATTGCGCCACCGGACCCGCGTTCATGACCGACCACGTGCGAACCCTTTCCGCGATTTCCAGGTTCCCCCTGGCCGTGGTTCCCAATGCCGGGTTGCCCGACGAGGACGGTATTTACCTGGAAACGCCGGAGATGATGGGCGCGGTGCTGGAACGCTTCATCGGCCAGGGGTGGGTCAACCTGATTGGGGGATGCTGCGGAACCCATCTGGCCCATGTGCGAACCTTCGAAGCGCTGGCGCGGGGCAAGGCGCCCCGGACGCCCCCTTCGCACCGGCGCAGCCTGTTGTCGGGAATCGATTTCCTGGAGCTGACCGATGAAATCCGGCCGGTCATCGTCGGGGAGCGCACCAACGCGGTGGGGAGCCGGCTGTTCAAGCGGATGATCGTCGAGGAACGCTTCGAGGAAGCGGCCGAAATCGCCCGGCGGCAGGTCAACAACGGGGCCCAGGTGATCGACGTCAACATGGCCAACCCGGACCGCGACGAGTTGGCGGATATGGAGCAATTTCTCACCAAGGTGATCCAGAAAACAAAAGCGCCATTGATGATCGACTCCACCGATGCCGCCGTCATCGAAGCCGCCCTGCCCTACAGTCAGGGCAAAGCCATCATCAACTCCATCAATCTGGAAGACGGCGAAGAACGCTTCGAGATTGTGGTGCCTTTGGCCAGGCGTTTCGGCGCGGCGTTGATCGTAGGCACCATCGACGAGGATCCCGAGCAGGGAATGGGCGTCACCGCGGAGCGCAAGCTGGCCATCGCCCGGCGCTCCCATGATCTGCTGACGGAAAAATACGGAGTGCTTCCCGAGGATATCATCTTCGACCCGCTGGTCTTTCCCTGCGCCACGGGGGACAAGAACTACATCGGCTCGGCCGAGGCCACCATCGAGGGCGTACGCGCGATCTCCAAGGCTTTCCCCCTGTGCAAGACGGTGCTGGGCATCTCCAATGTCTCCTTCGGGCTGCCCCCCGCCGGGCGCGAGGTGCTCAACGCGGTCTTCCTCTACCACTGCGTTCAGGCCGGATTGGACATGGCCATCGTCAATTCGGAAAAGCTGGAGCGCTACGCCTCGATCCCCGAGGCGGAAAAAAAGCTGGCGGACGATCTTCTCTTCAACCGGGGGAAAGACCCCGTGGCCGACTTCGCCAACCACTTCCGGGGCAAAAGCCCGGCCTCGTCCCGGCAACCCGCCGAATCCCTGCCGCTGGAGCAGCGTCTGTCCCGCTATATCGTCGATGGCAGCAAGGACGGTCTGGTGCCCGACCTGGAGGAGGCCCGCAAACTCCACCGGCCCATGGACATCATCAACGGCCCCCTGATGGCCGGCATGGAGGAAGTGGGCCGCCTGTTCAACGACAACCAACTGATCGTGGCCGAGGTGCTGCAAAGCGCCGAGGCGATGAAGGCCGCGGTCTCGCATCTGGAGCAGTTTCTGGACAAGGAAGATTCGGTGCACCAGGGAACCATGGTGCTGGCCACGGTCAAGGGGGACGTTCACGATATTGGCAAGAACCTGGTGGACATCATCTTCTCCAACAACGGGTACAAGGTGATCAACCTGGGCATCAAATGCCCTCCGGAGACCCTGATCGCGGCCTGCCGCGAACATTCCCCGGACCTGATCGGCCTTTCGGGACTGCTGGTCAAATCGGCTCAGCAAATGGTGATCACCGCCGAAGACCTGAACTCCGCGGGCATCGAAACGCCGATGCTGGTGGGAGGGGCGGCCCTGTCACGGAATTTCACCCACAAACGCATCGCCCCGGCCTACGGCGCGCTGGTGGCCTATGCCAACGACGCCATGAACGGTCTGGAACTGGCCAACGCCATCACCGATCCCGAGCGACGCGAGGCGCTGGAGGGCAGGCTTTCCGCCGAATCCAAGGCCGCGGCCACTGGCCCCCAAAAACAGCCGGCGCCCCGGAAAGCGCCCGCCATCCGGTCGGGCCGGGTGCGGATCGACCTGCCCATACCTCCCGTGCCGGGCCTGGAACGGCACGTGCTGCCGGAATTGAACCTGGACGAGGTCTGGAGCTTCATCAATCCACAGATGCTCTATGGCAAGCACCTGGGGTTGCGGGGCAACGCGCGCGCGCTGTTGGAGAAAGGAGATGCCAAGGCCATGGAATTGCGCGGCGTGGTGGAGGCGGTCAAGGCGGAGTGCCGCGCCGGCGGCATGCGCGCCCGGGCGGTCTGGATGTTCCTGCCCGCCGAAGCCGAAGGCAACCTGCTCACCCTCTTTGGCGCCAGTGGCGGCGATCCCCTGGAGACCTTCGACCTGCCCCGCCAGAACAGGGACGACGGCCTGGCCCTGCCCGATTTCATCCTGCCCCCCAATGGAAAGGCGAAGGATCATCTGGCCTTGTTCGTCACCACCGCCGGCGAGGGCATCCGCCAACGCGCCGAGGTGCTCAAGGAGCAAGGGGAATACCTGCGCAGCCACGTGATTCAGGCATTGGCCCTGGAAACCGCGGAGGCCGCCGCGGAATGGATGCATGCCAAGCTGCGGGCCATGTGGGGCTTTCCCGATTCGCCGGAAATGACCATGACCCAGCGCTTTCAGGCCAAGTACCGGGGCAAGCGCTATTCCTTCGGCTACCCCGCCTGTCCCAACCTGGAGGATCAGGAACCCCTCTTCCGCCTGTTGCAACCCGAAAGCATCGGCGTCACCCTCACCGAGGGGCAGATGATGGAGCCCGAGGCCGCTGTCTCGGCCCTGGTGTTCCATCATCCCGACGCGGTTTATTTCTCGGCGGGAACCGGAGCAATGGCTGACGGGTAATGAGCGGCGCTGTTGGTTTGAGCAACGCTGTTGGTTTGAGCAACACTGGGGAATTGAAAACCCCTGGGGATTTCCGGTTGGGCGCTGTCAGTGCAAAAACAAATCGATCGAAGCAGGCCGGCCAGGAAACGCCTGGACAGGGCATCCCGCTAAAACGGCCGGCCGCCCTTGACGGTTACCCGCAGCCCGTGGCGCACCTGGGGGTAGTAATCCCACATGGCGAAGTGCTGGGTGCAGCGGTTGTCCCAAAAGGCGAGGGAATGCTTTTTCCAGCGGAAGCGGCATTGAAATTCCGGCTGGGCCATGTGGTCATAAAGCATCCGCAACAAGGCCTCGCTTTCCCGCGATTTCAACTCCTCAATCTTCACGGTGAAGGTGGGATTGACATAAAGCCCCTTGCGGCCGGTTTCGGGATGGGTGCGCACCACCGGATGGACAGCCGTGGGATATTCCCTGGCCGGGTCCTCCTTCACGCCATAACGGCCCCGGTAGACATGCTCCGACCCATGCCGGGCGCTCAGGCCGGAGAGGAAGGATTGCATGGGCGCGGACAAGGCCTCGAAAGCGGCGTACATGCTGGCGAAGAGGGTGTCCCCCCCCGAAGGCGGCACCTGGTGCAAATGAAGGAGGGTGCCCATCGGGGGCTCTTCTTCACACGATACGTCCGAATGCCAGAAGTTCCCGGCCACCACCTTGGATTTCTCATCCCCCCGGATCATCATCACCTCCGCGTCCCCATCGTGCGCCGGCGCGGCCGGGTGCGAATGCAGGGCGCCGAAACGCCGGGCCAGGGACTTTTGCTGCTCGATGACAATGTCCTGATCCCGGAAAAAGATCACCTGGTATTCCATCAGCGCCCGGTGAATTTCCTCGAACAATGCATCGGATACCGGTTGGGAAAGATCGACGCCCGAAATTTCCGCGCCGATGGCCGGTGTGAGTGGGGTTGCGGTCAGCAATTGAAAATCGGCCAATTGCGCTTTCATCTCCATGCGAATGGCTCCTGTCTGGTGAGGCCCATGAAGCGCCCCGGAATCCGGGCCGGAATTTCCGGGCGGCGGGGAAGTCCTGAGAGCAATTCCGGCCGCCCTCTTCATTCGGGGCCTATGCTGACGCCGGTGAGTCTCTATATATCGCAACCGGGATCGGCAAGCCAGCCCGATCGCGGGCTGGCAGGGATGATGCTGAAATAGTTTAACGCCTATCCCTTTGCTCAGAAAAATTTTACTGGATGGAAGGGCGGAAATGTGATTTTCCACGGTGGCACCTCACCCCGCCCCGGCCACAAACACCGTGTCCGGGACTGCCCCTCTCCCGCAGGAGAGGGGCGTTCTTACTGTATATTATTGTTAATACAGTGAATTTCCACCCTCTCTTTTGGAGAGGGGGCCAGGGGGTGAGGTGCTGTTGGGGAGGATCACCGCTCCCGGGATGCGAGAGTAGGGTCACTCATTTCCGCAGTTTTCGGCCTGAAGGGCTAAAATTTGGTTAAGCCATTGAATTTATTTCTAATACGCATTTTTTAGCGGAGCTAAAGGGATAGGCATGAATAGTTTTTCGCGGGAAGGGGATTATTCCGGCGCGCTCAATACGACGCGGAATTTCATTGGCTTTCCACGCCGATCGGTGTGAACGGTGACCTCGTCGCCTGGCTGGAACTGCTCCAGGGCATTCAACAGGTCATCCCATCCGCCAACCTTGGTGTCGTTGATCCCGACGATCACATCCCCCATGATCAACCGGCCATCCCGGGCTCTGCGCACCCCTAGGATTCCAACGCTGTTGGCCGGCCCTCCGCGTTGCACATTCAGCACGATCACGCCCTTGATGCCCAGTTCGCGAGCGCTGCGGTCCATCGCCACCCCGATTCCCAGCGTTGGGCGGATGATGCGGCCGTACCGGATCAATTGGGGCACGACCTTGGACACCGAATTGATGGGCACCGCGAAGCCGATGCCGGCGCTGCCCCCCCCGGGGCCGATGATGGCCGTATTGATTCCGATCACCCGCCCGGTGGAATCGAGCAGGGGTCCGCCGGAGTTGCCCGGGTTGATGGCGGCGTCGGTTTGAATCACCCCCCGGATGCGGCGTCCGTTGGGCGAGGTTATTTCGCGGCCGAGCGCGCTGATGATGCCGGTGGTGAGGGTGGAGTCCAGACCGAAGGGATTGCCGATGGCCAGCACCTTCTGGCCCACCTGGAGCTTGGAGGAATCCCCCCTGGGCAGCGGATGCAATTGCTCGGGCGGGGCATCGATTTTCAGCACGGCGATGTCAAGGGAGCGGGCCAACCCCACAAGTTTCGCGGGATAGGTGAGGTTTCCCGCCAGTCCCACCG
>JACZSY010000427.1 GCA_022573975.1 SAR324 cluster bacterium | reverse complement strand
GCCTGTGACCAACTCAATAAAAGCAGAAGGGGGTGCCTCCGGCGGCCCTCCGGGGGGGAAACCTTGAAAAGTTTCAACAAACTTTTTTATACGAAAAACAAGTATTTTAAACTCTCATTCCAAAATCTTACTGAAAGTTTTCATCCATTTTTTCCAAAAAATGGTCTGGGGGTGTGGGGGATGAAATCCCCCACGCATTTAGTTGGTCACAGGCTTTTTAATACAAAATTGGGGTTTAATTCCCCGCCCCTTGGGGCGAAAAAAGGAAACCTATTCCTCAGCTGATACCCCGCCCCTTGGGGCGGGGTCATTCATTATTTTTCGGCAGGTTTGACCGTGAGACCCGGTTCATGCCAACGAGAAAGTTCAGAGCCTGGTGGCCCAGCGCATACAGATACCACCGCAAATAATTTGGCAGCCATTTAATGATTTGGAAACGGGATTCGCCTTCTGAGCGATCCCGCCAAACAGTAGGAACCTCGTCCACGCGAAATCCTTGAAAGTGGGCCTTGACCAACACTTCCATTCCGATTTCAAACCCTCCGGTGCTCTCGATTTGGACCGCATCCAAAACGGGTTTCGAATAAAGCTTGAAACTGTTGGTGACGTCATGCACCGGCAGAGAGGTCAAATACCAAAGACTGACCCCGGCCAAGCGGGAGAGTGTTTTCTTCAGCCATGGCCCGCCAATCTGCTGGCCCCCCTTGCAATACCGCGATGCGCATACCAGGTGCGCGCCATCCCTGGCCCGTTCGACCATGCGGTTGATGACCGAAGGCGGGTCCGAGCCATCGGCCATGGTAACCACCATAAACTCCGTATCGGCTACCTCCAATCCGGTACGGATCGCATTCGCCGCCCCTTTTCCATACCGGTTCCTGATCAACCGGAGGTCGATTTGAAAATCTTCCGCGGCGCTTTGGGCCGGGGCAATTGTCGTGTCCTCGTCGAAATCAAAAATAAGCAATACGCGATAGGGATCCTTCACCTCCCTTTGGATGGCATCCAGCACACCCCGGATGTTTTCCTGTTCGTTGTATACAGGGATGATGATCGATATGGGATCGTGGGACATTAAAACTTCCGGTGGCGTTAAATCGTCCCAAGGCGGATTTGCTCATCCACCCAGGGAATGATCTCGTCCAGCGCTTTGTCCAGGGAGGTATTCGCTTCGAACCCCAATACTCGCTTTGCCTTGGACACATCGGGAATCCGTTTTTGGACGTCGTATTCGAAAGGGGTATCCGAGACGTAATTAAGTTCTTTGTCCGGATGTATTTTTTTCCAGATGGTTTCGGCAAGTTCCAGCACAGTGGTTGTCCGGGCTGTGGATAAATTGAAATCCTCGTTGATGGCGCCGGGATGCTCGATCGCCAACCGTATCCCAACTCCCAGATCCCCGCCATAGGTATAATGGCGCACTTGGCTGCCGTCACCGAGAATATGCAACGGATCCTGGCCTTTGATGATCTTTTGAATCAGGTCTGGCACCACATGTGACATGGCAAGCTGTACGTTTCCAGACATGACGACCTTGTCCACCTTGGCGCGCTGCTCTCCAATTCCTATGCAATTGAATGGGCGCATGATGGTATATGGGAGGCGATACTGTTCCCAGGCGCCCTTGGCGAAATATTCACAGGCCAGCTTTTGAAAACCGTAGGTGGACAAAGGCGGCGGACATTTTAGCTGTTCTCCCTCAGGAGTCGGGAATACTTCAGAGCTTTCGAAAACCATCGAAGAGGACATAACGGAGATCTTTTGCAGTTTCTTTTCCTGGTGCGCCCAGATGGCGGCGTCGAATTCCGCGGCGATAATTCGCTCATTTTCCGCAATCAGGTCATAAGCCAACTCATGGAATAATGAGATTCCTCCAATGATGGCGGCGCATGCTACGAGATGGTCGCAAGTACTCAAAAGTTCCTTGAGCAGATCGACGTTTTTGGCATCGCCTTCTAAGAAGGTGTATTGGGAATGTTGATCGTAACTTTTTTGGACAAACCCATATTTAAAATAATTGTC
>JACZSY010000426.1 GCA_022573975.1 SAR324 cluster bacterium | reverse complement strand
AGCGAAGCACCTTCTTCCAAAACACCCCAAATCATAAAAAAACAAGAAGATGCTTCGCTTCGCTCAGCATGACGTGGTGTTGGTTTAATTATCTTTTCAAACTGACCCACTACCCAAATGGGGGATAAATTGACAGATTATTTGCAGGCGGCGTAAACTTCAGGAAATTTCCTGTCCGCGCCGCCACCTCCGCCGTGGAGGATGGCCTTGGAGGAAGGCGCTGGCGGATTGCCCGCGGCAAGAAGGTTTTTTTTCACAACCAAGAAGGGAGCGGTTTCATGCAAACCCTGAACTTGTTTTCCGAATTGGGAGCCATGTTCCTCATTCGATGGATTCATTTCCTGGCCGGGATCACCTGGATCGGAATCCTGTACTATTTCAACTTTGTGCAAGGCCCCTTCCTGGCCAGCGTGGAGGAGGCCGCCACCAAGAAGGACGTGACCACCAAATTGCTGCCCCGGGCGCTGTGGTGGTTCCGCTGGGGCGCCTTGGTCACCGTGCTGGCGGGCCTGATTCTCTACTACGAATTGGGCGCCCGTGGTGGCAACATGGGTGCCTGGATGGGCACCGCGCAGGGCGTCACGATCACTATCGGCGGCATCCTGGGCATCATCATGTTGTTCAACGTCTGGGTGCTCATCTGGCCCAACCAGAAAAAGATCATCGCGGCTGTCGGGGAGGGAAAAGCCCCCACCGGTCTGGGCGGCAAGCCCCGCGTGGCCTTCCTGGCTTCGCGCACCAATACCATGCTCTCCATCCCGATGCTCTTCCTCATGGCCGCCTCGGCCCATATGCCAACCTGGGCCTGAGACCCGGCCCTGAATTTGTGAGCCGCGTCAATGAGCGCGGCTAAATTGAACACGGCGAAATTGTAAACCTTACCGAACTCGCGAGGAGCGGCGACATGAAAAACCCACTGGATTCGATCTCCGGAACCATCACCTCCGGAGTCGTCATCACCATCGTCATCTGGTTCATTCTTGACGGGCTGATGTTCTAAACTTCGCTGGCATCCCCCAACGGATGCGCAAGCCCCCGGCCCGGTTGGTTCTGGCAGGGGGCCGAAAAAGCGGGGAAAAATAATAAAAAAAAGGGAGCCGTTCTTGCGAGCGGCTCCCTTTTTTTGCCTTGGCCGCCCTTACCTGGGTGGCCGGAAACGAAACCCTACTTGGTTTCGATTTGTTTCGCGGCGCCGTTTCCGGCATGAATCTCGATTTGCCGCGGGGCCGCCTCCGGGTGCTTGGGCAGGGTCACCTTCAGCACGCCGTTGACGTATTCCGCCGAGATCGCATCCGGATTCACCGAGGAGGGCACCTTGAAAGTGCGCTTGTAGGCGCCGTAGGTGCGCTCGGAGCGGTAGAGGCCGTCTTTTTCTTCCCGGTTCTCCGCGATTTTTTCAGCGGAGATGGTCAGCACGCCGTCTTCCAGCTCCACCGAGAGTTTGTCTTTTTCAACGCCCGGAATTTCGGCGGATACAACCACCGCGTCCTTTTCCTCGACGATGTCCACGCGGGGCTGGTAGGTCTGGACCCCATCGTTGACCGGAGCACCGCGAAGCAGGAACTCATCGAAAAAACGGTCGAACGGAAAATCGAACCAACGGTTGGTGTTGTAGCGAATGAGGTTCATGGTGTACTCCTTACATTATGCTTGGTTTGATTATTTTTCGTGAAAAGACCAATCATGCTTTCATCGGTCTCTTCATTCAGTTTCTGTTAGCACTCTATCAATAAGACTGCTAACTTGTCAAGCCTTTCGTTGAAAATTTCCATTAATTTTTTATTCATTAATAATTACAGACAGATGTAATTATTTTCGATATCAGTTTTTCAACCTCACTCTCTATCAGGGGTGTGACCAACCAAAAGCGCGGGGGATTTCATCCCCCGCACCCCCAGACCATTTTTTGGAAAAAATGGATTAAAACTTTCAATAAAATATTGGAATGATAGGTTTAAATACTTGTTTTTGCTATGAGAAAATTTGTTGAAACTTTTCAAAGTTTCCCCCCGGAGGGCCGCCC
>JACZSY010000238.1 GCA_022573975.1 SAR324 cluster bacterium | reverse complement strand
ATTCTCGATATGCCATAACCGATCCTCCATGATTGGTGTTAAGTTTTTGATCTAACACATTAATCATATCAAATTACCGGAGTAATGGGAATAGGCATTAAAACCAATGATCTAACGCCGAAGTAAATTGCGAATGAGGGAATCAATGTAACCGATTTGGCCCGCGGGCGGGAAGAGGGTTACTTCTTTTCAAAGCTTGCTCCAACGACAGGGCAATCGCAAGATCGGTATGATCTTTTCGGAGTGTAAATTTCGATTGGTTTCGATCATCGCGGGGAAACCTCCCCCTCCAAGCCCTCTTTCCATGGGCTGGTTAAAATCACTGTGTGATTAGGTATGGCGATGGCTGAATCCCCATCCCCGGCCCTGCTATGGGGACGCTTGTCAAGACTGTCGTTGAAGTTAAGGATCAACCTGCTATTCGTGCTCGAAGCACCAGTTAAGTATGCGAAGGAAAAACGGGAGCCACCATCTTCCCGCGTTGGTCAAGCCAACCAGGGCCGGGCCGTGGTCATCCCGTTTCGCCGATCCTCAAGTTCAATTTCGGGTCTTTATGCATCAACCTGATATTGTATGCGCCGTTTTCAATTTGTTTATTGAACTCTCAAGCCGCCAAACTCCGATAAGGGGTTTGCCGGGAACTGATTCGCCACATGCAAATGGTAAGTCTGCGCGCCATGGCAACTATGGCTTTCTTGGAATTGCCGGTGTTTCCCAGCAGACGGGCAAAGCATTTCTTGGCAGCCTCGTCGCCGCGGATCCAGCGCCAGGCCGCTTCGACCACGACAGCTCGAACACGCGCGTTGCCCGATTTCATGATAGGGCCGGTGCGTTTTGTGTTTCCGCTCTGCCACACAGAGGGCGCCAGGCCGACGACGCGGGCAATCTGTGTTTCCTTGTCGAAACGCTCGGGCCGTGGAAACTCGGTGCGGAAGGTCATGGCGGTGATCAGCCCCACACCGGGAATCGAACATAAATGCTCAAAGGCTTCCCGATGCCGCTCGGTTCGGGCCAGCGCTGTGATTTGGGCGGTGACTTTTCGCACTTGCCGGTTGTGCCACTCCAATTCATCAAGCAGGGAATGCAAACAAAATTCGATTTCCGGTGACAATTTCAACTCCCGTAAGGCGGTCACCGCATTTGCGCTCCAATCTTTTAGACCGGCCGGTTCGACGATGCCGTGTTGGAGCAAAAAACTTTTGATCTGATGCATGCAGCGGCGGCGTTTTCGAACCAACTGCTCACGATGGCGCACGACCTGCCGGTCTGCTTCTTCGGACTCCGACGGGATATTTATCATTTGCAACAACCCTTTGGATAAATACATCGCCATATTTCCAGAGTCTATGCCGTCGGTTTTGGATTGGCGTCCAGGCAACGTGGGAGTGTGAGAAGGGGCGATGACGTTGATCCAATATCCGCGCGCCCGAAACCATCGGGCCAAGCCGAATCCGGTGGGGCCGGCCTCGTAGACGATCCTGAGCAAGCCGGGTTCGATGCGCGATAGATGTTTCTCCAGCACCTGATAATCGGCGGGCTGAACACAACTGGCCAATGGTCCTCTTTCCCGGCTGAACAAAGCCACATGGTAGGTTAGTTTATGGACATCCACCCCGGCAAATACCAGTTCACCTGAAACCACAACAAGCTTGTTGATCGCGTTGAGTTGCTTTATCGTTTTCATGGCCGTGTCTCCTTTTTTGGTAATTGAACCTTAAGAGTTCGCATCTTATCATCAGGAGTGCACGGCCCCCATGTTATCTTCCCCATTTGGCTGTAAAAAATCACCGGGGGAAGGGTGACTTCTTTGCCTATATCGTTGTAATGCGACGCTTTTCCCCCTCCACGGTGTTGTTTAACAGCCCGTGGAGGGGGAGGGAGGCCGAAGGCCGGAAGGGGGAGGATTCGGGCGTGGCAATACCCATCCCCTGCGCTTCCCCATTTGGCTGTTCAACATCACCGTGGAAGAAACGGGAGCATGGCCCCGTGACCGGTCTCTCTCGCGGCCGCGCTGCTCCATGGCCGAACCCCCCGGCGGAAAGCTTGCTGCGGGGCGGGCGCCGGGGCATCCCGGCCATGCGCCGGCCATGACGTGGCTACAGCCAGGGAACCGATTGCTTGCGCTTTTCCTCGAACGCGGTGATTTCCGCCTCGTGTTGAAGGGTGCGCTCGATGTCGTCCAGGCCGTTGAGCAGGGAATGGCGGGGGTCCTCGCCGATCTCGAAGGCAATGGACAGGCCGGAGGGCGCGGCGATGACCTGCTCGCGCAAATCCACCCGGAGTACGGCGCCGGGATTGGCCTCCAGTTCGGCCATCAGCTTTTCCAGATCGGCTGGCGTCACGATGGCGGGCAGGAGTCCGTTCTTGATGGAATTGTTGTAGAAGATATCGGCGAAGCTGGAGGAAATGATGCAGCGGAAGCCATAATCGTTGAGGGACCACGGGGCGTGCTCGCGGGAAGAGCCACAGCCGAAATTGTCGCCCGCCACCAACACCTTGGCGCCTTCGTACGCCGGCTTGTTGAGGATGAACTCCGCATTGGGCCGCGATTCGTCGCCCTCCAGATAGCGCCAGTCGTTGAACAGGTATTTCCCGAAGCCCGTTTTCTCGATGCTTTTCAAAAATTGTTTCGGGATGATCTGATCCGTATCCACATTGACCCGGTTGAGGGGCAATGCCACGGCGGTGATGGAGGAGAAGGGTTCCATGAGGTGTCCTCGGTTTGAATTTTTTTTTCCGGTTCATTCCCCGCCGCCCGCGGCGGGAAGGAAGCCGGTAATTCGATGCCCCGCCGCGCGCGGCGAGGCCGTTCATCTGGCGGGCGTCTCCGCGCAATCGTTTGACGAACTATAAATCATTGACCCCCGGGAGATCAATGGTGACAAACCGATCGGAATTGTTGTATGGCAAAGGAGCATCTTTCAAATCGGCAGCATTGCATTCAATCATTACAGTCAACGGATCCCATGGATACGGTCTCCTGGATTTGGATTGTGACCGGCTCGGTTGCCGTGCTGGGCGAATTGCTGATCCCGGGAGGGGTGATCGCCTTTCTTGGGGTGGCGGCCATGCTGGTGGGCCTGGGCCATTATTTAGGCCTGCTGGAAGGATGGGTGGTCCAATTCACCGCCTGGTTCGTGCTCTCCCTCGTTTTGCTGATCGGCCTGCGGGGCGTGTTCATGCGCCTGATGCCCGGTTCCATTTCCATTGGCTCCACCGACGAAGATGCCACGATGCTGGGAATGGAAGTGGAAGTGGTGGAAACAGTGCACCCGGACAACGCCGATGGCCGCATCCGGCACCAGGGCACCACCTGGGCCGCCACCAGCATGGAGGGGACGATTCCCGCGGGGGCCAGGGCCCGGATCGCCTACCGGGAAAACACCCGGTGGGTGATCGAACCCATCGACTCTTCCGCGTCCTGAAGTGGAGGCTCCATTATCCGCCAGTCTGTCAACCCGCCGCTGAACCGCGCGCGGGAAGTTTCATCCGCTCCCTGCGCCGGTGGTCACTAAGGACCATCAAGTCATCAGGGCCATAAAAAAGAGGAGGCGAAATCATGAGCCAGGAACTTTTCTTTGTCGTCGCCACGGTTCCATTGTTGTTGGCGCTTATTATCCTCTACATGATGGTGGTGATCGTTCCCGCGCGCGAGGCGGTGATCAAGGAACGGCTGGGAAAATTCATCAAGGTGATGCAACCCGGGCTGCATTTCTTGATCCCCATAATTGAGCGGGCCGCCTACCGCCAGGAAATGCGCGAACAGGTAATCGACGTGGAACCCCAAACGGCCATCACCCAGGACAACATTCAACTGGAGGTGGACGGGGTGATCTACATCAAGGTGATG
The DNA here is from genome assembly GCA_022573975.1 of SAR324 cluster bacterium. GTDB lineage: Bacteria > SAR324 > SAR324 > SAR324 > JACQKK01 > JACZSY01. The sequence continues at coordinate 3,090 of JACZSY010000238.1, read as the reverse complement.
GACGCCGAAAAAGCCACCTACAAGATCGCCAACTACCGGCGGGCCGCGGTCAATCTGGCCCAGACCACCATGCGCTCCGAAATCGGGAAAATCTCCCTGGACCGCACCTTCTCCGAACGCGACAGCATCAACGAGAACATCGTGCGCGAGATCGACAAGGCTTCGGACTCCTGGGGAATCAAGGTCTTGCGCTATGAAATCCGCAACATCACCCCCCCCCGGGGAGTGATCGAAACCCTGGAAAAACAGATGGAGGCGGAACGCCAGAAACGCGCCTCGATCACCCTGGCCACCGCGGAGCGGGACAGCCTGATCAACATCTCCGAGGGGGAACGCCAGGAGGCGGTCAATGTTTCCGAGGGAGAAAAACAAAAACGGATCAACGAGGCCCACGGCCGCGCCAAGGAAATATCCCTGGTGGCCGATGCCACGGCCAAGGGCCTCAAAAACGTCGCCGGAGCACTGCAAAAACCGGGGGGCAATGCCGCGCTGAAGATGCAACTGGTGGATCAATACATTACCGAATTGGGAAAAGTACTGCGATCGGCTCAGGTGAACGTCGTTCCCACCCAACTGGCCAACATCAAAGGCATTTTCGAAGGGATCGCCCGCACCACGGCCACCATTCCCTCCACCACCCCCGGAGAGGGTTTCAGGGGTGGGGATTCCGAAAAAAATACCCGCTCCGGCAGGAGCAGTAAATCTTAATTATACCGGACCAGCGAAGGAGTGAATCATGGACGAACTCAGTAGTGGCGGCTTCATAACCTATATCAATCTCGGCGTGTGGGGAATTTGTTTCGGGATCTTGATCCTTCAATTCTTCCGCTCCATCCGCGTGGTGCCCACCGCCAAGGCCTACATCGTGGAGCGCCTGGGCAAGTATAGCCGAACGCTGGGACCGGGATTTCATGCCCTGTTGCCCTTCCTGGACCGGGTGGCCTTCATCCAGGACCTCAGAGAGATGTCCATCACCGTGCCGCCCCAGGTGTGTTTTACCAAGGACAACGTCCAGGTGGAGGTGGATGGCGTGATTTACATCTCCGTGGTGGATCCGGTGGCCGCCAGTTACGGCATCGACGATTACCTCGTCGGCACCATTCAACTGGGACAGACCACCACCCGCTCGGTGATCGGCACCCTGGAACTGGACCGCACCTTCGAGGAGCGCGACATCATCAGCTCCAAGATCGTGGAGGTGCTTTCCGAGGCGGGGCAGTTGTGGGGAATCCGGGTGCACCGCTACGAGATCAAGAACATCGTGCCGCCCACCACGGTGAAAAACGCGATGGAAAAACAGGTGACCGCCGAGCGGGAACGGCGCGCCATCATCGCCACCGCCGAAGGGGAGAAGGAAAGCCGCATCAGCCGCTCCATCGGGATGAAGACGGAATTGATCAACCTGTCGGAAGGGGAAATGACGCGCCGTATCAACGAGGCGGAGGGCAAGGCCAGCGAAATCCAGTCCATCGCCGAGGCCACCGCCGATTCCATCGAAAAGCTGGCCGACGCCATCACCCAGCAGGGCGGGGACGACGCGGTGCGGTTGCAGTTGAGCCAGAAATTTCTCACCCAATTGGGATATCTGGCCAAAGCGGAAACCTCGGTGCTGCTTCCCGCGGACCTCACCCGGTTGGACGAGTTGTTGGGCAGTCTTCACCTGGACGATGTGAAGGCCGGGTAAGCTGCCGGGGGCAAACCTCGGGGCGTCCACAAGGACGGTGAGGGCTTTTCCCCCGCTATGATCCGGGCGGTTTCTTGCCTTCCGGCGAAGCCTCAACCCCCTGCACCCTTCTCCACGCTTCCCCACCCTTCTCCGCGGCGTTTTCAAACAGCGTATGGAGAAGGGGAGACTCACTCAGTTATTCATTGTAAACACGACGCTTTTCCCCCCGCCATCGAGCCTGCCCCGAGCTCGCCGAAGGGATGGAGAGGGAGGGAGGCCGAAGGCCGGAATGGTGAGGCTGCGAGCGCCGGGCCGAAGGCCGGGAGTTGAGGCTGCGCCTGGCTCCATCGGCCGGCCTCGCGATTGTCCTCGGATCCGGCGCGCGGAATTTGACTTGCCGCCAACCTTCAACCATGCTGTTTGGATGCCGTGGTAGAAGGACCGTGGTTAAAAAGCGGTGCGGGACCGCCTGGTTCGGTCATTCCTTTAAAAACCGCTTTCGCACCGCTCCCGAGCCGCGGTTTTTTTTCAAACAATCCTCTTCAACACACTCTGATGTGATCTGACGCCATGCTCTCCAAACGACTGTTCTGGGTGATCGGCCTGGGAGTTTTAATCCTGGTCTTTTTTTCCAGTGGAATTGAATTTTTAGTGGATTACCTTTGGATGGACGCGCAGGGGTTTTCCCAATTGTACATCACCATCCTGACCACCCGGGGTTTGTTGGCCGTGGCCGGGTTTCTGGTGGCTCTGCCTATCGTGTGGTTCAACCTTTCCCACGCCATGCGCCAGGCTGGCGATCCGTCCCGCTTTTTGCCGCCTGATCTGTTGGCCACGCCGGTGGGCCGGTTTCTTTCGCCGAACATGGTCCAACGCACGGTGTTGTTGATCAGCGCCCTGATCGCGGTGTTTTTGCAATTCACGCTGTCGGCCAACTGGGAGAAGGTGCTGCTTTGGCAAAAAGGCCTACCGTTCGGGCATGTGGACCCGATATTTGAATTGGACGCATCGTTCTACCTCTTCACCCTGCCTTTCCTGGATCAGATCCAGTCTTTTGTGTGGTCGGTCAGCATGTTCGCCCTGATCGGCATCGGCGTGATTTATTTCATGCGGCTGCAGGCAGGCAAGAACCCCGAAACCGGAATGATCTCCCTGGCCAATTTTCCGAAAGGGGGACGCCTGCATCTGGCCCTCTGGGGGGCGTTCGTGCTGGTGGTGCTGGCCGCCGGTTTCTATCTGGACCGTTACGAGGTAATGCACCAGGCGGGCGGGCTGTTCACCGGCCCCGGCTATGCCGATATCAATGGCACCCTGCCCATGATTATGGCCAAGATTGTCGCGGCCCTGTTGGCCGCCGGGGGCCTGATTTTCGCCCTGCCCAGGGGGCAACTCCGCGTCCTGACCGGAGTCGTGAGACTCTTCGC
>JACZSY010000425.1 GCA_022573975.1 SAR324 cluster bacterium | reverse complement strand
TGTATCTTCTCGGGCGTGTCGGTTTCCCCCCGCCAGCCGTTCACCTGGGCCCAGCCGGTGATCCCGGGTTTCACGCGATGGCGCAGCATGTAGGCGCGAATATCCCTCGCAAAGTGGAAGTCGTGCTCCTCGGCATGTGGCCGTGGCCCCACTATGGACATGCGTCCCTGGAGCACGTTGATGAACTGCGGGAATTCGTCGAGGCTGTTGCGGCGCAAAAACGCGCCGATGGGGGTCACGCGAGGGTCCTCCCGCACCGCCTGAGTGAGGTGGCCCGGCGGCTCCTGGTGAAGGACCATGGAGCGGAATTTATAGGTAATGATCGTTTTTCCATTGTGTCCAATCCGCCTTTGCTTGAACAGCACCGGCCCTGGGGAGCTGAGTTTGATGGAGATGGCGATGGCCAGCATCAGGGGGCTGACGGCCACCAGAATTATCGTCGCCAGAATCATATCCTCCAGCCATTTGGCCGCGCGGCGCAGCCCAACAAAGGACGAATCGGAGAGGCGGATCACAGGACGCCCTTCTACCTCGTACACGCCATGATTGAGCAGCTTCAGGGCCGAGATGTCCGGCACCCAGTGAACGTCCATGTGCAGGGGCAGGAGCGCATCCGAAAGCTCTTCAATACGTGAGGACTGCTCAAGGGGCAGTGTGATGTACACCAGATCGGGCTGGCTCGTGCGGATCACCTCCGGAAGTTGCTCCACCGGTCCCAGACAGCGCAGGGACGCTGCCTGCGGATTCCCTGTGGAATCCTGGCCGGTGGTCACAAACCCCAGCACCTCGATACCCAAATGGGGGTCGCGCGCCAGGTGCTGGGAGAACTCGTACGCCAACTGCCCGTCCCCAACCAGCAATGTGCGGCGCACGTTGACGCCGCGAGCCCGCAGCATTCGGACTATGAAGCCGGTCCCTGAGTGCACAGCCAGTTGCGCCAAGGCTGCCACCATGGCCCAAGTGAACAGCACCTCGCGGGAGAACATAATATTGGTCTTGGTGGCGAAGCCCAGCAAAAGCAGCACCAGCAGTACGGTTCCCCAGGCCTTGAGCAGAGCCTTTGCCTCGCGCCAGAAACCTCCCGCCCGGAAATGGTGATAGACGCGGTCCCATTGGTAAACGACGATCATCAGCAAGACACTGATCAGCGCCAGCGCCTGATAATGCGTAGGAAAATTCCCCTCCAGCTTCTGGAAGGCCAGTAGATAGAGACAAGCTTGCACTACCGCCAAATCCAGCAGCAGTTGCACAGAACGGACCGCTGGAATGTACTGGCGCATGACGGTCTCATCTCCCTAAGGCAAGCTTCTTTGCCGCAAATCCCGTATACCAACGGCGGCGTGTGGCTCAGCTTAACGGGTCACTGGCTCCAGGTCGTTTTAAGGCCCGGAACTGGCAACCGCGAACGGCAATTTACACCTGCCATCGCGCAGTCAACAACCAAGCCGCGAATCGTCAATGGCGTTCTAACCAAGAGTCTAACCAAGAGAACGGGCCCTCACTGCCCCACGCAGTTCTGCGGCTGCTCGGTTCGCCAGTCGCGAAGCGCCTCTTCCAGAGTGAAGCGAAACATAAAGCCGGTTTGACACAGGAAAGCAGGCTCAAGGTTGTTTCTGCACGCCAGCTTGCGTTCCCTTATCGGGCTGATGCAGGCCCAAATGTTGAGCCAAGTGAGTTCCTATGAATCCTATTCCACCGAACAGGATGCTGGTCTTTTGTCGCAATTCCATTCCAGTTTGACCTGAGATGAGACGCAAAGGTGGCGTTTCACGCCTTTTCCGCTTGAAACTTTTCATAGGCATCGGAGACGAAAGCCTTGAATTCGCTCTGGAACCGTCTCACCCCAAAACGCTCGGCATTCTTACGGCAGTTTCCTGGCGTGATGACCGCACCATTTTCCTCAAATTCCTTCACGGCACCGCACAATGCCACGGGAGTCTGCTCGGCAAAGAACACGCCGGTCGGTGTTTCCTGATCGAGGCCGTGGACCGTATCCAGCGCCCCTCCGCGGTTGAAAGCGATCACGGG